>JAOABU010000051.1 GCA_026418195.1 Spirochaetota bacterium | reverse complement strand
CTCTGCAGCCGATTCAATGTCCCGGTTTGTATCTGCCATGATTCTCACATCCACTGAGATCGTTTCAGAGCTACCTACTTTTTCAAAGGTTTTTGACTGGAGTACTCTAAGGTGCTTCGCCTGGATCGATAAGGGTAGGTCACCGATTTCATCGAGAAAGATGGTTCCACCATCCGCCAACTCGAACCGGCCTCTTCGTTCCTGAGAGGCATCGGTAAAGGCCCCCTTCACATGACCAAAGAGTTCACTTTCTAAAAGATGTTCTGGCAGAGCGGCACAGTTCACTCGGATTAAGGGACGGTGTTTCCGAGGACTATGGAGATGGATCTGCTCTGCAAACAGCTCCTTCCCTACTCCACTCTCCCCTAGAATCAACACGGAAGAATCTGTAGGAGCGATCCGTTTTACTAGTTCTAGTTTTTCCCGAATGATTTTACTTTCGCCGATGAATGGATGGTACCCTGTTTCCAAAGTGACTTTGTCCCGAAGGAGATCTACCTCATCCCGCACTTTTTGAAAATTTCTGGCATTCTGAAGGGTGATAGAGGCTTGGGTGCTGAATATTTCGAGCCACTCTAGATCTTCCTGATTGAAAGGTTTTCCGTTCTTTTTGTTGATGATTTCGATTACCCCCACGCATTCTCCTTTCACATGCATGGGAGTAGCTAGAATGGAGGTAGTAGGAAAACCGATCTTTTTGCTTACATCGGCAAAGAAGCGAGGATCTTCCCCCACATCATTCACGATCAGCGAGGTTTTATGCTCGGCTACCCATCCCGCAATCCCTTCTCCCAAGTTCAAGGAGAACTTTTTCACTTCCGGTCCCTTTGGTCCGAGAGCGATTTCAAAAAAGAGTTTATTACTCTCTTTATCCAGTAACAGAAGGGAAGAAGCTTCGCCATCTACCAACCGAGTAGCCGATTCCAGGATATCTGTTAGAAGAACATGCACATCCGAATAGTCCGAATTGATCCTTCGGTTGATCTCGATGAAGGTCTCGAATTTCTTGGGGTCGATCGAATTCTTTAACATCGCCTATCCAAGAAGCCGTTCAATCGTTGTTCTTTTCCTTCAGGAAATCCCCCAGGGTATAGGCTTCTGTTTCCTCTTCGTGAATATATTTTTTCAGTTCTTCCCGTTGCTGTTTCTTTATGTACTCTTTCAACGAAAGGGATAATCGATGCTTGGAAGGGTTGATTTCTAACACGATCGCTTTTACGGGATCTCCTATGTTGTATTTCTTCAGAGCATCTTCCGGAGTTTCACCCGGTGCGGTAGGCACATTCGCTTTATTCACCAAGCCCTCGATATCTCCCTGTACTTTTACGAACAACCCAAAGTCCGTGATATTCGTGATTACCCCCTCGATCACACTCTTCTCGGGATACGCCTTCTTCAGAGACGTCCAAGGATCTTCGGAAAGCTGTTTTACCCCTAAACGGATATTGCGTTCCTCTGGGTTTACTTCCAGAACCATCACCTCAATCTCTTCTCCTTCCTTCAACACCGAAGAAGGATTCTTGATCTTTTTTGTCCAGGATAGGTCGTCCACATGCAGGAAACCGTCGATCCCTTCTTCCAACTCGATGAAAGCGCCTGCATTGGTAACCTTCCGTATTGGCCGCTTGATTCGCATGCCTACAGGGAACCGCTCATGGATCGTATCCCATGGATTGGGATACACTTGCTTCAATCCAAGGGAAATACGACCTTCATGGATATCGTACCCTAGAATCATGGTCTCTACTTCGTCCCCAACTTTCAGCACTTCCTTTGGGTGCTTGATCCGCTTTACCCAGGAAAACTCGGAAATGTGAGCGAGTCCCTCGATCCCTTCTTCCAACTCGATAAAAGCCCCAAAATCGGCTAGTTTCGTTACTTTCCCCTTTACAATGTCTCCGACATGGTACTTCTCTTCGAAATGAACCCATGGATCCTCGGTGAAATGTTTTAAGGACAGGTTGATCTTTTGGTTTTCCTTATCCAACCGTACCACTTTAAGCCGGATGGTTTGCCCCTTCTTGACGTAGTCCTTTGGACGTGTCACATGACCCCAGCTCATATCGTTGATGTGAAGAAGTCCGTCAAAGCCTCCCAGATCGATGAAGGCTCCAAAGGAGGTGAAGCTCTTCACTACTCCCTCTACTTCATCCCCAATCTGAGTCTTTTCGAAAAACTCTGCTTTTCGCCTGGCAATATCCATCTCCATCCATGCCCGACGGGAGAGGACAATATTCACCCGATTCTCGTTGTACAATCGTTCGATAAGAAACTTAGATTCCAATCCAACGTAATCCTCTGGATTTTCCACTCTCTGCACGTCGATCTTGGAAATAGGGTTGAATCCTATGACCCCATATCCCAGATCCACTTCAAACCCACCTTTGATGGCTTTCGAAATCTTACCCTCAACAGGTAACTTTTCTTGAAATGCGGTTCGAAGTGACTTCCAAAAGAGTTTTTCATCCGCTCGTTGTTTGGAAACAATCACTTCGCCGGCGCGGTTCTCCTTTTTCAATAGGACAACCTGGACTACATCTCCGATTTTCGGAGGAGTTTTGAACTCCGAGAGGCTTACCTTTCCTTCGGATTTATACCCGACGTCGAGAAAAACATGTTCGGGCCCTACCTCTACTACCTTGCCATCCACGAGCCGCCCCTCTTCCAGCTCGTCTAGATTCTTCAGGTAGTACTCTTGCAGTTCTTCCTGAATACTGTTTGGTGTGGGGGTTTCTGTTGTTCTGTGTTCCTGTTCGGTCATGACTTCCATATTACTCCTGCTGATGTTCCGCCTACGTGGAATGATTGCCACTACTTTCTCACAAACTTGTTCTATCGTCAAGTCCGATGTATCCAAGTAGAATGCTCCTTCAGCAATCCTCAGAGCCCCTTCCTTCTTTTGTCTGTCCCGAGCATCCCGTTCGGTAATACTCTGAACGAGAACCTCGTAGGAAAGATGGGTAGTGCCCTGAGCAAGTCTTCGTTTTGCTCGAGTCTCCACACTAGCATCCAAATACACTTTTACCTCTGCTTGAGGAAACACGACAGTACCGATATCCCTTCCTTCCACTACCAAGTCCCGGTCTTGGGCTAAGCTCCTTAAGCATTCGTTCACCCGTTGTCGGATAGGAAGGATACTGGAAAATTGTGCCACATATTGATCGACTCGATCGGAATGTAGTTCCGCTTCTCGTTTCACCCCGTCCACCAAAAGTGCCCCATCCTTCAGATCGAACTCTGTATGGAGGGCTACCTGAATAGCCTCCTGTTCCTGATGGGGCAGTATTCCTTGTTCTAGAGCTTTCCAGGTGATGGCTCTGTAAAAGTTTCCTGAGTTCACGTACAGGAATCCTAAGCGTTTCGCTACACAGTTTGCAATGGTACTTTTCCCAACTCCTGCCGGGCCATCGATGGCAACTACCATGAGGATACCTCGCTATGTTGACGTTTGAAAGAAGCTACCTCCCGTTCGGTTAGGAAACGGAATTTGCCCGCTTCCAACCCTTTCAGAAGAACAGATCCAATCCGGATTCTATGAACTCGTTTGGGGTATAATCCTCGAGAACCGAAGACTTTTCGGATTTCCCGGTTCTTTCCTTCCACTAAGACAATATGCACCATTCGTGGTCCTTTCACTACGTAGGAATGGAGCTTGTATATCTCCCCTTCTACATAGATCCCCTTTTTATACTCTTCGAGGAACTCTAAAGGAATGTCCTTTTTCGTCTCTACCACATACTCTTTCTCGATTCCGGAACTCGGATGGGACACTAGACGGGCGAACTCCCCATCATTAGTAAAGAAAAGCAGTCCAGAAGAAAGATAGTCTAATCTTCCTACAGGGTACAATCGACTTTTAAGAAAGGGAGTAATTAGGTTCAGTGCGATGGGTCTACCATCGGGATCGTACGTAGTGCTAAGATACTTGGGTGGCTTATGGAGGGCTATGTAGAGGAATCGTTTCACCGGGTAGATTCTGCGATTCCGGTACTGGACTATGTCTTCGGGCCCTACTTTCACTCCCATCTCACGTATCACCTGTCCATTCACTCGAATAAGACCTCTGCGGATGTATTCTTCACACTTCCTTCTGGAAGCTAGACCGGATCGTGAGAGGTACACTTGCAATCGGAGTTTTCCGTCTTTCGATCCCCGAAAGATTTCTACCCGATTCTTCTTCTTGTTCTTATTTCGATTATCCATTCAATTCAAACCTCTCTTTTTCGTATTCGTCCAATTTAGGCAACTCTGCGATACTTTTCAATCCAAACATTTTTAAAAACTCTTTGGTAGTTCCGTATTGAACAGGTTTTCCTGGAGCATCCTTCTTACCAACTTCGCGGATCAAACCCTTAGAAAGGAGGAGCTTGATCATACTATCTGCCGAGACCCCCCGCAGGTTTTCGATTTCCGTCTTAGTGATAGGTTGGGAGTAGGCAATAATGGCGAGGGTTTCCAGGGCAGCTCTGCTGAGTTTCCCCTCCTGCTTTTTCCCGTACCTTTCCTTCAGCACGTCCCAAAACTCCTTCTTGGGAGAAAAAAGGTAGCCTCCTCCTAGTTCAATCAGTTCGATTCCGTGTTCATCCTTTGCATACTGATTCCTGATCTTCTCCATCACAGATAGTACTACTTCCCGGGAAAGACCGGAGATACGACAGATACTCTTCAGATCCATCGGTTCCGCCTCCAGGAACAGGATTGCTTCCACTAGGGCAGATTCTTTATCCAGCATCGTTTTCCAACCCTTGCTCTACGGATACTATCCGGATATCTCCAAACATTTTATTTTGCATGAGCCGAATTTTCCGCTGCCGTGCCAATTCCAATACAGCCAAGAAAGAACAAACGATATCCATGATGGAATCGGGTCTGACGATAAGTTCAGTGAACAAGATCTCTCTTTTTTTCTCTAACAGTTCATACAACAAAGCGATCTTTTCATTGATGGAGACCTCTTCGTAGAGATCCAGCACGTGCTCGGCAGAGAGGGATGTTACAATGCTGGAGAAGGTCTTGAATAAATCCCATACGCTGATCTGTTGCCACAATGTTTCATCCACAAAAGGGAGGATTCGCTGTCGGTTCTTTCGCTCTATCAACCATTCTGCTTCTGAACCCCGTTGTCCTATCAGTTCGGAGAGTTTTTTGATCTTTTGGTACTCGATCAGCTTTTCTACCAGTTCTTTTCTTGGATCTTCATACTCTTCCCCAAAATCAACCTCTACCGGAAGGAGCATCCTGGATTTAATATAAAGAAGCGTAGCCGCCATCAGGTAGAACTCGGTAATATTTTCTAAGTCTACCCGTTCCGCAAACCGGAGGTATTCCAGGTACTGCTCGGTTATCTGAGAAATGGGGATATCGTAGATATTGATCTCGTTCTTCTTTATTAAGAAAAGCAGTAGATCCAGCGGCCCTTCAAATCCACCGATTTGGAACCTCTGGGCTATACCTGCCGATTGAGTCTCCATGGATTTCCCCTCAGTATACCGAGAACGTGAGAGTGTTTCAACCTATAGATAGGGTTAGTAGAGCAACTCCCCAGCTTTTGAGGTTCCCTTTGGAAGGGATGCACCTTTAGGGGGTGAATCCCCTAAGGAGGATCCTCCTACGTTGGGTTTCCCATTGGGAGTTTTCTTTTCTTCCCCTTTCGTGTCTCCTCGAGCTTCAGAACGTAGGGGAAACATGATTTTTCGCAATTTTTCTTCTAGTTCCGCCTGAAAATCTGGGTTCCCTTCGATGTAAGCCTTGGCATTGTCCCTTCCCTGTCCGATTCGTTCTGTTCCATACGAATACCAGGAACCACTCTTTTCGATCAGGTTATACTTCAACGCAGCATCTAATAAGCTAGCACTGGCGGAAATCCCTTTTCCAAACATGATTTCTAGTTCTACTTTCCGGAAGGGAGGAGCCACCTTGTTCTTTACCACCTTCACCCGTACCTTGTTCCCGATGGCGTCATCCTCGTCGTTGCGGGTAATGGTTTCGATCTTACGGACCTCCAACCGCACGGAGGCATAGAACTTTAAAGCATTTCCGCCCGTAGTCGTTTCTGGATTCCCAAACATCACTCCAATCTTCATCCGAATTTGGTTGATAAAGATCAGGCAGGTCCCGGACTTGGAGATCGTACCCGTGAGTTTACGTAAAGCTTGGCTCATAAGCCGAGCCTGTAGCCCCATATGGGAATCTCCCATATCCCCTTCGATTTCTGCCTGTGGAGTAAGGGCCGCTACGGAATCTACAACGATAATGTCTACCGCACCAGAACGAACGAGGGATTCGGCTATTTCCAATGCTTGTTCCCCTGTGTCAGGTTGAGATACCCACAGTTCGTCTATATTTACACCCAAGTTTTTCGCATAGATTGGGTCCAGAGCATGCTCTGCATCAATAAACGCAGCGATCCCTTTTCGTTTCTGCGCTTCTGCAATCGCGTGGAGGGCCAGGGTAGTCTTGCCGGAAGACTCTGGTCCATAGATCTCTATGATACGACCTTTGGGATATCCCCCGATTCCCAAAGCTTCGTCCAGTAGGATGGAGCCAGAGGGTATTGTTTCGATTTCCAGTGCTTCCACCCCAGACCCGTACTGCATGATAGAACCTTTACCAAACTGTTTCTCGATCTGCAGCTTCGCCGCTTCCAGGGCTTTTAATTTTTCTTCCCAGTTGGGATTCATGGAACCTGGGTCTTTCTTTGCCATGTATGTCCTCTCTACCCCTAATTACAGATAGAACTGTTCTTTCGCTTCATTCTGTAATGCGATTTCGATCATAGACGGGTAAACGAGGGTCGTCAAGGGAACTTAAAAGGTTTTTTTCGAATCTAAAAGGAGGGTAATGGGACCTACGTTCACATAGGACACGTCCATTTTCGCCTGAAATACCCCTGTTTTCGGGGTGATTCCATACGATTCCACTTCCTGCACGAAGAATCGAAAGAGAGGTTCTGCTTGGACAGGGGGAGCCGCCTCATCATAAGAAGGGCGTCTTCCCTTCCGAGTGTCCCCATATAGGGTAAATTGAGAAACTACCAGCACTTCCCCATTTACATCGAGAACAGAAAGGTTCATTTTTCCTTCCTCATCGGGAAACAACCGAAGATGGACAATCTTTTCTGCCATCCTTCGTGCATCCTGTTCTGTATCCTGTCGACTGATCCCAAGGTACACAAGTATACCCTGCTCAATATGGGATACTCGCACCCCTTCTACGGTTACCGAGCAGTCCCGCACCCGTTGTACCACGCTCCTCATGGATGCTTCCTTTCAGAGTTCTAACCTAGATTCCTAGCTCATGGAGGGAAACCCCTCGCAGTTGAATCGAATTCCCTTTCAGGAGAATTTCGCCCAGCACTTCATACGCAAACGATGGATCTACTTTTGCAGAGAATCGCAAGGTAACAGGCACGATCCCTTCTAATATCCTTTGATCTTGATATCCTACCAATAGATCGAAGGTGATCTCTTTCTCCGAGATTCGCAGATTCGTTACTCTTCCCTTCCACCGCACGTAACACCCTTCATATAAGGCTGGATCCTTCATCACTTCTTGGTAAGAAACAGAGGTCTTCAGAGTTAGAAAGGTTGGTTCCCGTAGGTACGGAAGTAAGGCTCGAACTTTCTCTTTCACATCCCGTGTAGCATTGGATAAAAGCAGCCGATTCATCTCTATCCTAGCCTCCGTATCTCGGTACTCCTGTAACAGTTCTTTGATCCGTTGGAAGGACTCGGAAATCTCTTTTTGGGTTAGCATGTACCGAGACCGGGAAGCAGGATCTACAAGGGTAGTCCCTTTATCTAGTTGTATGGAAAGGATTTCAGGTCTCGGTGCTTCTCGCTTGAAATGAGTAGCCCCGTATCTGTATGCAAGCCCTCCTGCGATCAAGAGAACCAAGATCCCTAGCACCCATTTCCCTGTCTTCGGGAGGTAGAAGCCCGGTGATGGCAGGATGCGAAACACCTTCCCGCTATCAAATAATTCTTCGATCCCTTCTGGATCGGCTCGTTTCTTTAAAAGTTCCAATCCTTTTCGAGCAAAAGAGTTGTGAGGATCTTCGTCCAGAACCTCCAACCAATACCGTATGGATTGCTCTGTCTCATACCGTTTCAAGTGTATGACAGCAACAGCTACTTTTACTTCAAGGTTCTGAGGATCCAATTGTTCTGCTCGTTTCAGATAGGAGTAGGCTCCTGCGAAGTCCCCTGTTCGGATGCAGGCCATTCCCAACAGGTAATAGAACTTGGGATTCTGTCTGTAGATAAAGACTTGGGGTTCCAATAAGCGAATCGTCTCAGCAAACTCCCGATTCTTGTACGCCCGTTCTGCTTTTTTTAGAATAGAAGCTCCCTTTGGTTTCATCTCTATTTCGTAGAACTATTGCTTTTCCGGTGATTTGGATCGTTTGGTTAGCTCTTCCAGTACTTTTCGATACACCTCTAGCTCCTCTTTGGATACTGGAGTAGAGTCGGAAACTCGTTTGGAGATTCGATCGATGAACTCCTCTACTCGAGATAGTTCTGCAAGAAGCTTAGCGTTAAAATCTGCACTTGTCTCCCCTTCGCGAGAAGTGTGGAGAAGGGCATCCAGATCTGGTTTTATTAAGGCGCCTGCCGAATACGAGCCGTCCACCAAATAGGCTCCGCTACCTTTGTTTCCTAGCACAGTAACGATTCTACGAGTTTCTCTAGACTTCAAGGGGAGGGTCGGATAATAGAGAGCAATGGCAGAATCATTGATGGAATAGGGTAATAAGGTGAAGCTACGGGTTGGATTCACTGGATATTCCCAGGGAGAATCGGATAACCGTCTCCAGTTAGCCACTACCACTCGTTCTACGGGTGTGACACCTTCCCCTCGCAGAAGAATCTGCATACCAATGTTCCGTTCCGGATCCTCAGAAAGGATGAACCAGTTTTCCCCATCGGGTACGAACGTAGTTTCTCGGGTTATAGCAGGAATCCCTCCTGTACGGAACGGGATACTGGATCGCTCTCCTAAGTATGTGTCCAGTGTATACCGCACACCCAGGGAGATCTCTACGTCTTTAAGATTGGTGACTTCTAGCATGATTCGCAGGGCATCGGATTCAGTGGATTCTTTTGAGCGTAAGAATGAAAAGGTTTGCTTCACTTCTAACTCAGGGAAGACCCAATGGATTATCCCTCCCTCTGGCCCTTTTCCTATTCGGGCCCGTACACCCGGAATACTACCTAGTCGATAGATATTGTCATTTACCCGTAGGGTGACATAGGAAGTGCGGGGGTCTTTGTCGACCATCAAAGGAGCCCATTCCACCCTGCCACTACCTCCGGCTAAAAACCGTGTGTACAGAATGAACCGTTCGAATGGTTCGTGGATCACCAATTTTATTTTTCCTTGAGAAATCTCGAGAGAGCTCCCCATTCCTGCGACGCAAAGGAGAGCAATGACAATAAATCTCCTTCTAGGAAAGAATCTATGGGTCATTCCTTTTTTTCCTCTCCACCGATGATCTCTTTCTTCAACCGTTGCAGATACTCTTCCTTCAAGGCTAGGGCCTCTTGCTTTACCTGTAAAAGCTCCAATAAGTTCTTGAGGGCAGCTGCGTCCGTGATTCCACTGGATTCGATCCCCCCTTTCACGCTCGGACTCTCTACTCGGAGTTTCAGCAACGCATTCTCCAACGTTGTCTTTTCCACTTTCAACATCTCTTCGTTCTTGCGCACTTGGGATAGTTCATTCTCTAAAGCCCGAACTTGTTCGGATAGTTTCAGAATTTCTCCCTGATAATCCTGTGTAGAAAGAAGGGCTATCCGTCTCTGATACGTCTTAATAGTTTCCACGTAAACGGCTTCTCGTTTCTGGAACTCTTCCAGCGCTTTGAGATGTTCTTCATGGCTCCATTGGAGCAATTTCATCAGTTCCTCTTCTCGGTATTTTAGTTTGATTACATCCAATCGATACCTGGCTGCTTCTACTCTGAAACTGGTAGGGAATTGGGTAACCACGAACTGAAAGATCTTTTCCGCCTCTTTCCAACGACCCAGAGAAAAGGCAGCCTCCCCGATCCAATAGTACGCATTCGCACCATAGGGGGAATCCGGATACTTTTTTAAAAATCGATCGAGGTGCTCGATACAGTCACTGAATTGACGTTGAAGAAACAAAAGACGACCTTTCTCATACATCCCTTCCATGCTGTAGGGATTCTCTGGATACTTGGCTAAGAAATATTCCAGATGTTTCGAAGCTTCTTCTAATCGGGAAAGGGCCATGTATGTTCGTGCAATCCAAAAGTACGCATCCCCATGAAAAGCTCGTTCTTGAGGATTGGCAAGAATCTCCCGAAATCGGTACAAGGCTACCTGATAATCAGCCTGTTGAAAGGCTTCGATTCCTTCTTTCAGCAGAATATCCCCTCGGGGGGCAGAATCGGCTCCTGTGAGGGACGCAGCAAGAAGGATCAGTCCCAAGAAGACCATCGTGACCTTCCTGTTCATTTTCATGATACCCCCTTATCCCAAATTCTCGACATTTGAAAAGATCCTCTATACGAATTTAGTACCTTTTACTGCGGCAATTTCAGCTTTAGGATCCGGAGAAAGGAAGAAGGCCGATCCCAGAACCAACACATTCGCTCCCGCTTGAATGGCCTGCGGGGCAGTGAATTGGTTGATGCCCCCATCTACTGCAATCAGGTACCGATACCCTCGTTCTTGTCGCAACTGATTCAGGTAACAGACCTTCTCTAAGCAGGAGGGAATCAATTTCTGGCCTCCAAATCCAGGATTCACCGTCATTACTAGTACTAGATCTAACTCGGATAGAAGTTCCTGTAGCATGAAAGCGGGCGTAGAAGGGACGATGGAAACTCCTACCTTCTTTCCCGTTCCCTGGATCTGCATCACGGTGCGGTGGGCATGGGTCACGGCCTCTAAGTGAAAAGTGATGTAATCTGCCCCCGCATCGGCGAATCGCTCAATGAGTTGATCAGGATTCACCGTCATTAAGTGTACATCGAAGGGAAGAGAGGTGTATTTCCGAATATCCTCTACCATCTTGGGACCAAAGGTAATATTGGGGACAAAACAGCCATCCATCACATCCACATGAACCCAATCTCCCCCACTCTGCTCAATTTTTTTAATTTCTTCTCCCATTCGGGAAAAGTCCGCAGAAAGGATGGAAGGGGCTACAAGAATCCTTGAACTTACCATGTCTAAAGTGGTACAATACTTATGGAAAAATTTCAAATAGGTATTCAACAAATCATGACAGAGACACAAAACATGGAAGATGCCTCGATGCAAAGTGGAGATATCCCCAGCATTCTGGCATTAGCCTATAGAAAATTTAGAGAAGGAGAACTGGAAGGGGGAATACGGGAACTAGAAAAAGGGTTCGAGATCGATTTCGAACACCGAGAGGTGGTGTTCGCCTTGAAGTGTGCTCAGTACTGGAAAGATCGTCTCGACACCTCCCGGACTTTAGAAGGGGATTTTGAACGCGCAGAATACCTGATTTCTCAATGGAAAGCGTTCCCTACCTTCTATCGAAAACTCGGCTCCCTTTCCGAGATGTGTACATCATCCCTCAAACGTCTGGTATTCCAAACCTGCTTGGGATTGTACGAAGGGTTGTACAGTGCTCATACGGGAAGCAAGGATGCAGACCTGTTCCTTCGAATTGGGCGTTGCCATAAAGCGCTAGGTTCTTATGATAATGCTCTTAAATACCTTTCTACCGCGAATGGAATGAAGCGGGAGGAAAGCGAAATCTTAGGGGAACTTGCTGATTGCTATGCCCTGGTGAACGAGATGCAACTCTCTAAGGTATTCTTTCGGGAAGCCTTCTTTCTCAACCCACAGGGAGTGGACTTGGCCCTTCTCGAATCGGAGATGATCCTACGGTTAATTTCCAAATTAGAGGAGTTCGGATTTGCTCACCCCTATTTAGCCGAATGGATACCGGTCTATGGAGTACTTTTTGGCGTATTCAATGTGAAGCGAGAACTCCGCTCCATCGAGTACGGAAAACTTCGTCAGGGGATCTACATGCTGGAAATGGAACTCCGAGAACATCCAGAAAAAAAAGATCTTTTAGTCCCCAGACTATTGAACAGGTACTTCTGGTTGATCGACCATTATCTTTCCACCAAAGAAGAGAAAAGCAAGATCGATGAAGTGTTATTGAAAATAAAACATATTCACCCTTCGATTTATGAACAGTATACAAAATAATGCAGGAGTAATGAAATGAGCGAAGTCATAAAAACCAATGAACCTAACAAGACCACAGAAGCGGTCTCCCCACGGGCGCAGGAAATCCTTCGCCGGGTGAGGGAGATGTTAAACGAAGAAAAATGGACTCGAGCAACTCTGAATAGCTATACTATCAAGAACTTTGAAGATTTGGATGCTCTTATCAAGGAAATCCTTCACGAAAATCTCGCTAACGAGGTACAGGCTATTTGTGATGAGCATCTGCACCATACAAAGAACAGTATCATCGCCCTGTATCTTTACGGAATCCTAGCGTTGAGTCAACAGTACGTAGATGATAGCCGTTTAGTAACCCTTACGACTATTTTCGTGGATAATCATAAATGGAATATCGTTGAGTACCTCTGTAATAAGATCCTCGAATACGGGGAAAACAAGTTCGCCCTCCGCACCTTACTAGACTGTTACAATAACGAAAATATGCCAGATAAGCTCCATGCCATCTGGGAACGGCTAATCCGTGTAGATTTCGAAGAGGCAGATATTGTAAAGAGTTTGGCAGAACTGAAAGAAAAAGAAGGTAACTTGGAGGAGGCAGTAGACTACTATAAGAAAGCTCTCCATCGATACATCAATAAAAAACTTTTCAATAATATCCGGGAGGTCTGGCAGAAACTCATCCTTCTTTGCCCAGAGGAATCGGAGTTCTTCTACCATGCAGAGAAGAAAGTAGCAAAAACGTTGTCAGAAGAACGGGCAATCCAGCTGTTGGAGGATCTGTATCCCTACTACAAAAAAAAGAAAGATTGGGATAAGGCTATAGAAATTTTAAAACGAATTCTCACCTATGATAGCAAAAATTCTTGGGCGAGAAAGGAAATTGTGGAGTGTTACCGACAAAAGTACAGTTACCACAGCCAATTAGAGGAATACATTCGGGTGTCTAACCTCACACAAAGCTGGCGAAACGTTCACGATGCCATCTCAGATTTTGAAAAGCATATCTCTTTCGATGCAGGAAACTTTGTGTACCATCGAGAATGGGGGGTAGGACAGATCAAGTCAATCAAAGACGATACCATTGAAATTGACTTTGTGAAAAAACGGAACCATAGAATGTCTCTTAAAATGGCAGTCAGTGCTCTTCAAACTCTCAGCAAACAACACATCTGGGTTTTGAAAACTGCGATGCCTAAGGAAAAATTGAGAAAGAAGATCAAGGAAGATATTCCGTGGGCCCTGAAAATTATCATCAAGAGTTTGGATAACGCTGCAGATATGAAGAGAATCAAGGCAGAGTTGGTTCCTTCCATCCTTTCTCTTGCCGAGTGGAACCAATGGAGCTCGGAAGCACGGAGGATCTTAAAAGAAGACAACAACTTCGGTAGTTTGTCCGATAAGGTAGATTTTTACGAGGTGCGGGAATACCCAGTATCCTTGGAAGAAAAAATGCTAAACCGGTTCAAATCGGAAAAGGATTTCTTCAGTCGCCTCGAGATCATTGAAGAGTACGCTTTTGAATTAAAAAGTGTGGAACCGGGAACGGATGCGTTTGCCGAAATGTTCGAGTACTTCGTATCGTTTCTCCGGTCCTATTCTACCGTGAACGAGTATGTACTCTCCAGCGCGATCCTGGTCCGGAAGATCATTGCGAAATACCCATTTTTGAATCCCGGGTTCCCCATCGATCTGAAAGAGTTGCTGACAAAAACAGAGAATGTGGTAGAGGTGTTTCTCAAGATTCCTCATGCAGATATCAAGAGAGAGTTACTCGCTCAAATCAAGAAAAATCTAAAGAATTGGCCGGAGATTTACCTTTCCATTTTTCCCCATTACCCTACCCGATCGATCTTGGATGAATTGATGGCATCTCGTTTTGAAGATAGGGTGAAGAGCTTCTTTCTACAGGTATTGAGCGAATATAAAGAGTACCGGGAAGCTTTTGTATGGTTAGTGCGAAATTACTTTACTCCTCAATGGTATGAAACCTTGAAAGCCCCCTTCGAAAAGATTCTCATTAGCTTAATCCATCTAGCAGAGATCTGCTTCCGAGATATCGAAAATAAGAAGGATTCTGCGACGAACCGGAAGCTTCTGAAGCAGATCCTCTCCTACCTCTTCGAGGAAAAACACGTGGAACAGTACTTCCTTCAGGCTGAGGAGGAGTCGATCCACCGAGTGTTCACCCTCATTTGGGATTCTCACTCTATCGAGGATGGGATAAAGGTAGATCTCCGTACAGTGATCCAGAAACGGTTCCCCCAGTTCAAGTTCATAGGAGAGGGTGAGAAAGAAGTTGTAGCTTCTCGAGGGTTCTTGACTACTCCCGCTAGCTATGAAGCAAAGCAGCAGTATCTGAAGTATCTTCTTGATGTAGAAATCCCCAACAACTCCAAGGAAATTGCAGAGGCGAGGGCTTTGGGAGATTTAAGGGAAAACGCCGAGTATAAGGCCGCTAAGGAGAAACAGGAGATCCTCAATACCACCGTAGGTAAATTGAAGGAAGAATTAGAGCGGGCTCAGGTAATATTTCCCAAAGACATCGACACCTCTCGGATTGGCTTTGGAACTCGGGTGATCCTTAAGAACTTACTTACCGGTGAAAAGGAAGAGTATACGATTCTAGGACCCTGGGAATCGGATCCGAGCAAGTCCGTGATCTCTTATCTATCGCCCCTGGGCAACGAACTGTCCAAAGGGAAAAAGGGA
Source organism: Spirochaetota bacterium (assembly GCA_026418195.1). Classification (GTDB taxonomy): domain Bacteria; phylum Spirochaetota; class Spirochaetia; order DTKZ01; family DTKZ01; genus DTKZ01. The sequence goes on along the minus strand of JAOABU010000051.1, from coordinate 6,926 downwards.
GATACGCTGTCTTTCGTGATTAACGAGCGGAAGTACCAGTACTTAGTCGAAGACATTCTGCCCGTGGAGTTCTAACGGGAACCTCCCTAAAAGGTTCCTGTTCACGGTGTAACACCCCATTGCTCTAGCACGAGGCGAGCTTCCTTCTTCTCTTGAGGGGAAGCTCCTTCCTTTGCAAGTTGACGAAGTTGGTCAGTAGCGGAACGGATACCGTTCCGGCCAATCCCTCGTATACCATACACCCGGATGATGAAGGAGCGATGGCTCAACATTTTTTGGTATACGTCTTCAATTCCAGATAGGGTTTGTATGGAGAGTTGCTTACAAGTTTCATCGAGAAGACGGGAGTTCTCTTTGGTCCATTCCCGTTCCATGAGGGTTCGTATAGTCTTCATCAGCCCATCCGATGGGTTTTGTAGAAACAGTCGTATGGTTTCCACCCTCAAATCCAGAGAAGCTTTGTCATCTAAAATCAGGTCCTGAAGAAAGGAAAAGGATTTTTCAGATCCAATTTCGAACAGTGCTTTCAGACTAGACAGACGTACCTGTTTGTCCGAATCTCGTCGCACACGGTATATAAGCATCTCCACAGCAGCCACACTCTTTCGGTTTCCCAATTGTTCGGCTGCAAACCCCCGTACTCGACTAAAGTCGTCCCGCAACGCTTTTAAAAGGATCTCCTCTACTTCGCTTTCTGGATAGGCCCCGATGGCACTGACTGCGTATGCTCGAAGAAGATTGTCCGATTCTTCCAATGCTTTCTTTATACTGGGATACGCCTCTTTTGCACCGATCTTTCCCAATGCATCACAAGCGAATCGTCGATACACCAATCGTTCGTCTGGATTGTCCAGAATCGAACGAAGAAACTCTACTGCATTGTTCGCTTTTAACTCTCCTAGAGCTGTTAGAATTGATGTCCGCAGGTCCTCCTCTGCTTCCTGACCTTTGAACAGGTCGATCAACTGTGGGACTATCCCTTCATTCCCTTTCTTCCCTAAATATCGAACGGTGGCAGTTACGATACGTCGTCTAGAATCCTTTAAAAAGGGAAGCACTACCTCTACCTGCGGCTGAATTTTGGGTAGGGAAAGGTACTGGAGCAAGGAAAGAATCGTTTCTTGATCTAGATCTTCTTGAGTCTGCAGGAGCTTCTTGGCATACCCTTCCCCTTTGGGATCTGCGTATTCCAGGTTTCGAAGGAAATCGAAGATCGTCCGGGTCAGTTTTCGGGAGATCTTTCCATCCAGCAAGGCAAGGACCTGTTCCATCATGGAACGATCCTTCTGTTCCTGTAAAGTCTTCAGGAGATCAAGGATCTCTCCCTCTGTTCCATACTGGAAGACCTGTTTCCGTTCTTCTAAAATGGAATCTTGTGGAGTTTGGGATGCAGTTGGAGTGGAGGGGGATCCTTCTTCTGCCCAAAGAAGTGTTCCTAGGGTAGACGGGAGTAAGAAGGCAAGAATCAGGGAGAAGGTGAACTGTTTCATAGGAGTGCTCATGGATCAGTTTTAGTTTTTTCCGTTCGTGGGTTTAGAATGTCGATTCCCAGTATCTTATACATCCCTAGCAAAATCCCTCCTGCTCCTAGCCCTGTTAGGAGGAGAAATCCCAACCCCTTCAGGCTACTCCCCCCCTTCCAGAGGTCCCCCGCAAAGGATTTCACCAGTATACAGAACAGGCTCACCGGTAGGCAGGCAAGAATCACGTTCCCCAGGGTTTTTAGCATTCCCTGTAAGTCGAGGGGGCCGATCTTACTATCGGTCTGAAGGTACATGATGATAAGTCCTATCGTAAAGGCAATGGAGTTCGCGTATGCAAGGCCTGATACTCGGAGAGCAGTTTCTTTCAGAATCAAGGATAGGAGTATATCCAGGCCACACACTAAAAAAGCAGTAAGGAGAGGGGTCTTGTAGTCATCGAGGGAGTAGAAGAACCGCTGAAAAAAGTTGAAAGCCCCAACCGAGAGGAGTCCAACGTTGAATCCAACGAGAACCTTAAAGGTAAGAAGGGTATGGAAAGAGGTGAAATTTCGTCTTTGCATGGCTACAGCGATCACCTCTTTTCCTAGGAGGGATAGGATCAAAGCAGATGGGATAAGTAAAATAATAAGGTATCGAAATCCATACTCCACTGTCCGTCTAACTCCTGGAAAGTCCGATGACCCTGCCTGTCGACTCATGCGGGGAAACAGAACCGTGGTAACCGAAGCAGAAAAGATTCCGAAGGGCAATTGCCAGAACACTAGCGCATTACTCATGGCCGAGGTGCTTCCATCCTCTAATGCAGTGGCAAACCGAATGGCGATCTGCTCGTTGATCGTATAGATCGAGGCAGTGAGCACCACAGGAGCCCACTGCTTTAAGATCTGACGAAAAGGGGGATTATCGAAATGAAGATCGGGCTTCAGTGTGTATCCATGGGCAAAGAACTGGGGCAGTTGGAAGAGAACCTGGGCAATCCCACCCCCCAATACCCCTATAACCATAGAAAAAATGCCCAACTGTTTCCAGAATAGAATGACCGAGGAGATCACAAAAACGGAAAACAGGATTGGGGTGATGGACGGCACGAGGAAGCGATGGTGGGCATTCAGGACCCCCATCAGCACGGCGGAAATGCTCACCAAAAGGAGATAGTGAATCATCCATCGGAATAGTTTCGTGGCTAGATGGATTCGTTCCACCTCAGGAAAATCCAACAGGACTTTTACAATTGGATAGGCAAACACTGTCGACAGGATGAGGACCGGAATGAGAACGATTCCCTGAAAGGAAAGGATGTTTTGCACGATCTTACGGGTTTGTTTGGGATTCTGAACGATGGACTTGGATAACACAGGAATAAAGGCGGAAGAGAGGGCTCCTTCCGCCATCAATTTGCGGAGGTTGTTGGGAATGGTAAACACGGCATTCAACACATCCGCTTCTCCACTAGCTCCAAAAATCGCACCGATGACCGCAATACGAACAAACCCGAATAAGCGAGATAAGAATGTACACACCATGACGACCATCGTAGAGACGGTGCTGCGTCGAAAAGAAGGTTCCGCCATCCATTGTCTCCTTATAAGGGTATATCGCTTGGAAGAGAGGCCTCCTGGGAATCCTCCATGGGAAACTCGCGGGACTCGGGTTCTGCTTTGTACAGAGGGGACTCCCACTGGGAAAGGAACTCCTTCTTGAAGATTTGAAAGGTTCCTGTTTGAATCGTAGAACGGATCTGTTTGACCAGTTGGTTCAAGTAGTGGAGATTATGGTAAGTAAGTAATACAGGGCCCGATATTTCCCCAGCTTTGAAGAGATGCCTAATGTACCCCCGAGAATACCGCTGGCATACCTTACACGAACAGGAGGGTTCCAGAGGTTCGTCGGAATAGGTAAAAGCCTCCCTCTTTAGAGCAATTCTTCCGGTCCGGGTAAAGGCTGTACCATTCCGGGCAATGCGGGTAGGAAACACACAGTCGAACATATCGATACCTTGATCTACTGCTTCTAAAATGAACTCAGGTGTACCGATCCCCATGAGATAGCGTGGCCTACTGGTGGGCAGGAATCGGACCGTATGTGAAAGAATTTCCAGGAATGTTTCAAAAGGCTCTCCTACAGAGAGCCCTCCAATGGCGATTCCCGGTAGGTCTAGTGTTAGAATGGCTTCCGCACTTTTCTCCCGAAGATCTTTGAAGAAGTTCCCCTGTACGATTCCAAATAGAGCTCCTCTACTCTGAGACATCGTTCCTTCCCAGGTTTTCTTGCTCCGAATTGCCCATTCTGTTGTGAGCTCTACGGCTTTCCAAGCTTCCTTGTAGGTGATCCCATAGGGTGTACAGACGTCGAGGGGCATTAGAACATCACTCCCAAAGATTCGTTGGACCTCCACTACCAGTTCAGGAGTGAGAAAATGGGACGAGCCATCGATATGGGAACGGAATTTCACTCCTTCCTTCGTGATTTTTCTAAATGGGGTTAAAGAAAACACTTGGAATCCACCAGAATCGGTGAGGATGTTCCGTTTCCAACCCGTAAACGAGTGAAGTCCCTTGAAGTGTTGCAACACCTGTATCCCGGGTCGAAGGTACAGATGGTACGTATTGCCCAGAATAAGGGAAAAGTCTATTTCTTCCAGTTCCTCGTGGACCATCGCCTTTACCGTACCATGGGTGCCGACAGGCATAAATACCGGAGTTTCCACCGGACCATGGGGAAGGTTCAACACTCCCGTCCGAGCTTTCCCTTTGGGATCCTGAGCAGTGACTCTGAACCATTCTTCTCCATCTTTTTTCCACATTACCTACAATCTACCTCCCCTACTCAACGGAAACGATTCACATCCGATACATACGAATCCATAGGATACTTCCAGCAAGAAATAGGAAAAAGGACGACCAAGCGCCTGCAATAGGAGCAATGTATCCCAATTTCGCTAGCAGAACCATCATCATTTGGACGACATAGTACAGCACCGAAAGAATCAAACTCATCAAGAGACTCATGAGAAGGATATTTCTTCGAAACATGGCCCCAGCCAACCCGGCAATTACAGAAACCACCAACGGAGATGCGGCAAAGCTAAACCGTTTATAGTATTCGGTCAAGGTTTCCCTATAAGGAAGTCCTGCCTTTCGGAGGGAATCGATCCATTCTCGGGCTTGAGGAAGTCGCATCTCATCTACCGTTTTCGTCATTTTTCGGAAACGTGCAGGAGGGGTAGAGAGAGTCGTAGCTGGATAGTGTGAAACTTTTTCTTCTAGGAAATCTTCCCCTACCTTGGAAAGCAGGCGAGCATTCCTGAGTTCCCAGAAGGATCCCTTCCATTCGGCAGACTCTGCATCGATCCTTACAATGAGGTTCCCTTTCGTATCTCGCTGAGCTACCAACAACCCAATTAAGGTGTGTCTGTCATCATCATAGTACTCCGCATGGTACACGGTACCTACGTCATCCCCCAGAATGGTGACATTGGAATTGCTGAAACTGGCACTAGTGTTCAATACATTTCGGAATAGCTCGTTCTTTGCCTTGTATGTGTCGATTACTAGATGCTCCTGGAAGTAGAAGCTGAACAGAGAAAGGAGAATTCCCATAAGGAGTAAGGGAGAGATGAACTTGAATAGAGAGATCCCTGCTCCTAACACTGCAATCAGTTGGTTTTTTCCATGAAAATCTCCTAGGGTATAGGCTATGCTGAACAGGAGAGCAATAGGAATGGAGTAGGAAACGCATTTAGGAAGATAGAACCATTGGATCATTGCAATGGCGGATAGGGGAACTTCCTGATTTAGGTATCGCCAGAGGTTTGCAAAGAGATCCACCATTTCTAAAATCGTGATGAAGAAAAGTAGACTATTGAGAAAAACGGGTAGAAACTCACGCAGGAGAAGTTTATGCAATCTGATCATCGTTCTTCTCCTACCGGTACCTTCTTACCAGAACCGAAAGAATCCCTAAAAGCAACATGACAAAGTTAGGGATCCACATGGATAGGAAGGGAGAAAAGGAAGTCCTTACTCCTAATGTCTGCCCTGCTACCAGCATTCCCCAATAGAAAATCGAAACTAGCAATCCCAAACCGAATCCCACCACTTTTCCGCTCCGTTTGGTGAACAGAGCGGTAGGAAATGCGAAAAATATGAAGAAAATGCAACCAGCAGGAATAGAAAACTTCTTGTAGAATTCGATCAGGTATAATTGAAGCGATCGATCCTGAACAGGACGGTTTTTTTCTTGCTCGATTTGTTGAACGAGTCTAAGTAGGTTTTCTCGTATGGTTCCAAATGCGGTCGGATTCTCCATGATCAGGCGAATCCCTGTCGTATACTCCTCTATGTATCGATACCGCATAGATTCTAGACGTACATTCTGTTCATGTATTCTTTCGTTTAAATCTTTTAATTTTTTCTGTATTTCTTTGTATACATCATAAGAACTCATCTCTCGTGGTCCGAGCCCGCGAAAGGAAATAGAAACATGTTTTAATAGAATATTATAGGACATTTGTTCAGCAAAGGAATAGGTATACCGTTCTTTCTCCTTCCCCCCTACAGAGAGGATTGATACTCCTTGAAGAATCAGCTGAATCACCCCAGGAATGGATTTGTCCAGGTATCCTTTTTCCGAGGTAATGATTCGTTTTGCTCCATCGGGATCCTTGTCAAGAATCAGAATTTGATGAATAGCAGTCGAATCTACTAACCCATTCGTGAGAATACTGTCTTGGTAATTCTTAACCGAGTAACTCTCCAATTCAAGTTCAGGATGTGTAAAAAGTAGCTTCCTGTACAACTTGGTAAAGTTCACTGTTCCCCAAGGTAAAAAGTAATCGTTCGCTCCAAAAGACAGCACGGCAAAGATCGCACCCAAGAAAAAAATAGGAAGAAAGAGCCGAATCTGGGATATTCCAGATGCTTTGAACGCTATGATTTCGTTAGAGGAAGCAAACTTCCCAACCGCCATTAAACAACCCACTAGAGCTGAGAAAGGCGCAGAAAAGGCCGTAATGGCTGGCAACGAATACAGGATCAAACGGGCCACGTCAAGGAAAGGCACTTTCTTGGAAAGTATTTCTTCCGCTAAAAGCAAAAGTTGGTTTATGAAAAATACACAGAAAAAGAATAAGAAGGCAGTAATGGTCGAAACTATGAACTCGGAGCCAACGTATCCGTAGATCTTTCGGTAGGATCTTGTGTTCACCCTGTCGACCCAAATCCCCCAGTTCCACGGCCAGAAGGGGAAAGTTCTCGAACAGGAACGAACTCTGCCTGCACAGTAGGAGTGAATACGATCTGTGCAATCCGATCCCCTGGTTGAATGGTAACCGGCTCAGGTCCGAGATTGATTAAAAGGACTTTAATCTCCCCCCGATAATCTGAGTCAATCGTACCCGGAGAGTTAAGGACGGTAAGACCATATTTCAATGCCATCCCTGAT
>JAOABU010000111.1 GCA_026418195.1 Spirochaetota bacterium | reverse complement strand
TTTCAGCCCCCCTACTGTTGGGCGATGATCAATAGGTGGGGTAAAGGAATTTCGGACGAGCTTGGTTAGAGGAGGATTTTCTATCCTGAAGCTGGGGGAGATTCAAAACTTTTGTTATGTTCCCGTAACAAAAGTTGCGCTTCAGATTCATGACGATGGGGTTCGTGGCCCCGCGTACACTGTGTCCTCAGGCCTGCATCTTTGCCCGCTTGGATACCTTTCTGTGATTCCAGAGGGAAATGCCTATGGAAAGAGCGGCCGCGCAAAGAAGGATCACCGATATTGGCCTGCTTACCAGGATCTTCCAACTTCCGCTGGACATGACGAGGGATCTTCGAAGGTTACTCTCCGCCATCGGGCCTAGTATCAGGGCGAGGAGGATAGGAGAAAGGGGAAAGCCATACCTCTGCATAAGGAACCCGATCACCCCGAAGATCAAACTTAACCACATGTCGAACACATTCCCCCGCATTGCATAGGATCCAACCATGGAGAGTAGGAAAATGATGGGGAGAAGAATCTTCCTGTCGATAGAAATGACTCGGACGAAGAACCGAATACCGATGATCCCCACTAGGAGCATGACGATATTCGCCACGATCATGGAGGCGAATACGTTGTACACCACATCGATGTGGTCCTTATAGAGCAGGGGACCGGGTTGAAGTCCCTGGATGATAAAAGCTCCCAGGATAACTGCGGTCACTGAATCTCCTGGCACACCTAAGGAAAGTAAAGGGATCATCGCCCCTCCGGAACAAGCGTTATTTGCCGCCTCCGTAGCCGCGACACCTTCGATCACTCCTTTGCCGAACCGTTCCGGATATTTAGAGGAGCGTTTCGCTTCCCCATAGGATACAAAGGCCGCAATGTCTCCCCCTGTGCCTGGAATGGCACCGATGAACGCTCCGATCAGGCTGGATTTAAGGATATTTTTCAAGGAAACCAGAATATCCTCCTTGGGGGGAAACGCGCGTACCGTTGCTTTAATTCGTTCGATCCCATCAGTTTTTTCCATTCCTGCAAAGAACTCGGATAGGGCGAACAAACCGATTAGGGTAGGAATGAACGCAGGACCTTCCAGCATCTCCACAAACCCAAAGGTGTACCGCGGATACCCCGAAATGGGATCGAAGCCGATACTAGCGATGAGCAATCCAAAGAATCCTGAAATGACCCCTTTCAGAATGGAAGTACCGGAGATAGAGATGATCACGGAAAGCCCGAAAACGGCAAGGGAGAAATATTCCACGTAACTGAACTCCAGAGCAACTTTGGAAATTGGAGGAGAAAGGAAGGTCATGAGCAAAGCCCCGATCGTTCCTCCGCAAAAGGAAGCGAAGAGGGCCATGGACAAGGCACGACCCGCATGTCCCTGCTGACCGAGCGGATATCCCTCCAGAACGGTCGCGGCTGCTGCGGGGGTGCCCGGAGTTCGAATCAGGATGGCAGAGATGGAACCTCCGTACATCCCTCCGCAGTAAAGCCCTAACAGCATGGCGAGGCTTTCGGTAACAGGCTTTCCGAAGGTAAACGGGATCAATAGAGCTACACCCATGGTAGCGGTGAGCCCTGGCAACGCTCCGATGGTGATGCCCATGGTAACACCTGCGAAGACCGACAGAAGCACACTCAGGTGCAGAATGTTTTCGAAACTTTTGAACAACAGGTTCCAGTCCATATCAACGGATTCCTTTCAATATACCACTGGGAAGCACGATGGAGAGGAATTTCTCGAATAGTAGGTACACGGCGAAAGACACAAGAGGAGGGATGGTAAGGAAAAGTTTCAGTTTCCGTACTCCGAGGAGACCCATAAGAATCGCAACCCCCCCTATGGAGGTAAGGATGAATCCTGCGAACGGGAGAACCAGAACATATCCTACTGACACGCCGAAAGAAAGAATTAGCCGTTTCGTTCCTTCTCCCCGGGGATCGAAACGGGTAACGGTCTCTTTGTTTCGGGTTACAGCACTTTTTCCCACCAGGATCAGGCTGAAAAACAATAACGCGATGGATAAAAGGGTAGGAAAGTAATTAGGGCCAATCCCCATCACGTGATCCTGGGGAAAGGAGGAAGCGGTAACCAAAGCATACACCGCTACGCTGGCAAACACGAGTCCACTGATTATATTGTGTCGATGCATTCGGGTATCCATTGTATCATGGTTGTGGATCGATTTGAAGCCGATACGGAGAGAGAGTTCCCCGTATCGGTGTGGAAAGCCTTCCCTATTTTTTTGCGAGGCCCAATTTCTGCATCACCAGTTCCACATCGGCAGCATTCTTTGCCAAGAACTCTGCGAATTGGGCCGAATCTTGATAGGCAAGATTCAGCCCCGCGTTCTTTGCGAAGGCCTGGAACTCAGGCGAATCGAAGCCTTTTTTAAACGCCTCGGCAAGGATCTTCCGCTTTTCAGGATCTACACCCTTGGGTAAGGCAAGCCCTCGCCAAGTACCGAACGTTACGTCGATCCCCTGTTCCTGGAACGTGGGCACATCAGGGAATATGCTGCTGCGTTTGGTGTCCATCACCCCCAGAATCTTCAGATTCCCGGATTGTACCTGTCCCCGCACTTCTGCCACGCTTACCGACACAGCCGTCAAATGTCCTCCCACTAGAGCAGTGACGGCAGGAGCCGCCCCATCGAAGGGTATGTACTTCACCGCGATGTATTTCGAAAGAGGTTAAAGAACGAATCTTTGAAGCGATCGAGTCACTGAATTATATACCCAATAATCTCGCTAAAAGTTTGAAGAATCGAGAAACCCATTTAATTGGACTTCTCATCTCCGATATCGCGAACCCCTTTTTCCCCCGGGTGATCCGGGGAATCGAGCATACCCTT
>JAOABU010000040.1 GCA_026418195.1 Spirochaetota bacterium | reverse complement strand
GAATAGTTCAGGACTCCTGTTCCCAAGCCTTTCGACAGTAGGAAAGAGATTCAGCATTCGCATCTGGAGGAAGGGTAATGACTCCTTGGTAGCCTCCTTTCTTTAAAGCGGAAAAGAACTTCCCATACTCGACTCCGTCTGTAGGACGAGGCGCCATCGATTGGAAAGCGTAGTTAGGATGTTCCACATGCACGTGAGCGATTCGATCCTTGTATTCAAGAAGGGGTTCGTAGGTAGATTCTTTAGTAGTCGCGATCTCATGAAGTGTGCGCAATCCCACCGAAAGGGCGATATTCTTTTTCTCTACCCGTTCGATACATTCCATCACCTCCAGGAAACTGTTGAGAAAATTGGTTCGTTTAGGGGATAGTGGTTCTAGACAAAGGGTAATTCCGAATCGTTCTGCTATCCCACCTAGGATGAAAAGGAACTGATAGAACTGTTCCTTCAGTACAGCTGTTTCTCCTTCAACGGGTAAAAGACGTGCCTTTCCGTCTGCCCACACGAGAGTCTGGCATCCTATCTCCGCCAATCGGGATAGAGCTGTATTCATGTATTCTGTCCAGGTATAGACGTTGAATCCCCGTTCGGTTACCCGGACATCCTTTGGAAGGGGAGAGTCGAACACCTCGAAGACATTGCCATACTTCTTCCAGTTTATCTTTCTTCCATCTAGGACGGTTGCCACAGACAATTGCACTAGAGAGAACCCATCCTGGAGTGCTTCTTCAATCTTCTCGGGAGAAAACTGTGTATGTAGAATCTGCTTGGCCCATCGTACTTCCCGTTCCATTCCATTCCTCCTCGATGGATGCAATTTTTCCCTAAGGGGTTCCCAAGTTCACCAGAGCTTCCAGCGCCAGGATGTAGCTCTTCTTCCCAAATCCACCGATCACTCCCACACACACAGGAGCAATCACCGACTTGTGCCTGAACTCTTCCCGGGCGTGCACGTTAGAAATGAACACCTCCACGCAGGGGACAAGCATCGACCCAATGGCGCTGCGAAGGGCGTAACTATAATGAGCCAACGCCCCCGCATTGATGATCACTCCCGCATACCTTCCTGTGGCTTCCTGAAGTTTATCAATGATAGCTCCCTCGCTATTGAATTGAAAACAATCCACCTCTACCCCTAATTCGGCTGCCCGCTTGCGAAGCCCTTCGTGAATGTCCTCCAGAGAACCTTCTCCATAGATGGAAACCTTTCGAGTTCCTAACAGGTTCAAGTTTGGGCCCGAAATCACCATGTACTTTTTCATCCCCTTCCTCCCTTTATGGCAACCAGGGTTCTATTCGTTCTTCCATCAGAGCTCGCAGGCCTAGCACATAACTATGGGAACCAAAACCGCAAACCTGACCCACACAAACAGGAGCAATAAACGACACGTGCCGAAAGGGTTCCCGTTTATAGATATTGGAAATGTGTACTTCCACGGTGGGAATCTTTACCCCGCTTATAGCATCACGAAGTGCCACAGAGTAGTGGGTATAGGCGCCTGCATTGATAACGATGCCATCCACCCGGCCAAGACAACTATGGATATAATCCACTAGCCCTCCTTCCGAGTTGGATTGGAAAAACTCCACCTCCACGTTGAGTTTTTCCGCTTCCCGTCGCACCTCCTCGTTGATCTGTTCCATCGTCTTTCCGCCATAGATTCCGATTTCCCGCCTGCCCAGCAGGTTCAAATTCGGTCCATGGATCACCGCAACCCGCTTCCCCGGCATAGGGTGTCCTCCTCGAGCTGGATCTGTCTTTAGAATACTTTTTTTTATTTAGATTGAGAAGAGGGGGGAAAACCATTGAAATATCTGTAATATAATGCTATTATACCGGTATGGAATACCCATTTGACCTAGAAAAACTGGAACATTTGATGGAATCGTCGGGCGTATCCCTCCTGATCGCTAACAGTAGACACAACGTTCGATACCTCACCAATGGGTACTACTATCATTTCCACACCTATTCCGACAGGATGGGTTCTAGCAGGTATGTTGCATTTGTAGGGCTACCTCGGAACAGGATTCAAGAATCCTTTTTCGTAGGGCGGAAAGAAGAACGAGAACCTTTCCGAGAATCCAGAGTTTGGATTCCCTATTTTCTGGAAGCGTTACGGGGTGTGCACACATCGGTGGAAGTCTTAGTTCAGCGAATCCAACAGCTCGGATTGGACAAGGGATCCATTGCTATCGAATTCCCCTACTTCCCGGCTGATGGCTTTCAGATGCTCTCTTCACGACTTCCCTGGGTAACTTGGGTCGATGCTACACCTATATTGAACGAATTGCGAGCTATTAAACGACCCGACGAACAGCGAATCATGCAGGAAGCGTATTCGAAATTAGCGAAATGCATCCTCCGCACTTACGAGCAATGTAGGGATGGGATCAGCACCCTCGAAATCGAAAAGATCCTGCGGAAAGAAATGGCAAAAGAAGATCTATCCTTTCTCTTCGCTTTGATTTGCGCGGGACCCGGCTTCTCTCGAGTTCCATCCCCCCACATCCGCTGGAAGCAGGGAGAGATTCTACACATTGACGCCGGGGGTGAAATTGCAGATTATGTAGCGGATATCTGTCGCATGGGGTGTTTGGGCCAACCATCGTCGAAAGCAGAAGCTTTACATGCTGCTTGCATCGAAGTACAGAATGGAGTTCGATCCCTGATACGTCCGGGTGTACCTTGTGGTGAATTAGTTTCTATAGGCCAACGTCTCGCTTCTCAGTACGAGTTTTCCTCCTACGCCCGATTTGTAGTGCATGGGATTGGGATGGTACCTTACGAACCACCGGAATGCACACCTCAAAGCAACCGACCCTTAGAAGAAGGTATGGTTCTTTCCATCGAAACAGACTTTCTGTACCCCGGAGTAGGACATGTAAAAATCGAGGATGCCGTGTTGGTAACCCATACTGGGTATGTTGGATTGGGAGATGCGGGAAGAGAGTTCCAAATTATTCCTTCATAACCTTGATTCATACATCACGGTGCGGGTATCCCGAGTACTGTAGCCTCCCATCCGTTCTACTTCTTCTTTAAAGATAGGATCCGACATTGCCTCTAGAAGCACTTGTCCTTCTTCTGAATGGTAGAACTCTGTAGTCATCAGTAGATCGTACCGTTCCTCGCAAAGGGGAATGAAGTCCAGATTGTACAATCGGGCAGCAGAATAAATCCCAATACCAGCTTGAGCGGTTCCCGCAGCAATGGCTGCCGCCACTCCTAAATGAGTGTACTCTTCCCTCTCGTACCCCTGTAACAACTTCGGATCGAGCCCTTTCTGTTTCAACATGTAGTCCAAAAGGATTCTCGTGCCCGATCCTTTCTGACGGTTCACAAACCGTACCTTGTGGGAAAATAAATCTTCGAGCCCATGGATTCCCTCAGGATTTCCCGGCGCCACTAACAGTCCCTGAGTACGGTGTACGAGGTTTACAAGGACAACAGATGTCCCTTCCAAGTATTTTTCGACGTATGGTATATTATAAGATGCGGTGTTTTCGTCGAACAGATGAATACCTGCCAGATGGGCTTCCGTTTTTCGAATGGCAAGAAGCCCTCCCATGCTTCCCACATGAAAACTGAGGAGTCGGTATTTTTGACCTTTCCTTCGCAACACACTGGCAAGCAAATCCAACGCCAAATCATGGCTTCCCACCGCTATAAGGGTATGTTCGATCTCTTCTTTCGAGCGATACAGTTCAATTTCCACCCTTTCCCCTTCCTCAAACCCTTGGGAGTTGGCAGGGATGGTCAAGATTCCATCCGCTTTTACCAGGGACATAGTGACTCCGGCCCCCCGAGGAAGGGGATGAGCAATGTAGGTTTCCTTCATCTTCCCTGCCGCGACTCGCACGAACTCCTCGGTTCCCAATTCTGAGACGATCCTCCGCCCCAATTGAACCTGAAGTCGAGGTCGAGATTCTTCCTGCTGGTGAAACCATCGACAAAGCAACGGATAGAGGAACCATTCGAGGGATAGATACGCGGAAACCGGATAGCCGGGTACTCCGATGCAGGGCTTACCCTTTACGTATCCGAGAATCGTAGGTTTTCCAGGACGGGTAGATAACCCATGGACCAATACTTGCCCTAGCTTACCTAATACCCGGGCCGTGAAATCTCCCCTGCCTGACGAAGAGCCTGCGTTCACGAGGAGGATATCCGCTGAAGTTAGAGCGGTCTCTATGGCTGATTCAAGTAACTCCAGATCATCCTTCACGATTGGGAAGATCTGAGGTTCACCACCCCATCGGGTAATATAGGCGGATAGAACGGTAGCATTGTACTCGGGAATTTCACCTCGGTGAATAGATGCTTCGGGTGGAACGAGTTCGTCCCCTGTGGGAATGATCGCTACTTTTGGTTTCGCTATCACTTCCACCCTGCACACACCACCTGCAAGAAGAGCTCCCAAATCGGGTGGCGTAATTTTATGATACAAGGGTAGAAGAACCTCCCCGCCCACAACGTCTTCACCCACTGACCGAACATGCTGGTAGGGATAAACGGATCTCCGGATCGCGTAACCTCCCTCACCCAATGGTTGTAACTCTTCCCAAGGAATGACTGCGTCGAACCCATCTGGTAGCGGGTCTCCCGTATCGATAGGGATACACTGTTTTCCTTCCTGGAGTCTTTTGGGCTGCTGCTCCTGGGCATCATAGGTAGTGTCGCTGTATACAGCAATTCCGTCCATCGCTGCAGAGGGATAAGCCGGAATGGAGCGCTGAGCTAGAATTGTCTTGGCCGTAACTCGACCATCTGCCTCTGCAACGGGAACCGTTTCTACCCGATCCGGAGGAACAAAAGGTTCAAGGAATAGCTTCTTCGCCTCATCCCGAGGAATCGTATGTAAGTACCGTTTATTCATACTGGGTATACCCGTATAGTAGCACGTCCACGAATTCTCCCTCCTGGAGCCCTTCCTTGTCGGGAGGCACAAGAATGAACCCATCCGCTTCGGTGAGAGTATGCAAGACTCCTGAACGGCCAAATAAGGGAATCGCCTGCCATTCAACCGTTCCTTTTGACACCCCTCTGCACGTACCTACTGCACGAGACAACTTAACCCTCACCACATCTGTTCTTCCCGGTTTGGAAGGAACATTTAACGCTAATTCTGCTTGAACCGAAGGATGATATTCGGGTGTTTCCCTCCCCTGTAACCGGTCTAATATATAACTTCCAAAGAGAAGGAAGGAGCTTAAAGCGGAAACCGGATGACCGGGTAATCCTAGGACAGGTTTGCCTTGGCAGACTGCTAAAAGCAGAGGTTTCCCTGGTTGGATCGCAACTCCTTCTACTAACAGGTTCCCACCCGATAACTCATCCAGTATACTGGCGGTGAAATCCCTCGTGCCCACTGAGCTTCCTCCCGATAAGACCACACAATTGGAATCTTGTAACGCCTTTTGTATTGCCACCCGGAATTCAGTTGGATCATCCTCTAGGATTCCTAAATACCTAGGTAGGGCTCCTTTCTTACGACACAGTTCCATGAGCATAGGTGCATTACAATCCCTCACCTTCCCTGCACGCAACGATATAGTTTCATACGGTACCAGCTCATTCCCGGTAGAGAGGACTGCGACCTTGGGGCGTACATGCACAGCGATCCTATGAACCCCAAGGGCAGACAAAGCGCCTATCTCCTGTGCACGAATCACCCGTCCAGGTTCCAGCACTAGATCTCCTTTGCGAAAATCTTCCCCTTTCACGATCACGTTCTCCCCAGGACTCACGGGCCGTAAGACTTGAATTAGGTCTCCCAACACGTCCGTATACTCCACCATCACCACTGCATCGGCACCTTCGGGAAGCATTCCTCCTGTAGGAACATAGATCGTAGATCCTCGCTCCATAGAAGGAGCCAGTTCCCCAATCCGAACCTCCCCTACTAGATTCAATAGGGCTGGAGCCGCATCCGACGCTCCAAAGGTATCCTGGCTATACACGGCATACCCATCCACTGTGGAACGGGTGAAACTCGGCAGATCCTCGGGAGATAGGACTCGTTCCGAACAGACCCTACCACCCGCTTGGTCTATGGGAACTATTTCTGAGGGAAGAGGAGCAACGGTAGTCCGAATGATTCTTCGAACTTCTTCGGGTGAAAGTACGTTGAACAGCCGCATTGATCATTATCCTTTCATACCACAGATAGGACACCCGGGATCCTGGGAAGGGATGAACTCATCGAACCGACCTGTCCATGCATTGTAGGTTAAAACCCTTCCCGCCATCGGAATACCGATGGATAGAATCAGTTTGATCCCTTCCATGGCTTCGATACTACCGATCACTCCGGGTAGAGCTCCTAATAGGGGGATAGGTCCTTTGGGTCGGACTGCATGGGTCCCATAGATACATTCATAGCAGGGGCCCTTGGGAGGTAAAAAGACGGTCACAGTGCCTGTATATTCGCGGATGCCTCCATCGATCCATGGAATACCGATCCGGTAACATGCCCGATTCAGAATCTCACGGGTTTCCCTATTATCCACAGCGGCAATTACAAGTTGGTACTCTCCAATCAGAGTTTCTACATTATCTTCTGTCAAGCGGTTCGTATAGGGTATGTACTGAAGAGTAGAATTAAATGCTCGCAGTTTCTCCACTGCGGATTCAGTTTTTAACCGCGACAGATCTTTTTCCCAATGAAGGAACTGTCGTTGAAGGTTGGTAATGTCCACATGATCATTATCCACGATCCCAATCGTACCTACTCCAGCAGCGGCAAGATAGTATAGTACCGGAGAGCCCAAACCTCCGGTACCGATGACGAGGACTTTTGCCTGTGCCAATTTTCGTTGCCCCTCTTCGCCGACTCCCATCAGGAGGATTTGACGAAAGTACCGATTCTGTTCCCAATCCCCGAAGTTCATGAACAAAGTCCCCTTATGAAGGTAAAGGATGAACGCTACGAATCGATTTCCTAACCCCCATCGATTACGGGAAAAAGGGAAATTGTATCTCCTGGCTCTACTTCAGAATCAATCTTCACCTGCTTCCCATTCCGAATGATTACAGCCACCTCCTCTTCTGGAATACCCAGTCGCTCCAGTAATGCACGAAGGGATATTGGGCCCTCTAAAGAAACCTGTACTTCAGGTTTTCGAGTCCACCGAAAGAGGGAAGCAAATATTTTCACTGTGACTTCCTGTGCCACTGCTCTCTCCTTGTTTCCTGTACCAGAGATCATTGTACTAAAATTCTCGGCGTACATCCGGAGTCGAATAAGAAGGTCGCTCTTGATCAAGAAAGAGTGATCGGGCTTCGGATTCGGGCAGATTCTTCGATTGCAAGGGTCGCGCGCAGGGTGAGGGCAGCATCTTCTCCACTGCACCGAGGTTCCTCCTTGCCCTGGATCACTCTACAAAAATGCCGAATCTGTTTTTCATAAGGATTTTCCTGAGGGACCTTGATTCCCATTCGAATGATAGGATCGTGCCATCCTTCATTCACAGGATCCTCATAGTACAAGAGTTCCATACTGGGAAACTTTAAAGTTTTCTTCTTTCCGAAAAAGATATAACAGTTCTGGGGATACCGAAAAAAGAACTCGTTCTCGCCGGTGTTCGCCTCATACCCGATATCACTGGGCGCACTATCGGTGAAAAAGATCGTAGCAATTCGATCCCCCTCCAACCGAATGGTAATCCCCAAGGTGTCCTCCACTTCAAACCCTCTTCCTATGTGACTAACTTCGGCATAAACGGATTTGATTTCTCCACACACGTACCGTAGCATGTCAATTTCATGGATTAAGTTAATCCGGATGGGACCTCCCCCTTTCTTCGCCCGCCAGGAGAAAGGTCCCTGGAAATAGGGTTCTGGTTTATGCAATGCCCAGAGAATACTGACTCCTATGAGGTCACCAATCTCTTTTGAGCGAATACTTTCTTTCACCCGTTCAAGTCCTGGATTGTACCGTCTATGATGGGCAACGAGGAGTCGAATATCGTTCTTATAGGCAACTTCGATGATCTTCTCTGCTGTCTCCAGATCATCCGAGATGGGTTTTTCCAAGAGGATATGTAGCTTACGAGAAGCGCAGTCTTCTGCCACAGGAAAATGGAGTTTGTTAGGAACGGCTATGATTACTCCGTCTATCCGTTCTCGATCCAGCATCTGCCGATAATCTGGATAGAAGGGGACACCCCATTGATCTGAAAGGGAACTAAGGTTCGGATTCGTGTCGGAGGCGGCCACAAAAGCAGCCTCCTTCACGGTTGAAAGCACTCTCCCATGTAACGAGCCAATCATCCCCATTCCAATCAATCCGATTCGTGGCCTATCCATTAGTGACTCCTCTTACCCTATAACTTTCGAACTGTTAGGCATTACAGTTCGAACAATACTTTCACCGTCTCTCCCCCATAGAAAACTTTCATGGCTTCGTCTACTCCGTCCAACGGGAACTTTTTGGTCACTAGCTTGGACGGAGACACTTTCTTTGTCTCTAGCCAGTTCAGAGCGGTTAGATAGTGGTGAGAGAGCATTGCTACATCTCCCAGTAAGGTAATCCCTTTGCGGATCAAAGCAATCGGTTTGATCTTGGCCTCGGGGTACAGTCCGAAGACAGACACTCTTGCCAGAGGAGCAGCTAAATCTAGGATCATATCCCAAACGACCGGATGACTAGCCGTCTCGATCACAATATCTGCTCCGTACCCTCCCGTTTCAGACTGAACCACCTTTACCACATCCTCCTTATCCGCGTAGATGCACCGGTCTGCGCCCAAAGATTCAGCAATCTCGAATCGTTTCTTGTCCTTTTCGATACCCACGAGCATGATCTTCCCTGCACCCCATGCTCTAAGAGCCATTAAATGTAGAAGACCTACGGATCCAGGACCTATAATTACTGCACTTTCCCCCAGAATGGGCTTTATATTTTCTAAAGATCGTACCGCGAGACCAAGAGGCTCCAACAGAGCTGCATCGGCAAAGCTCACATGGTCCGAAATCTTGTGAACTAGGTAGGAAGGCACCGATATGTACTCGGCGAAGGTACCATCCCGCGTAATACCAACATGGTGCCATGCAGGGCACATGTTTTTATGCCCCTTCTTACACATCAGACATTGCCCACACCCATACAGGGCTTCAAAGGCGACCCGTTCTCCTACCTTCAATCCTTCCACCTCGTTTCCGACCTCTGCAACCACTCCTGCCCCTTCATGCCCTAAGATCACAGGAATGGGAACCGGTTTGCGACCTTTGTACTCTCCTTTCATGATGGAAACGTCTGAATAGCATAGACCCGTAGCTTTCACCTGCACCAGCACATCCTGCGGCCCAATCTTTGGTCTTGGCATATCCATCACTTTCACAGCGTTCGGTTTGTCCTCGTACTTTACGATAGCTTTCATGAGTCTACCTCCTAACAATAGTTCTTTCGTTATTTAACGTAGCCGAACAGTCTAGGCAGGAACATCGAGACTGGTTCTATATAGGTGACCAGGAAAAGAACTCCTATCTCTACAATGAGGAACGGAAGGACGGCTTTAGTGATCCTCTCTAAGGAGATGTGGGTGATCCCACAGACGGTGTAGAGCACCAACCCTACCGGAGGAGTGAGCAATCCAATCATCAGGTTGAGAACCACGATGGCTCCCAGCATGACCGGATGTATCCCATACCCTTCAGTAATTTTCAGGAGGATGGGAACAAGGATGATCATCGCAGCGGTTCCTTCCATAAATGTCCCTACAATCAACAACACGATATTGATGGCTAATAAGAGAACGAATTTGTTCGTGAATATATGGGCAACAAAAGTAGCCATTTGCTGTGGAACCTGCTCTACAACCAAGGCCCAGTTGAAGATGTTGGAACATGCAATAATGAGAAACACGACCCCGGTAGTCTTGCCTGTACTGATGAGGAGTTTCTTCAGAGTTTTTAGATCCAAATTTTTATATACGAAAAATCCTATGACTAGGGCATAGACTACCGCTACTCCCGAAGCCTCGGTGGCTGTAAAAATACCAGCCAAAATTCCTCCAAGTATGATCACGGGCATTAAGAGAGGAACAACTCCTTGAAGAGTCGCATGGATGATTTCCTTGAAGGTCGGTTTTTCTTTTCGGTACGGATAATTCCTACGAATGGCAAGAATATAGGTAACTACCATTAAGCTTACACCCACAAGAATCCCAGGGATCATGCCTGCCATAAATAGAGCCGCGACGGATGTGGAACTTAGGAGAGAGTAGATTACAAAGGGGATACTGGGGGGGATGATGGGTCCTACGATCGCCGCTGAAGCAGTAAGACCGGCACTGAAATCCAGGTCAAACCCTTCCTCTTCCATTGCAGGAATCAGCATGGAGCCTACAGCCGAAGCATCAGCAATTGCAGAGCCGGTAATTCCTGCAAAGAACATGCAACTCACGATATTGACATGCCCCAAACCACCCTTTATGTGCCCTACTAATACATTGGCAAAATTGACCAATTTTTTAGTTATACCCGAAGTGTTCATCAGGTCGCCAGCAAGGATGAAGAATGGAATAGCCATGAAGGGGAAACTATCTAACCCTGTGAACATTCTTTGGGCAATAAGCCCTACCGATACTCCTTTTAAATACAAGTACACTACCGTAGCGCTTCCAAGACTGAATGCTACTGGCACTCCCAGGATCAAAGTAAAGATAAATACTAGGATTGCTGTCCACATGCAAACCACCTTTGCGAATTAGGTTTTATTTTCAATGGGTCGAAGAAAAAACGTTACGATCTTGATTGTATTGAATACGAACATGAGAAAAACCCCTACGGTAACGGATAAATATGGAATGATCATGGGTATTTCCATTGCGCTGGACCGTTGGATCGACAGCGTTCGTAGATGCGAGAAAGACTCGAAAAAAATAATTACCAGAAACGTATCGATAATGATGCGCACAAGTAGAGCGATAATCGTTCGAAATTTCTGCGGAAGAAAATCAACAAACATCTGGATTCCTACATGAGAGTCCTCTTTGGTTCCCAACGAACATCCCAGATACCCCACCCAGACCATCATGTATCTCCCCAGCTCTTCCGACCAAGCTAGCGAAGAACGAAGAACATACCGAAAGAACACCGCCAGACTCACATTGATGACCATGATAGCCATCAAGAAGCCGATGATTTCAGAGATCCATTTTTCTAGGTATTTTTCACGGGTATACAGCTTTTGCATATTCACCTGCCTTTGTACTAATTATCCCTGAAGAGAAATGGGGAGGGGCCTTCCCTCCCCATTGTTACTCGCATTTCAGTCCCCTAGAGTTCCTTCTTCTGAGCATTCACAACTTCGGCTACTGCCTTCATTGCCTCGTCGATCAGAGCCGGATCCACCCTTGTCTTCATCCAATCTAATACCGGTTTCTGAGTAGCTTCTTTGAAGAGTTGGATTTCCTTCTCAGTGGGGGTGTAGATCTGCATCCCCTTATCCTGCAGTTCTTTGGTTGCCATCACAGTAATCAGCTGGTTCACCCCGCGCCCTACACCACAACTGATCCGAGCGGAGTCCAGCACAATGTATTGCAATTCTGGGGAGAGTTTGTTCTTGAAAAAGTTCTCGTTGATGATAAACCAGTCTACCCCATACGTATGTCCATCCAGTGTGAGGTATTTTTGAACTTCATACAGCTTCGCGAACACGATGCTGGGAATCACGTTCTCGTGACCATCGACTACCTTCGTCTGCATAGCTGTATATACTTCGGTCCATGCAATCGGAGTAGGATTTGCACCGAGTCCTTTCATCATGTTGATATACAAGGGGGTCTCCATGACCCGGATCTTCATCCCTTTTAAGTCATCCGGTGTTTTGATCTGTTTGGTAGCACTGGTGAAATGTCGGAAACCGACTTCTGCAAGCCCAAGAGCTCGCATTCCGGTTTCCTTTTTGAACATCTCCATCAGTTTCTTTCCGAAGGGCCCATCCAGCACTCTCCACGCAACTTCTGCGGAGGGGAATAAATAGGGGATATCCGTTACCATAGCGGAGGGGAAGAAGTTGGCCACAACCCCCGAAGGAATGCCCGCTTCGATCGTCCCGGCTTTTATCGCTTCCGTATACTCGCGCTCTGCTCCCAGTGAACCCGCACCATACACCTTCACATTGATTCGCCCACCGCTGCGGGCATTCACCAGCTCTGCAAAAGCAACTGCTTGAGCATGCTTTCTTGAAATGGTGATGTCTGTCGAGTCAGCATGGGCAAGTTTCAGCTCGATGGCGCCTGCAGCCGTAGCCTTCTGCACCTCCACTTTCTTCGATTCAGCCTTTCCCCCTGCTAGCACGAACCCTGTAACCAGGGATACAAGGAGGAATAGAATCCCTAACCGTTTCATACTGGAAACCTCCTAACTCAATATTTTTTTCATGAAGCAACGCTTCATGGGGTAACCCTTTTTTCTCCATCAGCGGGTCAGCTTGGCCAT
>JAOABU010000017.1 GCA_026418195.1 Spirochaetota bacterium | reverse complement strand
ATTCCCTTGACGATTGTAAGGATTCATGGAAGGATGAAACAGTATGAAAGAAACATTGAGAAATTGGCTAAACGGTACAGTTCCTCAGATGGTAGAACTCCAAAGGATTTTGACGGCTCATCCAGCTATTGCACCGGAAAGTGGAGGTTCTGGGGAGGGTAAGAAGGCAGAAGCATTGGTGCAATGGCTGCGGGAACACACTCCATTCACGATAGAAACGTTACCAATAAATGATGAGAGGGTGCCGGAAAGAGTTCGTCCCAATGTGTTAGCTACCTTACCTGGTAAGGATAGAAGTAGAGCTTTTTGGATATTGACCCATTTGGATGTGGTACCACCGGGGGATCTTTCTCAATGGATCACCGATCCCTTTGTGTTGGAAGTTAAAGATGGACGATTGTATGGAAGAGGCACTGAGGACAACCAGCAGGGTATGGTATCGTCAATTTTTGCTGCCCTTTCCTTATACAACCTGCACATGGTACCCCCGTTGGATGTTAAGTTGCTCTTTGTTTCCGACGAGGAGGTAGGTTCGACTTATGGGATCAAAGCCCTTTTAAGGGAGTATCCGAATCTCTTTGGAACAGAGGATTGTTTCCTGGTCCCTGACGGGGGTAGTCGTGATGGTTCTATTCTGGAAATTGCAGAGAAGAGTCTTCTTTGGGTAAAGTTCATGGTCGAAGGGAAACAAGTCCACGCTTCCTTACCCCATTTGGGAAAAAATGCGTTTCTAGCAGGGAGCGATCTAGTTCTCCGGTTGTATAAAGAATTATCTACCCGTTATATCGAAAAGGATCTCATCTTCGATCCACCCCTATCGACCTTTTCGCCCACCAAGAAAGAGGCCAACGTGCCGAATGTAAATACCATTCCCGGTCTGGATATATTCTATTTCGATTGCCGGGTTCTTCCCCGGTACCCATTAGACGATGTTCTAACTACCATGGATACGGTATCCCGGGAGGTAGAACGTGACTATGGGGTAATGGTAAAACGAGAAATCCTACAGAAAAACGAATCTGCTGCTACTCCTGCTATCTCATCCTTGGTTAAGAGCCTGAAAACAGTGCTTCGGGACGTTCGCGGAATAGAAGGGAAAGAGGTAGGAATTGGGGGTAACACGGTAGGTGTTTTCTTGCGTCAGAAGGGGTGGGATACAGTCGTCTGGAGTACCCTAGATGAACGAGCGCATACGCCGAATGAGTATTGCATCATCGAGAATATGGTGAAAGACGCAGAGGTAATGGCTCTACTGATGCTTGTTACTGATCTTTAGGTCGGGAAGAACCTCTTCCAAAGAGGGGGGAAAAGTACTTGTCCCAGTTCACCTTGTTGGAGAGAAATCGCATGATCCGGTGATAGAGAAAGTAGGTACCGATGATGGATCCTATGAACAGAAGGAGTAACGCAATAGAGTTCACTTCTGGGGGCAAGCGGGGGGCAAGGAACGCTCCATACAGGAGAAACCCAGCGAGGAACAATAGGATCATCACCATGTTCACCAATGTAGCGCCTATGACAAACAGTACGGTATTTAGTTTCTTATTCATTCCTTCTCTCTTCGTGAAAGAAATAAGGAGAGTGCGATAGCGATGCCACAGACCACGACGGCCGAGTCAGCGATATTGAATGTGGGCCATCGTTCCATTCCCAGAAATCCATAGATCTTGACATCGATGAAATCCACCACTCCTTCAGGACGGAAGATACGGTCTAAGAGGTTTCCGACTCCTCCGCCCAATACTCCAGCCGCCATCCAGCGCTGGAAAGGGGTGTATTCGTCACTTTTGAAAAAATGCAGTCCCAAGATCACGAGTACTCCTAGAGGCAGAAAAGTGAACAGGATGGAGCGTAGAGGTTCGGGCAGGTTCTTTCCTATACTAAAAGCTATCCCTGGATTGCGGACATGAATAATACGGAGAAAATCCCCAAAATAACTGGCACCAATTCCCCTCTGCGGAATGTTTTCAATGATCAGGTATTTCGAAAGTTGATCCAACAGGACCACATTCAAGGTTAGGATCAGGGGCAAGATTCTTTTCATCACGGAAACCTCCATACCGTTCAGAGCCCTGTGGGAATATCGAAAAACCGGGTTTCCAAACCAGTCTCCTGGGCTGTACGCTCTGCCCATCGCAGGACACCACCGGTCTCGGTTTGATAGTGCCCACCAAACAGGACATTGATTCCCGCTTCCATGCAAGCATGGTAGATGGAATGTGAGGACTCCCCGGTAATGAAGAGATCTATCCCTTTATCGATGGCTTGCAAGGCTTCGGAAGCGGCTCCCCCTGAGACGATGGCTACCGATTGAACAGAGGGTTTGCCGAAGGGTAATAGATGATAGTTGTTACATGAGGGGCCGAACAATTTTTCTGCCGCTGTGGATACATTTATAGGATGAGGAAACACACCCTGGACTCCAATCTCTACACCCCTATACACCCCGAAAGGGGATAGATCCTGTAATTGCAGACGTTGCGCAAGGGTTACGTTGTTCCCGATGACAGGATCCGCATCGAGGGGTAGATGGACCGCATAAAGGGCTAGATCGTGTTCAAGTAGAAAACGGATCCGTTTCCTATGAACTCCAACAATAGGAAGTTCCTTCCCCCACAATAGGCCGTGATGCACACAGAGTACTTCTGCCCCCCACTCACTCGCTAAACGAAAGCTCTCTTCGCAAGCATCCACCGCAAACGCAACTTTTCGCACAGGGCCTTCGCCTCGGTCTACCTGAATCCCATTGAAGGAATTATCGTACTTTGCGAACTCATCGATCTTGAGGATAGAGCGAAAGTACGTATCCAATGTCTGCAAGTCCATGGTCTTTCAAGCTTTGCGATCCAATAGCTTGTCCAGGTACTCGTGGGACCGAACGAGGGCGTGGAGAACTGCATGGGAATCGGTGAGGTATTGAAAGGTGGTTTCCAAATTCTTTAATCCCTCGTTTAAGGCAACCGTCTGTTCCTGGATGGCATGGGCAATCTGGCTGATGGATCCGCTGGTTTCTTGGGCGTTGGTGGCCGTTTCTGCGAAAGTAGCCTTTAACCAGGCAAAATCTTGGTTCAAACGGTTCAAGAGCTCTGAAAACTCGGAGATCTGTTGTTCAATCTCTGCCAGTATCTGGGAAAACTCCTGGATCACGTTGGAGATATCCTTAGCAAAATTCCCTGTCTGGGAAGCTAATTTCTTTACCTCGTTCGCGATGATCCGGAATCCCCTTCCTACCACTCCCGCCCGGGCTGCTTCGATGGATGCATTGATGGCTAGCACATTCGTCCGATCTGAGACATCGTTAATTTCTTCTGTGGCGTTCTGGATACTAGCGGATTTTTCTGCCAATCTCTGAAACAAGGAATGGATTCGTTCAGCGTTAGCCTTAGCTTCGTTTATTTCGATCTCGCGTTTGGAGATACTATCTCCCACGAGGGCGTTTTTTTCCAAGACCTTACTCATCCCCACGTTGATGGCAGAAGCATTCTTCGAAGTGCTTTCCGAAGTAGCTCGAATTTCTTCGAACGCGGCTACCACAGAAGAAAGTTGGCTCTTGATCTGTTCTATGTTCTGGTTGACGATTTGGAAGGAATGCGCGGTAATTCTGGTTTGAATGATACTCTTATTGTATCCGATGACAAAGCGACTGATAGTACTAGCGAACTGTTTGTAAAGTTCAGGGCTGATCTCGTAATCGTATCCCATGGATCTGTTCCCCTATTGTTTATAGATCGTATCGAGCAAGTCAATCCCACATTCTAGATTCTGTAACCAATCGAGGAACCTCTTTGTTTGAGCTTCTGGAAAGATGGCGCCATGCTGAGGCGCGATGTAATGGAGGGGGAGGTTGTATACGCTCTGAACCCATTTTTTCAGTACTTTGTTGGAACCCATGTATCTCCGATGGAAATCTATCATATATTTCATGTGGGAATCAAAGTCAGTTACTAAGACGTACTGCCCTCCTTTAGGGAATACAGCTGCCCCAATGTCTCCAGAAAACAGGGTTCTCGATTCTTGATCGTAGAACGAATAGTTTCCTGTGGAATGGAGGAAATGAGCGGGGATGCATTGGAGATGGAACTCTACGGGAAGTTTGCCACCTAATCCTTCAATCCCAATGATGCGACTATTGTCCACAATACCAAAATGGGGAAGAAATCGTAACCAAAGGTTGGAAATGTAGATCTTCGCTTTCGTAACCCCCATCCAAAGGGCTATTCCAGAGGAAACATCCGGATCCTGGTGGGAAAATAGGATGTGCTCGATGGATTCTAAGGGAATATACCTACTTACTGCACTGACTACTCTAGCGAAAAGATGCACTCCACCTGGATCCAAGAGGATACCTTTCCCTTTGTGAATGATTAAGTACTGGTTGGTTTGGACCACACCTTCATTTTCTTGTTCATCCGTACCGAGCCAAATGAGTTTATGTTGGTCACTTTCGGAAAGAACTTTCCCATTGAGTTCTTCTTTACTTACCATGGAAGCCTCCTGAATCCTTCATGCTGGCATTACTATACCATGGGGAGATGGTTCGGTAAAGAGAATGAGCTTTTTTTACGTTGACAGGTCGGCATGGGAAACCTAATATGAAGAATCATGTTGGAAGAATTCAGAGTACTACCAGAGAGCCTCACCTTTGGAGTTTCAGAAGAAGAGATCCGTCGCCTAGATACCGAAGAAGTGGAACGGTTTAACATCATCGGTCAGGAACGAGCTGTAAAAGCCTTATCCATGGGTACAGAAATAGCTGCTTCAGGTTACAATATTTACGTTTCTGGAATGCCGGGGACAGGGAGAAAAACTACTGTTCGAAAAATTCTAGAAGCGTATCAACCTACAACTTTAAAGGTAAAAGATATTGCGTACGTGTATAACTTCAACAATCCCGATTCTCCTCGGGTTCTGTACTTCAAACCTGGTGATGCCCTTCGATTCAAGAAAGGCCTCAGGGAGGCAATGGAAAATATAAAAGATGCCATAAAGGCCCGGCTGGAGGGGGAGTTTTTCCGATCCCAAAGGGAACGGATCATTGCAGAACGGGAACAAGAGGAGAATCGAGTTATTACGGAATTCGAGAAAAAACTCGCATCCGAAGGATTCACGATGGTGGAAATGGAGGATGGGGAAGGAAGGATGAGCGATGTACTTCCCCTCTTTAACGGCAAACCAAGGGACTTCGATGAGCTTGCTCGGTTGCTTTCCAAGGGAGAAATTACCGAAACCCACTTCAATGCCTTACGAGAAAAATACCATCGGTTCATCGATGAAATGAAGATCCTGTTTCAGGATCTCCGCAAGAAGCGGAATCAGATGGAAGATCAGTTAGATCAACTTCGAAGTGAGGTAGTAAGGATCGACATTGAGGTAGAGCTGAGTCACTTGAGTTCTAGTTTCCCCGATCCCAAGGTGCATCAGTATCTTCAAGAGCTACAGCTAGATATTCTACAACACCTAGGGTGGTTTGTAGAGGAAGAGCCCCAGAAAGAGGGGGGAACGGATCCCCTATTCCTCCGGTATGGGGTGAACATTCTAGTGGATCATTCAAAAACGACTCGGCCTCCTATACTGTTCGAATCTCATCCTGATACAGTTACCCTTTTTGGAAACCAGGAACCTTCCTACGATGGAACGGGAGAGCCAAAGGTAAGTTACCTTACTCTGCGACCAGGTTCCCTCATCCGTGCTTCCGGTGGATTTCTTGTCTTATGGGCGGAGGATCTGTTCAACGAGGAAGATGCGTGGCTTATGTTGAAGCGGGCCCTTCAGGATGGGTATACGGAAATCCGGTATCAGACGAATCCGTACTTTCCCCAAGTTGTGGGGCTGAAACCGGAACCGGTTCAGATTGACACGAAGATCATCCTCATTGGAAACGAACAGACCTACGATTTCCTCTACAACACGGATGAAGATTTCCCTAAACTTTTCAAGATAACCGCGGAGTTCGATTCCGTGATGGAGCGCAACGAGGAGAGCACCCGTCAGTATATGGGATTTGCTCGAAAAGTTTGTGCAGAGGAACGTCTCCTTCCGATCGGAGTTTCAGGGTTGGCAGCCGTTATAGAGTATGGAGCTCGAATTTCTGAGTTTCGCAATAAGCTTACTACACGGTTTTCCCTGATTGCCGATTTAATCCGGGAAGCGGACTATTGGGCACGCCGAAAAGGCTTACCCTCCATCGAGAGGGAAGCCGTCGAATCTGCCTTAGAACAGCGAAAGTTTCTCTATAGTTTGCCTGAGGAAAAGATCGATGAGCAGTTCCTATCCGGGGAAATCCTTATATCCCTCGATGGGACTGCCATAGGAAAGATCAATGGCTTGGCGATCCTTGATCGAGGGTACTATAGCTTCGGAAGGCCGGTGGTGATTACCGCTCGGACAGCTCCAGGACACGATGGGATCATTAATATTGAGCGGGAGTCAGGCCTGTCGGGTGAAATACATGACAAGGGAGTTTTTATTATTCAGGGCTACCTACAAACGATGTATGCCCGGGACTTCCCGCTATCCATACGGGCAAGCATCTGCTTCGAACAATCCTATATCGAGGTGGATGGCGATTCAGCCTCGTCCGCCGAGATCTATGCCCTTCTGTCCGCTATTGCCGAAATCCCGCTTCGTCAGGACTTGGCGGTTACAGGCTCCATGAATCAAATAGGCGAAATCCAGCCAGTAGGAAGTGTATCGGAAAAGATCGAAGGATTCTATGAGATTTGCAGAAAGACAGGTCTTACGGGAAAACAGGGGGTGGTCATTCCGAGGTTGAACCTTCCTAACGTCATGCTCTCCAAGGAAGTGCAGCAGGCGGTCCGAGATGGAGTATTCCATATTTATGCTATTTCTTCAGTAGCAGAAGGGATCGAGATCCTTACGGGGATTCCTGCGGGTGTCCGGGGTACCAAAGGAACGTTTCCACCGGAAACGGTGAATGGGCGGGTAGAAAAACGATTACGGGAAATGGCCCTGCTAGTGAAGGATTTTGGAGGAAACTAGTCATAAGGGGAAATTCCTTGACTTCCATCCTCGGGCATATAATACTGTTTTCGTACATATTGTAATGATTGGAAGGTGAGCCATGCCTGTAAGTGTCGATGTTGAAAAAGTTCTCCATGCTGCCCGTAATGCTGTTCCTTTTGCCATAAAAACGTACACTCTTCCCCACGATATGGAATTATACCTGGAAGAAGTGCTAGGGATTTTCCTGAAAGAGTTGGGGCGGGAAAACTTAAAGGAACCACTAGCGTATTGCTTGCGGGAACTAGCGGTGAACGCAAAAAAAGCCAACACAAAGAGAGTATATTTCAAGCTTAAGAATCTCAACATCCATGACGATGAGGACTACGCAAAAGGCATGGCGCAGTTTAAGGTAGAGACTTTGGAAAATATCGATTTTTGGTTGCAGCAGCAGAAGGATGCAGGTCTCTATATCAAGGTGGTATTTCACAAGAACGGTACAACCCTCAATATTCAGGTCCGTAACAATGCGGAGATCACGAAAAAGGAACAGATCCGAGTGTATGACCGGATCGCCCGTTCGCGAGCGTTTGCCTCATTGGAAGAAGCCTTATCCACTGTTTTGGACGATTCGGAGGGCGCAGGGCTGGGGATCGTGATTCTGGTCCTGATGTTGAAAAAGTTGAACTTGGATGAGGACGCTTTCGACATCGACGTGGAGAATGGGGAGACTGTGGCACGTCTCACCATCCCCATGGATCAGGTTAAACTAGAGAGTCTCGACCTTCTCAGTCGGCAGATCGTGGCTGAGATCGATCAGTTGCCCAAGTTTCCCGAAAACATCGTACAATTGCAGCGGATGTTATCAGATCCGGATAGTGAAATTACCGACATTGCCCGCCAGATCTCTACAGACCCTGCACTAACAGCGGACTTATTAAAGCTAGTGAACTCTGCCCAATTTATGCTACCTAAAAAGGTGGACAACATCGTAGAAGCGGTAAAGATGGTAGGGCTCCGGGGACTGAAAAACCTTCTCTATTCGTACGGAACCCAGAAACTTCTCGGTGGGATCGACAGTGAGAAAGGGAAAGCCCTTTGGCAGCACTCCTACCGTACAGGTTTCTACGCATACAGCCTAGCGAAGAATTTTATTCGAAAAAAAGATATTTTAGATGATGTGTACGTAGGAGGCATTCTCCATGACATGGGGAAAATCGTCTTTTCCAATGTCCATCCCGAACTTCTCGAAAAAATAACCCGTCTATGTAAAGAAAAAGGGATTCCCAAGGAACTGTTTGAAGCAATGACAGGGGGGTTGAACCATGCAGAAATTGGGGGGCTAATTGCGGAGAAATGGAATTTTCCCGATGCCCTTATCTCAGCGATCAGGTTTCATCATGAACCGCAGCGGGCGCCCAAGGTACATCGAGAGGTGGTAGATACGGTTTACCTTGCCAATTCTTTCTGTAGTTATGCAGATGGCTTGATTACCTACGAACAGGTTGATGCAGGGATTCTTTCCTCCTACCGGATAACCACCCATGATCAATTCCAAAAGATTCTAGAACGACTCTCCCAAGCCTTTGATCGAGAAGCGAAAGGATAACCCCCCTGTGCACAATTCTTGAGAATTTCGGGGACAATCCGAGGTCTTGACTTCTTGATCTATATATAATATCATATATATAGAAAATTAAATCCTGAACGGATAGGAGATAGGAGTATGGCAGTTACGATTTATACCACCCCTTCATGTAGTTATTGCAAAAAAGCGAAAGCATATTTTCAAGAGAAGAGGATCCCTTTCACTGAATACAACGTAGCTCAGGATATGCGAAGGGCAGAAGAAATGGTGAGGAAATCCGGCCAAATGGGAGTCCCTGTGATCGACATCAATGGGAAAATCATTGTAGGCTTTAATGTGGCAGAGATAGAACGAGCCTTACGGTAAGGTGGGAGCAATGGCAGTCACGAAAATCACATGGAAAGATGGGATGGCCTTCGATGTAGATCTATTAGGTTATTCCTTCAAGATCGATGCAGATTCACAGTTTGGAGGAAAGGGGTACGGCCCTGTCCCCAAACCCTTGGTGCTATCTGCTTTAGCGGGATGTACAGGGATGGACGTGGTGGCTATCCTCAACAAAATGCAGATGCCCTTTCAAGGGTTTGAAGTAGCTGTGGAGGGAGATCTAACATCAGAGCATCCTAAGGTATACCACTCCATCCAGATCCAGTACCGATTTAAGGGACCGAGTTTGGAGTTAGAAAAAATTCAAAAAGCCATAAAGCTCTCCTTGGAGAAATACTGTGGGGTAGCAGCTATGCTGAAAAAGACGGCTACGATCACCTATGAGGTGTACCTCAACGAGGAACGAGTTGCCGGACCCAATGCTGGATAAGGATTCCGACTGCCACAGAGACGTTTAAAGAGGTTTTAAGACCATAGAGGGGAATCGAAACGATTCCCCTCCTTTTTTTTGCCAAGGCTAATAATCGAGGATCAACCCCTAGTTCTTCGGAACCCACGATACAGATGCCGTGGGGAGGAAAGGAAAAATCTTCCAGAGCGGTCCCCCCTGTTTCTAGAGCAAATAGATTCGGTTCTTCATTAAGGGTTTCAGGTGAGGTGATTTCCCAGGGAACCATCTCGATCGTCCCCATGGCACTTCGCTTAGCCCTTGGATGGGTAGGGGATGCTGTCCCAGGAGCCAAGAGAATCCGTTCTACCCCAAAGCAAGCAGCAGTTCGAAAGATGGATCCTACATTGTAAGGAGAGCGTATTTCATCAAGATAAAGGCAGATTCCGTTCCATGGAGGAAAATCTTCTCGATTGGTCAAATCTCTTTGAGTCTGGTAGAAATCCCATTCAGCGGGTTCTATCCCAATCTCTTCTTGCAGAAAGAAGCGTATCCGATGCAAGAGGCGACGATGCAGGATGAGTAGCTGATCCGATGGTTCGTATCTTCCTAGGATACTTTCAAACTCTTGGATGGTTTGTGTATAGAGGATGAATCGTCCTAAAGAAGAGAAATCCGCTTCGGGTAGGGAGGAACAGTATTGCATGATCATTGATGTTTGGTTTAGTAGTGTTTCTGGAGATTGCTCCCATTGATCGATCAACTGGATCAGTTTTCGGATTCGGGTTTTTGGAGGTAAAGAGATCAGTTTTCGAATCGAAATCATAAGGTTCGGAGTCTAGAAGGCACGTTTAAGGAAATCGTAGAGGGAGTCGACAGAGAAAGGTACATGGAACGATAGGGTGCTATTCAATCCTGCGGCTTCTTCAGCGGCTTCCACAAGTCTAGGCAGTTTCAGATCGAAATCTCGCAGTCGAGTGGGAAGCCCTAAGACGGCAAGGAATCGTCGGATCCGGTTCGAGAAGGACGCAGCCGCTTCTTGGGGAGACAACCCAAAGGTATCCTCCCCGATCAATTTAGCCGCTTCTGCTAATAATTCGGGATGGCTTTCCTCGTAAGTATCTGCAAGGTGGGGTAGCAGGACGGTGCCGATCCACGATTTCGGAATATCGAACTGCTTGTTAAGGGTATAACTCAAGGCCATTGCAGGACCCATGGGAAGGATGGAATATCCTAGTGCAGATAGAACACCGCTTTGAGTAGCTTTCACGCGGGGTTTCAAACTTTTCTCTCCCCGTAAGGCTTCGTTCAATCCTTCTCCTCCATGGGAAAGCGCTCCCCGAAAGAGGGTTTCGGTCATAAAATTCCCCTCTGAAGAAAGAAACCCTTCCAGAGCCTGAAACAGCGTGTCCATCAGGAGTGTCCCAGTGTATTTGGTAGATATGCCGGCCATGATTCCAGGGTCTATTAAAGTACCTTTGTAAAGGTTGGAAGGCATGGGGAAGACATTGAGTCGTTGTACCCCTGGATCCATGGCGATGTATGCACTACGAAGCATAAAAGGGTATCGAAATACCGTAAGAATCTCCAGGTAAGCTGAACCTCCTGCTTCCGGATGATGAGCGGTACCTCGATATCGGGATGCTATAGATCGACCTGTATTCAGCGTACTGCCTCCCCCCATGGCTATAATGATCTCGATCCGTGAAGTCTTGGCAAACTCTACCGTGTCTGAGATGGTGCGAGAAGAACCATAGCTACCAAGGTCATCGATGAGAATACATTGAATCCCCTTACTGTGTAGTAAATCGATCACCCGTTCGATATGTCTGCCCTCGTGTAGATTGTAATCCGCTAAAAGGAGTGCCCGGCTCCCAAACTCAGAGGCAATACTTCCCACCAAATTCAATACGTCGCTTCCGAAGTGCACTCTCCCGGGGATATTTAGGATTACCTCGGCCATAGTTCCCTCTGTATAAAAAAAAAGCAGAGATTTACCATCTCCGCTTCTAGATGGTTAGACCATCCGATTTAGATCTTGAATAGATCCATGATTCGTTCTGCCACAGATTCGATCACTTTCTCGTTGATGTAATTAGGATCTTCCAGCTTTTTCTTTACCTCGGCTACCCGGTCTTCACGAATATCCGGTACAGATCGCAAACTTTCAAGGGCTTTGAATACTTCGGCTTTCTGTTTTGCCTCTTCCGACACATCGATGGAATCTTTACCCAGAATGGAATCGGATTTCGATACCTTTCCTGTTTTATTGTAGTTCGAAATAGGTCCTGTAGGTCCAAGTCTTTCGATGGTCATTCTAAAGCCCTTCCTTTAGCTCTACCTTAGTATCGGCATTGCTGAGTTCAATTTTAACTCTTTTTCCCGCTGTAGACAAGTACAGCGTACTCACCTTTTTTCCGATCCGGGTGCTCCTGTACTTGAGCAAGGAGTTCCTCTACGGATCCTTCTAAGTATTCTTCATAGGCTTTTGTCATCTCTCTTCCAATGAACAAGGTTCTCTCGGGAGCGAGGTCTCTAAGTTCCTGAAGGAGTTTTTCGATGCGATGAACCGATTCGTACAGGACAAAAGGTTCGTTTCGCTCCAATAATTCTCTAAGCCTTAAGCGGCGTTTCCCCGGTTTGATTCCTAGAAACCCCTCAAAATGAACAGAAGCCTCCTTCAGTCCAGCCACACTCACAAGGGTAGCGAAGGCAGATGGACCAGGAATGGGAAGAACGGAAAATCCTGCTTCCCTGGCCACTCGTACTAATTTGGCCCCTGGATCACTCAACCCCGGAGTCCCAGCATCGCTCAGGTAAGCTACCTTCTTTCCTTCCGAAAGGAGTTCACGCACCCGGAGCGCGCTTTTCGTTTCATTGTGACCATGGCAACTTAATAGAGGTTTCTGGATATTGTACGCATTTAACAGTTTGATGCTTCGCCTAGTATCCTCACAAGCTACTACGTCTACCTGCCTAAGGGTTTCAATGGCCCGATACGTAATATCCTGAAGGTTTCCTAATGGGGTGGCAATGATATACAGCGTTCCCACGGCTTCTACAGTATCGATCTTGGGTTCCTCTCGCAAGGGGGAAGAGGAAGTAAGGAATACCCTCTAAAGGGAAAATAATGTATTCTCGATGAAGGTTCTATATGGTGTATGGTGCCCTTTTCCTAGTAGCGGTATTTCTGGCGTATCTCGTCCTCTCTCTGCTAGGAGGTAAAACCTTCTGGTTCTACAAGTCCCAGAACTTAAGAAACGAAAAATCCTATCTCAGCAGTTCAACCAAAGTCTACTCTTGCCCTATCTGTGGCCACCTCCTACAGAAAGGGCAGCGAGTGAAATCCATTGTATTCCATGGGGGAACAGAATCGGGAACGGTGAAAGAACAAGTTTCCCATCTTCTAGGTTGTCCCTATTGTTATCCACCGAACCACGAGAATCCTAGGAAATGTCCCGTGTGTGGAGCAACCCTTCCGAAAGAAGGGTATCTGATCGCCCGCTTCTTTACCCGGAAGGGGAATCGAAGGAAACACGTGCATGTGTTGGGCTGTACGGAATGTAGAAAGCAGAGAAGGTTACCGTATTTGGACAATAGACGGGCTTAGCGAGAAACTCAAGTAGTCTAAAGATGATATTCAATAAAAAAGCCGCCCCCGGGAGGACGGCTTTCTATTACACTCTTACTTTATCCTATCGTTAGCCTAGTCCGCCAGCTTCGATCAACTGCTCAGGCTTCACGATAGGACCGTATTTGGCCTTCAATGCCAGCAAACCTTGCTTCTGTTCATCGTAGATTTCGAAGATCCGTTTGGGACAATCCTTTTCCTTGGAGTAAGCATCCTTCTGAAGATCGATCCGGGCAACGATGTTGTCGATGTAGAAGGAGAACTGTTTATCATAAAGCTCCTTCGTATACTCCTTGTTAATGGTCTCCTTGAAAATCTTTTTAAGATCCTCGTAAAGGGGAATGTATCCGATGGGAGTTACAATTGCCTTTACTTCGTTATGCGCGCGGCGCTCCAGCCAGGTGAGCCACGGTCGTACGTCCCGTTTTTCCCCCAGAAGGCGTTTATCATTGGGATCCCCACCCCTAGCGCCATGGGTAAGGAAGTAGTTCAGCCCAGCCATGAGAGGTTTCTGGGTAAGCTTTTTCGAATTGAAAAACTTGAATTGAGCTTCCATGTAGTCTGCCAAAGGACCGGGTGTAAAGGGAGCGTTAGCCCAGGGTTGTCGGTTCACCCCTTTTGCTCCAACTTCGGTAGCAGTAGCAGCGGATAGGATCGATGCTCCGATGGCAACTCCATGATCGGGAGTTTTTGCTACCCACACCGGTGGCATTGTATCCGAATCTCGACCCGAGTAAGTGATGACTTTTATAGGTAACCCTTTGGGATCGGTGGCGAGATCCTTATTGTAATTTTCGATCACATCACAGGATAGAGTGATCCGAGCATTCGGATTAGACATAGGGATCGGTTTCCCATTTTCGTCCGTCTTTCCCGGCCACCATTCACCTAACCAGTTGCGACCATGCTTGGGAATGGGTTCGCCATGGCCTGTCCAGTGGGGAACCCCATCATCATCCACCAGAACGTTGGACCAGATCACTTCTGCAGGAATTTTTCCTCGCAGGGCTTTCATCAGGTAGGGATCTCCTTCCCAGTTCACGTCCTCTACAATTCCAAAAATACCGATTTCAGGGTTTACAGCCCGCATGGTGCCATCTTTTTCGATCCAGATCTGGGCAAGATCATCCCCAATGAAGTCGGTTCCTACCATGGCCGTGGTGGTTTTTCCACACCCGGATGGAGCAGCACCTGCAAAGAAGGTTTTCCGCCCACCCGGTCCCGTTAATCCTGTAATGAACATATGCTCGGATAGTTGGTCTTCTTGCCTATAGTAGGTACAGATATCTACGGCAAACCGATGGTTGCCCTTCTTCAACATGAGGGTGTTCCCTGCATAGGTGCAGAACATGGAGAAGGTGGTAAACCAACTCCGGTCCATGAAAATTCGCGCTTTGGGGATGTCTTCGCTCTTGAACCGCCCATAACTGTGGGTATTCATGAAGAAGACCCCTGCCCGTTTCACTTCTGCATCGAAGTACTTGAACACAGGGTAATATAGGATATTACCGGAATGGACTACGTACCAGGAATCGGTCACCATAATGGCAGGGATAGCTGCCTTAGCTCCTACCGGTCCACGGTTCCAGAAGGAAACCGTCATGGTTTTCCCTTTCATTATGTTCGGATAGTGTTCCTTGATGTATTCATAAGCTTCTTTCCGGAGCATCTTCTTCGCTAGTACCGAAACATCCTCATCTTCGTTTGCGATGTAATAGGTTTTATCCACCATTCGGCCCTGATCTTCCGGAAGGTCGAAATGGCAGGTGTGCATAGGGAGTTTCAGTTTGAACTCTTCATTCATCTTCAACGCCATTTCTCGAGCATACTGGATGTCTTCCGGTGAGTTGGAATTGATCCAGACATTGTCCGGACCCATCAGTGCGATGGCGTTGGCGATCTTTAACAAAGCTTCCTCGTTCTTGATCGTTTCGATCTTGGCAAGGTTCGCCTTGTCCATTTTGTTAGAAAAGATCTTTTTTGCTTCAGATAGGGTTTTCACGCCCCCAAGGTCGGATAGGATTTCTACACCTTTCCTGAGTTCCAGTTTCATGCAGCGCTCCTCTGGATTTTTATGTACGTATTGCACAGCAAGCTGTAGATTGGCAGCCACTCCACGGTGGCAACAGTGTTAACCATACAAGAAGAATCTTTGTGCGTCAAGGGTATGCACGATTAGCTAAATCGATTAAAATACATATTCATTCAATCATGCACTGAATATTGTATAAAAATAAAAAACCGGCCCTTCTATGTGAGGGCCGGTTAGTCCATTCTTGTAAAGGAATTGCAGCCGAACTGCGATCAGTGCATTAATTTAGGTACAAGAGAGAGAAGTACACCCGCGACGACAGCAGAACCAATGACTCCTGCAACGTTCGGTCCCATAGCATGCATCAGGAGATAGTTCTTCGGGTTGGCCTCCTGGCCTACCTTGTTAGAAACTCGAGCGGCCATGGGAACAGCGGAGACTCCCGCGGATCCGATAAGAGGATTGATAGGGCTTTTTGAGAGTTTGTTCATTAGTTTCCCTAGAAGGACGCCACCTGCAGTTCCTACAGCGAAGGCGAACAGCCCTAAAATAAGCACCCCGATTGTTTCCCAACGAAGGAACTTATCCGCCGATAGCTTAGAACCTACAGACAATCCCAGCATAATAGTAACCAGGTTGATCAACTCATTCTGAGCAGCTTTGGAAAGGCGTTCGGTAACGCCGCATTCCCGTATCAGGTTCCCGAACATGAGAGCTCCCATCAGAGGAGTCGCAGTGGGAAGAAGGAGAATACAGATCCCCAACACGATAAGGGGAAACACGATCTTCTCGGTCTTTGTGACGTGACGAAGCTGCTCCATTTTTATTGCTCGTTCTTTTTGGGTGGTGAGCAGACGCATGATAGGAGGCTGGATAATAGGTACCAGCGCCATATAGGAGTAGGCAGACACGGCGATGGCTCCCAGCAATCGGGGGGAAAGCCGAGAGGCTAGAAAGATAGCTGTCGGGCCGTCCGCTCCTCCGATGATCCCAATGGAAGCTGCGTCGGCTAAATTGAAATCAAACCCTAGGTACTTTGTCATGGCCAGTGCGCCGAGTAGGGATGTAAAGATCCCTAGCTGAGCTGCAGCGCCCAGAAGAGCAGTCTTGGGATTCGCAATCAGGGGGCCGAAATCCGTCAGGGCGCCTACGCCTATGAAAATAAACAGAGGGAAAAGACCTCCTTCGATCCCGAAATCATAGATCTGTCCGACAAATCCTCCTAGGTGACGAACGATCTTCTGCGTGTTTGGATCGAATATCACTTCAGGTAGCTTTGCAATTTCTGCTATGGGAATGTTTGCCAGGATTCCGCCGAATCCGATAGGAAGCAAGAGAAGGGGTTCAAATTCCTTCTTGATAGCCAGGTAGATCAGCACGAGGGATACCAGGATCATGATAATCTGGCCTGGCTCGAAGGCTACGATCCCTGTAGTTAAAAGTATTTCATGGAATACATCAAGTAGAGACATAACCCCTCCTACTGGCGAATCACGGCCAGAATCTGACCTGTCTTGACCTGGGCTCCTTGCGCGACCTTTATCTCAACGATCGTTCCACTCACGGGAGCCTTAATGGGAGTTTCCATCTTCATCGATTCCAGCACCAGTATGAGTTCTCCTTCCTGAACGGGATCTCCCGCTTTTTTGGGAACCCGGAGGATGATCCCGGGGAGGGGGGAGTCGATTTCAACGAGAGCACCTGTTGCCACTCCCGCTGGGGTCTGCCCATGCGAAGCAGCTGGTTGGGTAGTGGTAGCTGCTGATGAAGGGACTGAAGATGGCTGAGCAGACGTAGCGGCTGTCCCGGAAAGGGCTCCCTCTTTCACAGAAATCGTGTAAGTGATTCCGTTCACAATGGCTGCATCTTCTTTTAAAGAGACAACATAGGGCTTTCCATTTACTGTTACCGTATAGACAGGAGGTGCTTTCGGTTTCGGAGCCTCTTCCTTCGCTTCTCCTTCTTTTTTCTTCGCCTCTTTCCGTACTCCGATAGGAGCCTTTCCTTGCAAGAAGAGAATTCCCTTTTCTCTGCAAGTAGCGGCAATGAAGACGTTTTCGTCCGTGATAGGAAGACCTGCTTCCTTCAACATTGCTTCGGCAGCTTTTCGTCCCTTCTTTGGGTCCCGGTCGTTGATGTCTACCACGAGTTCCGTAGTAGGTTCTAAGCCGAGTTGCTCTTTCGAAATTCGAACCACTTCAGGGTCCGGTTCTGCGGGTGTCTTCCCAAAGTAGCCGAGAACCATTTTTCCATATCCTTCTGCAATCTTCTTCCACTTCCCGAACATTACGTTATTGAAGGCTTGCTGGAAATAGAACTGGGAAACCGGAGTAACGGAAGTACCGAACCCTCCTTTCTGTACCGCTTCTCCCATGGCAGCGATCACTTCGGGATACCGATGCATCAGGTTGTTGTCCCGCATCATCTGAGTATTGGTGGTGAGGGCGCCACCGGGCATGGGGAACATGGGGATCAGGGGTTCTACCATGGTAGCTTCAGGAGGTAGGAAGTAGTCAGCCATCTGATCCTTGAAGAACTGCTCTAGTTCCATGATCTTGTTGATATCGATCCCAAGATCGAACTCTGTTCCACGCAGAGCATGCCACATGGTTAGAATGTCGGGCTGACAAGTTCCTCCAGAAACAGGGGCTAAGGAAAGATCGATCTGATCCGCTCCCGCTTCCAGAGCTAGCATGTACTGGCTGATGCAGACTCCTGCAGTATCATGGCTGTGAAACACGAGATGTACCTTGTCCCCCAATAGTTTTCTGGCTCCCTTAATCGTTTCGTATACCTTCCGGGGTACAGAGGTTCCCGAAGCGTCCTTGAAGCACACAGAGTCAAAGGGGATCCCCGCATCGAGGATCTGTCGCAGAGTATTGACATAGAACTCGGCTGTATGGGCTCGCTCAGCACCTGGGGTTCCGGGCGGAAGCTCCATCATGGTGACTACTACCTCGTGCTTTAACCCTGCGTCATGGATACATTGACCGGAGTAGATTAAGTTATTCACGTCGTTCAATGCATCGAAGTTCCGGATGGTAGTGATTCCGTGTTTTTTAAAGAGTTCCGCATGAAGCTTGATCATGTCCCGAGGCTGCGAATCCAAGCCTACCACGTTAACTCCTCGGGAAAGGGTCTGTAGGTTTGCATCCGGCCCTGCGGCTTTCCGAAAGTTATCCATCACCGTAAAGGCATCTTCGTTCGCATAGAAGTAGAAGGATTGGAACATAGCCCCTCCCCCTGCTTCGAAATGTTTAATGCCCGCTGTACTGGCCGCTTCTACTACAGGAAGGAAATCCTTGGAAAAGACTCTTGCACCGTATACAGACTGAAATCCGTCTCGAAAAGCGGTGCACATAAAGTGAACGCGTTTTTTCATAAGTACCCTACCTTAGATTTTATTTGTGTGTGCGAGCCGTAACGGCTGCAACAGCTATGGCAATTTCGGTATCCACGCTGCTTGTTCGTGCAGTATCTACATGTTCCTCGGGTTCTGGAAAAAATTTCCAGATGAGGAGAGAGGCGCCTTTCACTGCGTAAATCAGGATCCCTAGGAAAATGAAGGTAACACCCATACCTATAACCATCAGGAATAAACCTTTCTCTAGCACATTTATCTCCTTGTGTACGATAGGATTTTGGGAACAGTTTTCTAGCGGATGGTATTATACAAGGGGCGTACGTGAATTGCAAGGTCTGTTGCTTAGATTACATCTATTGAGATCAGCTACCTATATGAACCACTACCGATAGATGATTCTCCACCGAATCGACGCCTGCTACTTCCTTTGCAACCGATTCTGCTGCAGTGACGACTGCATGGGATTCGGTTACTCCCTCCAATACGACCTTGCCCGCTGCACTGTGGACCTCTAGAAAGCGGACAGGTAGTTTGGCATCGTAGAGGATCTTTACGACGATTCGTTGGGACAGGATGAGATCATCCAATTTCTTGTTCCGTTCTGATTTGAGAATTTTCCCTGTTTCCACCATGAAACGGGTTAGAATATCGAGAATTGTTTCTTTTGGTAGCGTTCCGGTGTTCAGGACGATATCGTACAGTTCATCCCTTGTCCAATCAACATCGAAGAAGAACCGATGGAAACCGGCCCGCTCGTGATCGCTTTTCATCATCAATTTGTATGCATGGTTCTCGTTGCAGTTCAGTTCCTGTTGGAGTCGCAGGGCTCGAATCTCTGGAGATGAGACGAATCGAACTCGTAGTACTCCCGGAACGTTCTCCAGAATCACTTGGGCTCCTCTTCCCAGTATGATGCAATTATCCTGCCGAGCATACTCAAGAATGGCGAGTTTTAGGTAATTCAGGTAAACGTCTCGATCAGTGGAAAACGCATCCCAGAATCCAGGTTTCCGTTCATCGAACCGTTCGATATTCTTTTTTTCTACCTTGTACTCCTGAAGTTTCTTTTCAATTTCTTCTTTATCAATTAGAGATAGATGCTGATGTTTGGATAGTTCTTGTGCAATTTCCAAATCCAGGCTGCCGAGCTGTCTCGAAATGGTTAAAACACTCATAAGACACCTCCTCCCCGGAATGGGGTTAGGTCTAGTATACTGTGTTTCCGAGATCCAGGCAAATCTTCTGGGCCTCCGCATGATAGTCACTGCACGACAAATGCCTTACCGGTTCATCAATGGGGTTCGTCATATCCGTTCGAATCTCTCGATTTGGGAAGTTCACCTGTTTTTGTCGGCCGCTGGCCGACTTGACACCCGTAAACCCCTATGGTAAGGTCGGCACCATGAAACGAGCATACCTGTTCCCTGGCCAGGGTGCGCAGTATCCAGGAATGGGGATAGATCTTTTTCAGCATTCCGAACGGGTGAAAGAGTTATTCTATAAAGCTTCGGATCTAACCCATATGAATCTATTCAAGATTCTGTCCGAAGGTAAGGAAGAGGAACTGAAATCTACCCAGATTGCTCAAGTGGTAATCACGTTGGTGAATCTATCTGTTGCGGAAGCCCTCCGGGAGCGGGGTATCTATCCGAAGGGAGTTGCTGGTTTTAGCTTGGGAGAGTATGCAGCTTTGGCAGAGGCTGGAGTTCTTTCGATCGAAGACACCTTCAAACTCGTTCAGGTACGAGGAATGTTCATGGAACAGGCCTCCCGAAAGTGGGATCGTGCCGAGGGCCAAGCAGGGATGGCGGCAGTGATAGGATTGGAAGCCGCACGGATTGAGGAAATCCTACAAGGAATCGAAGAAGTGTATCCTGCCAATTACAACAGTCCCCTTCAGACTGTAATAAGCGGTACGGCCCGTGGGTTAGCCCTGGCCGAGGAGAAATTGAAACAATACGGGGCAAAGCGAGTAATCCGCTTAAAGGTATCGGGTCCCTTCCATAGTCCCCTTCTTAAAGAAGCACGGGAACGGTTTGAGGCAGTACTAGAAGAGATCCTATTTCAGGATCCCCGCATTCCAGTATATTCTAATGTTACGGGGCAGCGCATCGCTAGCGGGCAGGAAGCAAAACGGCTGGCAGGAGAGCAGATTACGTCACCCGTTCGATGGACAACGGTGGAAGAGGAAATTAAACTGGAAGGGTACGATGAACTGTTGGAAACGGGGCCTGGAACGGTACTCACAGGTCTATGGAAAGCGTTTTATACCGAACCGGTTTGCCTACCGGTAGGCAAATGGGAAGAACTTAT
Source organism: Spirochaetota bacterium (assembly GCA_026418195.1). GTDB lineage: Bacteria > Spirochaetota > Spirochaetia > DTKZ01 > DTKZ01 > DTKZ01. The sequence continues at coordinate 13,175 of JAOABU010000017.1, read as the reverse complement.
AAAGATAGAGATTGGAGGATAGCATGCTGGTAAAGGGAAAGAATGTGCTGATTACTGGGGGTGCTCAGGGAATTGGAAGAGAAATGGTTCTTCTATTTCTCAAGAATGGGGCATCGGTATGGTATATCGATATACAGCAGGGTGATTCCTTTGCCGAGTATCAGGAAGTGGCAAAGGCGAATGGTGTAACCGTTGCATTTAAAGAAGGAAACGTGGCAAATGAAGAGGGGATTACGACAGTTTGCAAGGAGATCCTGAAAGAGTCGGGAGGGATCGATGTTCTGGTGAATAATGCTGGCATCACCCGAGATAATCTTTCCTTTCGTATGAGCAGTAAGGATTGGAACGATGTATTAGCCATCAATCTCACATCAGCATTTTATATCTCCAAAGTAGTGGTCCAGGATATGTTCATGAAGAAGCGTACCGGTTCAGTCATCAACATTGCTTCTATTGTAGGGGTCATCGGGAATGGCGGTCAGGTGAACTACGCAGCTTCCAAGGCGGGATTGATAGGATTCACCAAGAGCCTTGCTCGGGAAGTGGCCTCCCGGAATATACGGGTCAATGCTATCGCCCCGGGTTTCATTCAAACCAAGATGACAGACAAGCTAACAGAAGAGCAGAAGAAAGCCCTCTTTGCGCAGATTCCCATGGGAAGACTGGGATTGCCAGAGGATGTGGCAAAGGCAGCGTTATTTTTGGCTAGTGATCTTTCTGCCTATATCACAGGGCATGTACTCCACGTGACAGGTGGATTGGGGATGTAGCATGGGAAGAGGAACTCGTATCGTAGTCACTGGTTTAGGAGCCATCACCCCCTTAGGATTGGATGTGGCTTCTACCTGGGAAAACATCAAGGCGAACAGATCCGGAGTCGGTCCCATTACCCGATTCGATTCATCCCAACTCCTTACCAGGATTGCCGCGGAAGTGAAGGGGTTTGATCCCAAGAATTATATGGACGGGAAAGATGCTCGAAAGATGGATCTCTTTTCTCAGTTTGCGGTTGCGGCAGCCAAAGAAGCAGTACGGGATGCCAACCTGTTAGAAGGATCCTTTGATCCTTCTAGGGCAGGAGTGATCCTGGGAGTGGGAATTGGAGGATTCGAAACCGTGGAAGCTTCCCATACTGCTTTACTGGAAAAGGGTCCGAGTCGGGTGCCTCCCATGACGATTCCCAAACTCATCGCCAATATCGGCCCCGGGAATGTAGCGATCATGCTCGGGTTGGAGGGACCCTGTTTAACGGTAACCACAGCCTGTGCATCAGGTACGGACGCTATCGGGAATGCGGTCTTCTGGCTGGAAAAGGGAGTGTGCGATTTTGTCTTAACCGGTGGAGTTGAATCGGCTATCACTCCATTCGGCGTTGCGGGCTTCAACGTGATCCAAGCCCTCAGCACAAAATACAACGATCGTCCTACTGAAGCGTCTCGGCCCTTCGATAAGGATCGGGATGGATTCGTCATGGGGGAGGGAGCAGGGATCCTAGTCCTGGAACGGTTAGACCATGCAAAGAGACGGGGCGCCAAGATCTATGCCGAGTACGGAGGGTACGGAGCTACATGTGACGCCAATCACCTTACGGCTCCTCACCCCGAAGGTAAAGGAGCCATCGCTGCCATGAGAATGGCATTGGCGGATGCAGGGTTACGACCGGAAGACATCGATTACATCAACGCCCATGGGACTTCTACCCCCATGAATGACCCCATCGAAACGGCTGCCATCAAAGCTGTGTTTGGGGAACATGCTTATAAACTAAAGGTTTCTTCCACCAAGAGTATGACTGGACATTGTCTGGGAGCTGCGGGTGGGATTGAAGCTCTTCTCTGCGTGCTGGCGATTCAAGATCAATTCTTCCCCGCTACCATAAACCTGCAGAATCCCGATCCTTTGTGTGACTTGGACTATGTGCCGAATAAAGGGATGCCGGGTGTGATTCGTTCTGCTATGTCCAATACCTTTGGGTTTGGTGGACATAACGGTATCGTAGTTTTCAAAAAGTACGAGGAATAATCCGTTAGGAATATAGGAGTTCGATCCAGGCTGCTCCTATTAGGATGGTGAGAATCGTTAGGGGTAGTCCTACCTTTAGGAACTGAAAGAAACCGAGGTGAACCCCGTGTTTACGGGCCGATTCCGCTACGATCAAGTTCGCGATGGATCCTAAAAGGGTGAAGTTCCCTGCATACGTACTAGCCATAGCCAGAGTAACCCAAGCTTTCTCTGGGTGGGCCAATAGGGAAATTCCTGGTTTCAAGAGCATTACAGCGGGTACGTTGGAAACTAGATTGCTCAGCACAGCCGCTACGGTGGAAAATAGGAAGGTATTGGACTCGGCAAAGGATGTCAGGTACTCGATGAAGTGATGAAAAAATGGGTTCTGATCCAGCGCTTCGATCAACACGAAAAGCCCTGCAAATAGAACGAGAAGAGACCAATCTACATCGTTGAATACCTTTTCGGGATGTATTCTACGGGTCACTAGTAGGAAGGATGCAGCGAGAAGTCCTGCAAAGGGCAGGGGAACTCTTAGGATGATTCCTAAAAGGAAAATACCCAACGACGTAAGACTTTTCCATAGTAATGGCGGATATACGAATCGTCTATGCTGCGGGATGGGAGGGAATCGATACGGGGCAAACTCCTTTCGAAAGCAGAACACAATGACTCCATAGGCAACGGTTAAACCCAGAAACGACGGTACACTCAACACCCCAAGAAACTTAAAAAAATCGATTCGGGAGGATACCCCAATCATCATGTTCTGCGGATTCCCAATAATGGTCATGGCGGATCCAATATTAGCGGAAACCCCTAACCCGATAAGGTAAGGAATGGGGTTTCGTTGGAGTTCCAGAACAATGATGGTTACCAAAGGGGTGAACATCAGTACTACCGTGTCGTTCAAAAAAAAGGCAGAAAAGATGGCAGAGGATAGTAGAATGAGGGTAAGAAGCTGTCTAGGAGTTCGGGCAAATCGTGTAATACGGTCTTCAGCGATACGAAAAAACCCCGATAATTGGAGGTTGACCGATATTACCATCATGGAAAAAAGAAGAACTAGGGTTTCCAGATCTATCGCCTTTGCTGCTTTCTCCAGCGAGAGCCCTCCAAAAGCGACTACAGCTACCGCTCCTACGAACGCGATGGAAGCCCTGTTCATCCGAAGGAAAGGAATTCTTCCTAACGCTATTCCAACAATGGATACAAGAACGATTAGGTTACGGATCATACAGCTTGTTCAAGATACCTGTAGGTATTTGCCTGCATCTACACAGAGTTCAGAAATCCTCTGCCGGAGGGGAGGAAGGTACGATTCTACATCCTTCAGGTTCTGAGATGCACAAGCATACTCTATCTTACGGGAAAGTTCTAGAATCTCGGATTCTAATACCGTTCCACTGATGTTTGCTAAACTATGAGCAGCTTTACGGATTTTTCGAACATCCGCTTCCATGAGACCTTCTTCCAACTCCCGAAGAGATTTCGGTAGATCGCGAATGAGAATTCTCAAGAGCTCACGGATCATCTGTTGGTCGCAGTAATATTTGCGGATCAATTTGTCGAATCGATGGTACTCTTCCGCAGCTTGCATACGGACCCCTCCTAATTTTGTTTCATGATCTACTCTAGGGGAAGAAAAATCAAGAGGTGCTTGACAGAATGGACCATACCTACTATGCTAACCCACACACTGTTTCTACTAATAGAAACATCAGGATAAGGAGTCACCATGACAACTAAAATCGTTCTGCATGAGAGTGATCTGCCTAGGCAATGGTATAACCTAAATGCGGATCTACCCGTACCCATGCCTCCGCCATTGACCCCGGATGGGAAACCTGTTACTCCAGATATGCTGAAACCCATTTTCCCCAATGCTCTGATCGAGCAGGAAGTATCCACAAAACGGTGGATTGATATACCGGAAGAGGTGCTTCAGATTTTAGCGAAGTGGCGCCCCACCCCTCTCCATCGAGCCTATTCCTTGGAAAAATATCTCAAAACTCCTGCCCGCATCTACTACAAGAACGAAAGTCTCTCCCCTGCCGGAAGTCATAAGCCCAACACTGCGGTAGCTCAGGCCTGGTACAATAAAAAGGAAGGGGTGAAAAAGCTTACTACTGAAACGGGTGCCGGCCAGTGGGGTAGTGCTCTTGCCTTTGCATGCGCGCAGGTCGGGTTGGAATGTCAGGTGTTCATGGTGAGGATCAGCTACGATCAAAAACCGTATCGAAAGATGATGATGCAAACTTGGGGAGCCGAATGTATTCCAAGCCCTTCGGACCGTACCCAAGCAGGCAGGGATGTGTTGGCAAAGGATCCCAATACTCCCGGAAGTCTGGGGATTGCGATCAGTGAGGCCGTTGAAATGGCAGTGACAGACCCAACTCACTCCACGAAGTACGCCTTAGGCAGCGTGTTAAACCATGTCATGTTGCATCAGACTGTCATAGGCTTGGAAACCAAGAAACAACTGGCGCTGGCAGGTGAGAAGAAGGTGGATGTTATCATAGGGTGCGCAGGAGGGGGGAGTAATTTTGCCGGATTAGCGTTCCCCTTTATAGCAGACAAGATCCATGGCGCTCAGATCGATATCATTCCTGTAGAACCTGCTTCCTGTCCTACCCTTACAAAAGGTCCTTACTTATACGATCTAGGAGATTTTTCTGGTATGACCCCGCTCCTACCCATGTATACTCTGGGGCATACCTTTGTTCCGGCACCCATCCACGCGGGAGGTCTCAGGTATCATGGGATGGCACCGTTAGTATCGCAGGCTGCTCGTTTGGGTCTGATAAGGCCCGTAGCCATTCAGCAACTGGAGTGTTTTCAAGCTGCCCTTACGTTCGCTCGTACCGAAGGAATTATCGTAGCACCAGAGACGAGCCATGCAGTAGCTAGTGCGATTCGGGAAGCGGAAAAGGCAAAGGAAGAGGGGAAGGAAAAGGTGATCGTCTTCAACCTTTCAGGACATGGACTGGTAGATCTGAAGGGGTATGACATGTTCATGAAGGGAGAACTCTCCGATTTTGAACTTCCCATGGCAGAAATCGAAAAGAATCTCGAAGCCATCAAGAAATTCCCGAAACCAGAACCATTGGGAACAAAAAAGTAGCAGTATAGAGCAATGTTTCTAGCCCCTCTTGAGCGGAGGGGCTATTTTCTTTACAATTCCGCCAATGAAGCTTCCCATAACAAAATATGGCTTTCCCCAGGTAATTATCTACCCGGGAATAATTCTGTTAGGAATGATTCTCCTCTTCCTTTGGGTAAAACCTTCAGGCACCCTCCTTCTTTTGGAAGGGGTTCTTGGGGTGTTATTCATCTTTACCCTCGCTTTCTTTCGGGACCCAGAGCGACAGGTACCAAGGGATGAAAAGGTTCTCCTTTCCCCTGCCGATGGGACGGTAACGGATATCACGGAGGTGCTCGATTCACCCCTAGGAGTTCCTGCTTTGCGAATAGGGATTTTTCTCAGCGTTTTCAATGTACATATCAATCGAGCTCCCTGTGCTGTTCGGATAACTCGGATCGAATACCGGAAGGGTGCTTTCAAAAACGCCATGTCCCCGGATTCAGGAAAAGTGAATGAGTCCAACGACGTATATATGGAACGATTGTCCGATCCAAAGTCCCCCTTGTTAGTGCGTCAGATTAGTGGAGCCATAGCTCGACGAATCGTTTGTTCCGTGTCTCCAGGAGAGACCTTACAGCAGGGTGAACGATTCGGGATGATCAAATTTGGTTCTAGGACCGAGCTTTACCTACCCAGGGAGAACACGGTAACGGTGGACGTGAAAGTAGGGGATAAGGTGAAAGCAGGGCTGTCGAGTCTTGCCCGGTATCAATAATTCCGGTGTGAAACACATTAGGCAGGAACGGAATGGGGAAATTACGACATTTTCTACGACGAAAGGCAAAGAGCGAAACTGAAGGCAAACCACCTAGACAAAGGTTGCGCTACATAGCGATTCTTCCCTCCCTTATAACATTGATGAATGGGATCGCTGGGTTTATCGCTATCAGCTACACGAGCCGTGCGGCTAGCTTCGAACGGCCGCTGAATCAACGGTTCGGGCTAACCTTTTTTGCCATGGCTGGGTATATGGTGTTCTTGGCCATGGTAGCGGACATGCTGGATGGTCGGGTGGCCCGGTTGAGTAAGTCCACCACTAGTTTTGGCGGACAGCTAGATAGCTTATCGGACGCTATCAGTTTCGGTGTGGCCCCTGCATTTCTCATGCTAAAGGTAATGGAACTGAAAGTTCGGAGCATCTCTTTTTCCTCCCTATTCTTCCAAGGGTTGGTGTTAAAGACGATTGGTTTCTGTGCAGTGGTATATGTGTGCGGTACCATCATACGATTGGCTAGGTTTAATGTAGAGAATGAGGAGGATGAGAGTGCCCACATGACGTTTTCTGGCCTCCCTTCACCAGCAGCTGCCGGAATCATTGTAAGCCTCGTGGTTTTTCAACAAGACTTTCTTCCGAAGTTCCTAAACCGATACGAAACTCTTTACACCTGGGTGGATGGAGCCATTTACTGGATTCTTCCTATTGCTACAATTGCCGCTGCGGTTTTAATGGTCACCCGAGTCCGTTATCCCCATGTGGTGAACGTGTATTTCAAAGGCAAAAAACCTTTTTCCAGTTTCATCTGGGCTTCGGTGGCGATTCTGTTTGCAGCATGGAATCTACAGCTTGCCGCCGTAGTAGGTTTCTGTGGGTACGCTATATGGGGAGCCATACGAGCTTGGATTATCCACTCGAAGCAAAAACGTCTGAAAGAGGGATCTGAAGCCTCTAATCCGTCAGTTCCTACTTAATTATCGGCCTTTTTATGATGTTTCCTCCCTTAGGAAGCCAGACTGCTCAGGTACAAGGGTAAATCTATTACTGTGGGAATTGCAGGAATCCCTATATCCGTATGGTTCCCCTCTTCGTCTATCAATAGGGGATGTCCTCCCAGGGCTTTGAACGCAGTGAGGTAAGGGAGTAGATCATCCACAAACAGAACTTCCTCGACTTGGGTCCCGAGGAGGTGTACCGCCCGATAGTAAGCTTCCGGATACGGCTTACCACGAAACTGATTGAACCGGATATCCAGTACGGCATCGAAATAAGACCGTATCTTAAGGCACTCTAGTACCCGATCTGCATGTTCCAACGGTGAATTGGTAAGGATCACCTTTGGATAGGGTAGTGAACTCAACATCTCTTCCAACTTTGGGTTGTAGGATAAAAAGGAAGATACATTTGTTGGGTGCACTTCGGTCATGTAGGCTTCAATGTCGTGAAACCCATACATTTCCCGAAGCCACTGGAGGGTAGTACCATACACACGCGCATCGGTTTTCCGTAGCACATGGGCCTCTTTTTCAGAAATTCCTAAGTATCGGGCGACAAAAACTGTCATTCTTCGATCGATTTCTCGATCCAACCCAGAGGATGCGGGATACAGGGTATTATCTAGATCGAATAGGATAGCCCGAATCACTTGTCCATTTAATCATAAAGCCGTGAAGGAACTCAAGGTGTTAGGATCGGGGCGGAACGATCAGAATCGAAGCTTCCTGCCCTTCTTTACTCTTTCTCCATTCCTTGTTAAGGGGGTCCCGTATCCGTTTGCCGTCCTTGTAGAAAGCGTAGAAGTGGGTACCCGGAAGCAATCGAAGACTTAGGGTATACAACCCCGGTCGTACCTCTTCCATCCGGTAGAGATACGGGTCCCATCGGGCAAAGGATCCCGTAAGGTAAATATCCTTCCCTGGTTCTGCTTGAAATAGGAATACTACCTTTTGTTCTTCCTCCCTGATGATTGGGCTTCGAGAAGTAATGCTTACCTGTTCTTTGAGAAACTCAAAACGGGATATGGAGATTCCCTGGGAATCCTGATAGGAATTAGGATTGAGGGGATCCGTAATCCATAGACCATCAACGACGAGGCGGTAATCAAGGTGAGTCATCCCTTCTGGGATACGATACGTAAAAAAAAGCACTCCTTTATCATTCCGTTGAAACAGGTGAACTCTTCGGAATTGTTCATGCAGGAAGGCGATGCCCACATATCGAACAGAGGTTTGGGGTTGGAAGGTGAAAAATGCATATCCATTGTAGAGCTCTGGAGGAACTGCCTTCAAGGTTCGCATCACTTTGATATGAAGATCGCCCTCCGAATCTGAAGCAATGGCAAGGATGTTGATAGTCGCTAGTAAGGCTATAAGTATGGAGTACTTGCGCATTGTGTGTTTCCTGATATCCTGTTACCATGAATTTCGGAAGAAAGGATGGATAGGTAAAGCATCTTTGGTATTAGCCGAAAATGACGTAAAGGGTTCAAATGCCTCGATTAGAAGATATCGAACAGTTTGCCTCCAAACTCTATGAAGCAGGCCATGAACCGGAGGTATTGGCCGAGAAAGGAGAAACTTTAGAACCGGTACCTAGACCGGAGGAAGGTCTTTCTGCTGATCTGGCAGAATTGTTCGAAGGGATCCCCTTGGACGAAGGGACAGTAGAACCAACCTCCGAGGAAGCATCTGAAGAAATCCCTCTTGACCAATTTCTGCAGGAGAAAACGACAGGCGTTGAGTTTGAAGGGACTTCCCCCGGAGAACCCCTGCAGGAAGAAGGACTCCCTGTCGATTTTGAAGAAGAACTTCCGTCAGAGGGGTTTCCTCAAGAAGGTCCCTCTAAAGAGCCATATCCCCCATCGATAGAAGAAGGCCTCTCGGAACCCTTGGAGTTCAGCTTCGAAGAAGAGGTTCCTGTGAAAGGGGGCCCAGAACAAGAACCTTCGCTAGAAGAGTTCGAGATGCCGGAGTTCCCTGTGGTGGAAGAGGAAGCGCCTGCCCAAGAAGAAGGGGAGGCGCCAACACCTGAAAAAGCGGAGACAGCGGAAGAGTTTCCCTTTCCAGAAGAGGTCCCGTTCGAAGAATCCTTGCTACCCAAAGAGGGCGCTGTTTCAACAGAAGAGGTTGTTCCAGGGAAAGGGATCGAAGAGACGCCCTCCTTCGAAGAGGGGTTCTTCTTTGAAGAGAGCAAGGTAGAAGCGGAGCCGTCTGTCCAGCCTCCTCCTTCAGTGGAAGCTCCGATGGAGGAAAGAGGGGAGAAAGAAGAAGGTGAATTGGAAGAAATCTCTGTGGATGAACTGGGTGGGGAAGAGTTCAGTCTAGGAGATTTTGGAGCGGAGTTTGGCCTTCTGGAAGCTGAAGAAGCAAAGGAAGAAGAGCCCACCATCAATATCCCTGCCGGTGCTGCGGAAGTCATAGCAGCGGTTGCGGAAGAGGAGGAGTTTTCCCTTTCAGACGAGGAGTTTGAACGATTCAAGAAAACCCTTTCTGACCTCCCGTTGAATCTTAGACGAGCCATAGAGGAGGTAGTCGGTGGAAACAAGGCAACAGATGAAGACCAGATCAAGTTGATCCGATACCTCTTGGCCGGGGAAAGCCTTTCCACCATCGCTTCCTTCACAGGAAAACTGTTAGGTCGTCCTATTAAGGTTCCTAAGGGGTACGAGAAACGAACCGGGTATGCCTACGAAGCGGAAAAAGAAACCCTAGCCTACATCCTTCGAGAGAAGTTCCTACCCATCCTCAGGTTAGCTCTGGCTTCAGCGTTGGCTACCGGGGTTCTTTTCTATGGCGCATATCTCTATATTTACAGACCCCTCTATGCTCGCTCCCTCTTCCGTCAAGGGTATGCACTGATCGAGTCAGACCGATACCGGGAAGGGAATGGATACTTCGAGCGAGCATATCGGATTTGGGATGACAAGGAATGGTACTTTCGGTATGCAGACCTTTTCGTGAAGAAGAAACAGTATGCTCTTGCCCAAGCAAAGTATGAAGAACTCCTGGCCCATTACGCCGATTATATCCACCCGCGGACGAAAATCTGGACGGAACGTAAGAAGGACTCCTATTTCGAACGGGGAGTTCTATCCTATGGGGATCTTGAATCTCGGGTTTTGGAAAACTATGAAAAAGCAGAAAAGATCCTGAAGAAACTCTTGAATGTAGACCTCTACCATTGGCAGGGACTCCTCGCATTGGGGGATAATTACCTCCGATGGGCGGATGTAGACCCGCAAAAATACCAGGAAGCTAGAAAAACCTATGGTACCCTCTTACAGCGGTATGGGGACAAGGATACCATTCTCTTTCGATTTCTCGAGCTTTTCATTCTCACGGATGAGTTCGCAGAAGTGAATCGATTGAAAGAATACTTCGAAAAGAAGGAAAAACTGGAAATCGATGTCCATCGGTACGCCATGTTGGCAGGGTACCTGATCGACAAAGGTAAGACGGAGGATGTGCAACCCCTTCTAACACGGGCCATGAAGGCAAATCCGAATGTGGCTGAAGTACACTATCAGTTTGCCCGGCTATTCCGAACTATAGGGAAAGCTCGAGACGAACGGATCGCCCTGGATCGAACCTTGAATCTCTATCAAGAAAAGGAGAAACAAAACGCTCTTACCCGTAAGGAGATATGGAAACTGATCGATACCTACAGAAGGGATGGGGACTATCGGTTGGAGAGACGGGAAGTGCTGGAGGCGGAACGATCCTATCAGGAAGGCATCCGACGTTACGAAGAAGCGGTGTCTACTCGTCTCTTGAAGCCTAACCCAACCTTGGGACTCCTCTATGTTGGGCTTGGGAACCTATACTATTACGAGGGGCAAAAATTCCAGGAAGCGTTGGCCCAGTATACGAAAGCGGAAGCATCCTTTGTGCAGGATCCCGAAGTGTCCTACCGAAAAGGGTACATCCTGTATTTTTTTGGAAACTATGAACAGGCCATCCTCGAGTTTTTAAAGACTGAATCGAAGTTTCCCGAGGACCGAAACGTCCTATTTGCCTTAGCTACCGCGCTATACCAACGGAATGATTATGCGGCTGCTTCTGGCTACTATCAGTATCTGGTAGAAAAATTGACCCAAGATCGGAGCAAAATTCGATTCCTGGAACCTCACCTCAAACCGGAAGATCGAGCATTAGTGGTCAAGTTGATGAAAACCTACAACAATTTAGGAGTAACTCTGAAACGCCTTGGAGATCGAACCCGAAGGCCGAACTTGACGTCTGAAGCCCTCGTGTTTCTTACCGATGCCATAGAGCTATACGAGAACTTTTCCAGGGATCGAGAAACGAAAGTGCGGGGAGAAACTAAGAACCTTGCTTACTTGAATATGCGCAAGATCTTGAATCCAACCTTGCCGTACGATCTACAGATTTATCCTTCTATTCCGATAGATCTTCGGAATCAAGAGTTCTAGGCCGATATACACAGTATGGAATCCGTTTCCTTTTCCGAGAAGTTATCTATCTGGAATCCCTATCCGCTGGAATCAGGAGTCTGTGTCCGTTTCTCTTTGGGGGATCTGGATATTTGGGTAGAACGGTACGATATAGAATGGCATGTGCATACTGAATATCGGAGCCAGCCTCTTACCATGGGAACCTCAGCGCCGATCTCTAAGATTGAGCCTATAGCCAAAGAACAAAAACCGATGACGACCGAATGGAAACACTACCTAGTCCGCAATGCTCCCTGTCTCTATCCGTTTCCGGCAATACCCGATCGCCCCTTAGTGGTGAAACCTGACCGTCTTCTTGTGATCCTTCCCGGTGAAATCGCACAGTTCTTTATTTTTTTCCCTCTATGGGTACGGTTTACGGTTGGGCCCATTGGAAGGAAGGTCTCTCCCAAGCTTCTATTCGAGATGCCCATCTTTCGGATGAAGAGTACTTGGTTTGGCGATCCGGTTTCTGGGGAACTCTGTTATGCTACAGAAACCCGGCTTTTTACTGATTTTCATTCTCTCCCCGAACACCCCCTCTTTGCCATCTGCCCTCTCCGCATACGCAACGACTCCACTATAGAGCTTCCATTCGACAAAATCTGTCTCCACACGGAAGTGTTGAGCTTGTATGGAGGCGAGAGCAGGATCTGGACCAATGCGAGTGAGGTGATCTTCAAAGGAGCGGAACAGGAAACGGTAGTGGAACCTTCGAAACATCCACCTTCTTTTGAACCAAAGGTCAAACTACTGGCATCCCCTAGACAGGTCTCCGATATTTGGTATTTTAAACGCACCTTTAGTCTATTGAAGATCATCACGGGTTTCTAGGAGTAAAGGATGAAAATCTTCGATTGGTTGAAATATATCCCTTCGGAAGTGATACAGAAAGGGTTGAACGTAGGAATAACCCTACTCGTTGGAATTGGGCTTATACGATTCCTCCTATATTTAAGTTCAAAGACCTTCCTGAAACCCCTTTCTGAGCATAGCAAGCTTATTGTGCGGAATGTGCTTTTGTACATCGCTTCCACTTTCCTGGTGATCACCTTGCTACGCCAGGTAGGCTTGGATGTATCTACCCTTTTAGGAGCCGCAGGAATCATTGGAGTAGCCATCGGATTCGCCTCTCAGACGAGTGTATCCAACATGATCAGTGGTATTTTTCTCCTTTCCGAACGCCCCTTCGAGGTGGGTGATGTTATCAAGGTGGGAGACAAGACCGGGATTGTCAGTTCTATCGATCTTATGTCCATCAAGATTCGCACCTTCGACAATCTGTTTATTCGAATTCCCAACCAGATGGTGTTAAATACAGAGGTGACGAATATCACGCGTTTTCCTATTCGACGGATGGATATCAGTTTCCAAATAGCTTACAAGGAAGATTTGGAACGGGTACGAAGACTGCTCATGGAAATCGTTGAGGCCAATCCCTATGCGTTACGGGAACCAGAACCTTTATGGATCCTGCAGGGGTTCGGTGATTCGGGAATTCAACTTCTATTGGGTGTGTGGTTTCAGAAGCAGGATTTTCTGAACCTTAAAAACACTCTCCTAGAGGAAATAAAGGAACGTTTCCATCGGGAACATATCGAAATTCCCTTCCCCCATAGAACTCTCTATGCGGGTTCAGCTACTGAGCCCATTCCCATTCGGATCGTGCAGGACCGTTAGGTTGTATTGACAGTACGGTTCTTACCCAATCGGAACCATCCAGCCAAATTTATCCGGAATAGCTCCGTACTGAATCCCTTTGAGGGTCTTTTGGAGGGTCGTGGTCAGTTCTCCAGGTTTCCCGTTATTGAATACCGTGGTTCGGTTCCCATGGGTGATGCTGTCTCTTATACACATCT
>JAOABU010000016.1 GCA_026418195.1 Spirochaetota bacterium | reverse complement strand
GGCTCCGGTCCTGCTACCGCAGCCGCATTGGGTCTTGTGTTCATCGCTCCCATGATCAAGCAGGGATATGACAAATACTTTGCAGCTTCCACCATTGCAGCAGGCGCAGGACTTTCCATCATCATCCCGCCTAGTATAGCCTTTATCGTGTACGGCAACCTAACCGATGTGTCCGTAGGCGCCCTTTTCCTAGGAGGGGTGATTCCGGGTATCATCGTAGGGATCTTTCTCATCATTGCTGCCTACTGGGTTGCCCGAACCCATAACTTTAGGGGAACGGAAGAAAAAGGGACTCCTAAAGAACTCCTGAAAGCCTTTATCAATTCCTTTTGGGCTCTGCTAGCTCCGGTGATTATCCTTGGATCCATCTATGCAGGGATTGCCACCCCTACCGAGGCAGCTATCATGGGAGTGTTCTACGCTCTCTTCGTAGGGACCTTCGTATATCATACGATTTCCTGGAGTGTTCTGTTCCAAGCTCTAGCGGATACCGTAATGTCCTCAGCAGTAGTGATGTTCGTGGTATCGATGGCTGGAATCTTTTCCTGGGCAGCAGCGACATTGGGGGTAATTGATGCAGCTGCGAAACTAGTGTCCAGTCTCACATCCAATCCCCTGGTGTTCGTTCTTCTCACCAATGCAGTGATGATCCTAGCAGGAATGTTTCTCGATGCCATATCCATTACGTACGTGTTCATGCCCATCATCCTTCCCGCCCTGAAACTCCTCCATATCGATCCATTATACTTCGGCATTGTCTTCGTGATTGCCTTGGCTATCGGGCAGATTACCCCACCTGTAGCAGTGAACCTGTATGTAACGGCCAACCTCATTCACAGCGACATCAACACCGAGATGGTGAAATACGTGATCCCCATGGTGATAGCATCCATCTTGGCCCTGATCTTTATCACCTTCCTGCCTTCCCTCTCCCTCTATTTGCCAGTCGGGGCAGGACTCTATACGCCTATCAGATGAAGAAATATACTTTAATGAGGTGACGGGAGTTTTCAGCTTCACGGCGTACTCCCCGCCGCCTCTTATTCCTCAAGCGACATGGGGAATTGAGTACTGTTTCATCTTTCGGTAGAGGGTATTACGACTGATTCCCAACATTTTTGATGCATGGGACACATTTCCATTGCAGATTGAAAGGGCCTTTCGGATTTCTTCTTTCTCTAGGGAATCCAATCTCCGAAGGCTATCAACAGGTGTAACAACCATCCGAGAAGTCTCATTACCAGCCCCTCTCTTGGGGTCTTCGAGATAAGGTCGTAGATCGTTCACCCCAATTTGGGATTTCCGATGGAGAACTATAAGCCTCTCGACAAGATTCTCTAATTCCCTAACGTTTCCTGGCCAAGAGTAGGTCGAGAGCAATTGGAGAGCTTCGGCATCTACCGTAGGGATGGGTTTCCCATCCCGTAAAGCATACTTCCTTAGGAAATGCCGCACTAATAGAGGAATGTCTGCCGGTCGTTCTCTGAGACTAGGAATATGAATACGAAGAACATTCAACCGGTAGTACAGATCTTCTCGAAAATTACCCTTCCAGACCTGTTCTTGTAAGTTCTTGTTGGTAGCAGCGATAATACGCAGGTCTACAGTGATTTCCTTAGAACCTCCGATCCGAGTGAAGGTCTTATCCTGGATCACCCTTAGAAGCTTAGCTTGAATGTCCAGGGGCATCTCTCCAATTTCATCTAGGAATAGGGTTCCCCCATTGGCTTGTTCGAACTTTCCTGCGAATCCTTCCTTCCTGGCGCCGGTGAAGGATCCAGATTCATATCCAAATAGTTCGCTTTCGATCAAGGAAATAGGGAGGCTAGCACAGTTTACAATAATGAAAGGACCGTTCCCACGAGAACTCTCCTTATGTATGGCATGCGCAAAGATCTCCTTTCCTGTTCCACTCTCCCCCTCTAAAAGCACATTGGCCGAGCTACCTGCAGCAAGACGAGAAAGCTGAACCGCTTCCATGAACAACGGATCCTTTCCGATGATATCGTGAAAACTGAACTTTGCTTTGGCACCGGTGAAACGAGCGATCATGCTATGCACAGAATCGACCCTTCGAAAGGTATCGATCACTCCAATCATGTCCCCTTCCTCGTTTCGGATCACGATGGCCGATTTGATAAAGTGGAGTCTTCCCCGGGAAGGACTATGCAGGATGAACTCGCGTTCGATGTATCCCTGTTCTGATTCCAGAACATCTAGAATCACCGGTCTGAAATCTACCAATTCACTCACATGTCGGAATCGGCTACTGTCCCGATCGATACCCAGAATCGATGCTCCTGCCGCATTGATGTCCAACACGTATCCATCCCGATCCAATAGAATAATTCCATCAGAAATGGAGTCTAAAATTGTTTTATAGAATCCTTCAGGCACCGATCGTGAGAACGCGTCTATTTCCGCCAGCGTCTCGATCCGAGTTTCCACTACTCGATTAGAAACAGTCCATTGAATCATACCATGCTCCGATTCGTGACAATTACCTTTATTATACTGTGACATTCTGAAACACGCAATGTTTTTTTCATTTTTTGCATCATCATAATTCCATTTATGCAATGTAAATAAAGACCCCATGATTTCTCCAACTAGGCATATAAATTGCATTACCTGTGCATCGGGACCATTCCCATTGATCGGTTATAGGAAGGAGTTCAGTATGGGTGTAAGAATCAAAGAGTTTCCCAATGCCTTTTTAGATCTTTCCCCTCAAGGGAAAAAGGATCTTCTTCGAACCATGATTCGGATCCGAAGTTTCGAGACTCGGGTCGAAGAATTGTTTCTAGCAAAAAGAATTCCAGGCTTTGTGCATCTTTACATCGGAGAAGAAGGAATCGCCGCTGGAGTCATGGCTAACCTACGGAAGAATGATTGGATCACTTCCACCCATCGGGGACACGGACATGCTTTAGCTAAGGGAGCCCAGATGAACCGTATGATGGCAGAACTCTACGGAAAGCGTAGCGGGTACTGCAAAGGGAAAGGAGGTTCCATGCATATTGCCGATTTTTCGGTTGGGATGCTAGGAGCGAACGGTGTAGTGGGTGGAGGCTTTTCCATAGCAGTGGGAGCGGGTATGACAGCCTGGATGAAGAAGACCGATCAGGTAGCGGTGTGCTTCTTTGGGGATGGGGCATCCAACAGAGGAACTTTTCATGAAGCTCTGAATATGGCCGCCATTTGGAAATTACCTGTGCTCTTCGTAAATGAGAATAATCAGTACGCTTCTACTACCCCGGTATCGTATGGGGTTTCTGTTTCCCGGATTTCGGATCGGGCAGCTGGGTATGGAATCGATGGCTACACAGTAGATGGTAACAATGTGATAGAAGTATACAACGTCGCACATACCTTGATTGGTCGACTTCGAGGTGGCAAAGGACCGATTCTCTTAGAATGTCGAACCTATCGGGTCAAAGGGCACTATGTAGGGGATCCAGAAAAATACCGAACCAAGGAGGAGGTGAAAAAACAGGTAGAGGAAAACGATCCCATCCGAAGGTATACCAAATACCTCTTAGAACAGTCCTTTATGAAATCAGAGGAGATCGACATTCTTTGGAAAGAAGCAAAGGATGAAGTAGAAGCTGCCGTTCGCTATGCAGAGGAGGAACCCTATCCAGCACCCGAGGAAGCTCTCCAAGATTTGTTCAGCCCTGAACAGGAGGTACTGTTATGAGCGTTCTTTCGTTTTCGGAAGCTACCCTACAAGCCATGATCGAAGAAATGGAACGAGACCCTACCGTTTTTGTGATGGGGGAAGATATCGCTCGACAGGGGGGAATTTTTGGTCAGTTTAAAGGGCTTCCAGATCGGTTTCCCGGTCGAGTCCTCGATACCCCAATCAGTGAAACCGCCATCATTGGTTCTGCATTAGGGGCAGCTCTTACCGGGTTACGGCCTGTAGCAGACATGCACTTTGCAGACTTCATCTCCGTTGCCTACGATGAATTGGTAAATCAGATTGCCAAGAACCGCTACATGTTTGGTGGACAGGCGAACATACCCCTGGTAGTCCGTGCCCCCGACGGAATCGTTCCCGGTGCTGCAGCGCAGCATAGCCAGAGCGTCGAAGGATGGTTGATGAACATACCGGGCCTTATCATGGTTTCGCCCTCTAGTCCTGCCACAGCAAAGGGGCTTCTCAAGTCGGCCATACGGAGCAACAACCCCGTAATCTATTTCGAACATAAAGTCCTATACCCCCAGAAAGGTGAAGTACCAGATGAGGAGTTTCTGACGCCCATAGGGAAAGCCGAAGTTCGAAGAGTAGGCAAGGATGTTACGATCGTGACCTATTCGATCATGGTACAGAAATCCTTGGAAGCCGCACAGAACCTTGCCAAAGAGGGGATCGAAATCGAGATCATCGACCTCCTTACCATTAAACCCTTTGATTTGGAAACTATCGTTACTTCAACTCGAAAGACCCATAGATGTATCATTGTCCATGAAGGGGTAGTCCATGGTGGGGCAGGGGCGGAGATTGCTGCACAAGTTCAACAAGCGGCTTTCTACTATCTCGATGCACCCATCCTAAGAGTAGGAACGAAAAACGTCCCCATCCCCTTCAGTCCACCCCTTCTCGATTTCATTGCTCCCAACGTGAGGGATATCGAGCAAGCAGTGAAGCAGGTACTATACCGGGAGGGAACCTGATGCGCTTAGAAGTCCTTATGCCAAAACTAGGTCTTACTATGACCCAGGGCACGGTGATGGAGTGGAGAAAAAAAATCGGCGATCCTGTTGCCAAAGGAGAGGTTCTTTTCACCGTAGAGAACGACAAAGCGGTGGTAGATGTGGAATCCCCTGCAGAAGGGGTGCTGGAAGAAATTCTAGTTCCTGAAGGAGGGACACAGGATATAGGGAAACCAGTGGCATACCTATCCTCTACAACTGGTTCACAAGAAGTGAATCAGAAAAAACCCTCGCGTGAGAACTCAAAAGACTCATCTATCCCCTACACCCCTGCTTCTCCTCTAGCTAAGCGGCTCGCTCGCGAGAATCGCATAGATCTATCCTCGATTCCTGGAACTGGCCCTGAAGGAGCAGTGGTGGAACGGGATCTATCCCGTACCCAACGAACAACTCACTCAGGAGAACCCCAACCTGAGTTGGTATCCCAACCAACCTCTTCCAATCTATCAACATCGACTCTCCATACCCTATCTCCTTTCCAGATTCGAGGGGCAGAGCGAATGGTGCAGAGTTGGACTACTATTCCTCAATTTACCCTCTGGATGGATATAGGAGTCGATTCCTTGCTATCCATCCACAAAGCGTTGAAGGAGCAAAAAACTCCTGTATCCTTTACAATTCTTCTGGCCAAGTTCCTCGCGCTGGTCCTAGAGCAGTACCCCCTTCTTAACTCTACCTGGCGTGGTCAAGGTTCGGTAGAGGTGTTTACCCAGGTACATGTAGGGATTGCGATGGATACTCCGGCGGGGTTGCTGGTTCCCGTGTTGAAAGACTGCCGGAATAGACCGTTGAAGGTTCTTCAGGAAGAGTGGCAGGTAATTTCTTCCCGTGCAAGGGAAGGAAAGCTCGCCCCTTCTGACCTGGCAGGGGGTACCATCACCCTCACCAACTTAGGAATGTTTGGAATCAAACGGTTCCAGGCCATCGTGAATCCGCCTCAAGTGGCAATCCTTTCCGTTGGGGAGGTGATCGGAAGAACAAAAGAAGGGTCCCCTTCCACCCCCTTCTCCATAATCGAGTTTGGATTATCTGCCGATCATCGGGTAGTGGATGGAGCGTATGCAGCGAAATTTCTCAAGTCCTTCAAGGATGCACTGGAATCCCCGCTCCCGCACCTAGTGAATAGGATATAACAGCTTTCCGCTCACCACAGGTACCTCAAATTCATAGGAGGATTCGGAAAGGATCCTCCATCATGTCTTTCAATTCCTTCAGGAACGCAGCTCCGACGGCTCCATCGATAGTTCGATGATCGCAAGAGAGAGTCATCCTCAAGATTCTACGAACCGCGATTTCATCCTGATCCGTTACCACAGGTTCTTTCCGAATTTCCCCTAAGGCTAGAATGGCTGAACCAGGAGGGTTGATGATGGCGGTAAACTCCTCGATTCCGAAACTACCTAGGTTACTGATGGTAAAGGTAGCATTTGTGTATTCTTCTGGTTTCAGTCCACCTTTCTTTGCCTTTTCAATAAGACCAGATAGCTCCCGATCGATTTCTACTATCCCTTTTTCCGCACAGTTGCGTACTATGGGCGTGATGAGGCCATCAGGAAGGGCTACAGCCAATCCAATGTCTATGGACCCATGAATCTGGATGGTAGTTCCTTTCCAGGTAGAGTTGATTTGAGGGTGCTTGCGAAGAGCCTCTGCTGCCAGTTTGATAAAAAACGCGTTGAGAGAGAGTTTCTGAGTACCCGAAGCATTGTACCGAGCCCGAGCATCCAGAAGCGCATCCATCTGGACAGCCACCCGCAGAAAATAATGAGGAGCAGTAAAGAAGGATTCAGAAAGCCTCTTGGCAATGGTAGCACGCATCCCGCTCACAGGGATTTCCCTACCCAGAGGGGATGGGGAAGGGGTGACCACAGAGAAATCTTCCTTTTGGGGCCGGATTTGTCCAAGGGACTCCTGGAATCTCAACACATCTCGCTTAATCACTCGTCCAAAAGGCCCTGAACCGGGGATGCGTCGAATATCGATACCCAATTCGGTAGCCAATTTTCGTGCTAAGGGAGAGGACCTCGTGCTGCTTCTTGGGGAAACAGGGGGATTCAACGGTTGATCCATTGCAGGTATGGGAGCTTTTTCCGGTGTGGTTTCTGGAGGGAGTACTTCGGTCCTTTCCAACGGTTTTTTTACCTCCACCGGCTGGTTGAATACTGGTGTTTGCTGGCTAGGCTCGGTCTCGTCCGGAACTTGTTCTCCTAGCTTACCGATCCAGGCTATGGGTTCCCCCACCTTTACGGATTCACCTTCCTTCCGAATCAATTTCAACAGAGTTCCCTCGCGGGGAGATTCATACTCCATAGTAGCTTTGTCCGTTTCTACTTCACAGAGGATCGTACCACTTTTTATCGGATCCCCTGGTTTGACCTTCCAGGAAACGATTCTTCCTTCTTCCATAGTCGGGGAAAGAGCTATCATTGGGATTCGTTCCGCCATAGTTACTCTCCTAGGTACAAGACTTTCTTTACCGCCGTGATCACCTTGGAAACCGAAGGTTGTGCTGCAAGTTCCAACGCATGGTTGTAAGGCATGGGAATATCTTCAGAAGCCACCAGTTCAACCTGAGCATCTAACACATCGAAACAGTTTTTCGAGATCAGCCAGGCTACGTAGGATCCCACACTAACCACAGGCCAGGATTCATCCACTACTACTGCTCGGTTTGTTTTCCCAACGGATCGATACACCGTCTCTTCGTCCAGGGGTCGTAAGGTCCTGAGATCCACAATTTCCACCTGAATACCTTCCTGTGCTAAAAGGTCCGCTGCCTCCTGTACCACCTTAAGAGGTTTCGAATAGGTTACGATCGTTACATCCGTTCCTTCCCGTTTCACATCGGCCTTACCAATAGGTACGAGGTATTCCTCCTCTGGTACTTCCCCTTTCCAGGAGTACATCAGCTCTCCTTCTAACACTACCACTGGGTTATCGTCCCGAATGGCAGATTTCAGAAGACCCTTTGCATCATAAGGGGTAGCCGGGGCTACCACTTTTATTCCCGGTACATGAGCCCAATAAGTTTGTAACGCTTGGGAGTGTTGGGCTGCCAAATACTCTGCCGGCCCATTCGGGCCCCTGAATACAATAGGGAGCTTGAACTGTCCACCGCTCATGTATCGCATCTTGGCCGCATTGTTCACTACCTGATCGAGTGCTAGGAGGGCAAAATTATGGGTCATCCATTCAACGACCGGTCGTAGACCAGCCATCGCTGCTCCCACTCCAATCCCAGTGAAGCCCAATTCTGTGATAGGTGTATCGATCACCCGTCGGGGACCGTACTTATCTAAGAGTCCTTTACTGACCTTATAGGCTCCATTGTACTCCCCAACTTCCTCTCCTATGAGGAATACCGACTCATCCCGTGCCATCTCTTCATCTAGGGCTTGATTTAACGCTTCTCGGTAGGTAATCACAGGCATAGGATCCCCCCTATTCTGCTAGAATATCTTCATACATGGTATGAAGCGCAGGTTCTTCGCTTTTTTCAGCGAAGTCTACGGCCTCGTCTACAATAGCCTGAATCTGGGAATCGTACTTTTCATACTCTTTTTCCGTAAGGATTCCCTCTTTCATTAATGTGTCCTTTAAGATCAGAATGGGATCTTGCTTCCTGTACTCTTCCACCTCTTCCTTCGTTCTATACTTGGCTGGATCACTCATCGAGTGCCCCTTGTACCGGTACGTTCTTGCTTCAATCAAACTGGGCAGCCCTGACAAGCGAGCTTGTTCCACTGCCTTCGATACCTCCTGGTACACTTCGATCACATCCATCCCGTTGATCTGCTGGCCAGGAATTCCGTAGGCGGTACCTAATAAACTGAAATCATCCACAGAGGATACTTTCCGGAAATTGGTACCCATTCCCCATTGATTGTTTTCACAGATGTAGACAATGGGTAGGTTCCAGATTTTCGCCATATTGAGACTCTCATGGAAAGCTCCCTGATGAATAGCCCCATCTCCAAAAAAGCAGAGAGTAACACCCCCATCGTTTCTATACTTCTGGGCAAAAGCTACACCCGTAGCAATAGGAATTTGAGCACCTACGATTCCATTTCCCCCCAGAAAATGCTTCTCCGCATCGAACAGATGCATGGAGCCTCCCTTTCCACGGGAGCAGCCAGTGATCTTTCCGAACAATTCTGCCATAATCGACTTAGGATCCATCCCACAAGCTAAGGCGTGTCCATGGTCTCTGTACCCAGTAAGGAGGTAGTCTTTCTTCAGATCGATGGCCGCCACGGAACCTACTGCCACCGCCTCTTCCCCATTGTACAGATGACAGAAGCCACCAATCTTTTTCAGCCCGTACATTTGACCCGCTTTTTCCTCGAAATGTCGGATCAACATCATGTCGTACAGCATCTTTTTCAATAGATTTTTACTTATTTCCTTTGCCATACTATACTACCACCTCATACCGTTCGTTTTTCATGGGGTTAAAGTACGTGATTGCTTCAATCACGGTTTCTAACACCACTAGATCCTGTTCCCGCGGATTGACCCGCCAGAAGATAGATAGGTTCCTGCCTAATGCTTCCTGAACCTCCGAACGCAGGGCAGGATTTTCGATGATGTTGATTTTCCCTTGTACTGTCATGATCTCGTCCAAGGCCCGGGTCTGGAAGATCCAACCTACCTTTGGATATTTAGAAATCTGCATGGTTTTTGCAAAAGCAGGAGACGTGACGGCATACAGCATTCCTTCCCGACCTGGAACAAAGGCGGGAGTCATCCACCTGCTTCTTGGATACCCTTCAGAGTCCACCGTGGTTAGGATACCAACCCGTGAGGTCTCTAGAAGTTCATCCAACCTGCGTAGCATTTCCTGTACTGTCATGGATCCCTCCTTACCAATGTATATGATCTCTCTGTAACCTTTGAAATGAACAGGGGATCGAAGGGGTGACCGAGAAGTCTTTCCCCTTTCTCCATACCCCTTACGTCTACAATCCGTCCTTTCTCCACTTTACAGGACAATTCCCCGTTTTCCATCGACTTCCCCATAAGGGTATTGAACCAGAAGCTAGGGGTAGCTCCAAACACCCAATCCCAAGACGCATGCCGATGTAGCACTCTTTGGAACTGCTCTACCTGAAGGAGATCTCCTAGGTCAGTCCTACGGAATACCCTAGACACTCTCTTAGAAAGTTCCCCTATTACCGTCTGGATTACCAGCGAAGTGGAGAGGAAGGGAAAGGAATCCTTTAGGTTTGCGGTGTTCGATCCTACGCTAGGAACAGCAGGAGAACGAAACATTCCTTGGCTGAAAGATGGAACTGTTAAGGCACGACGCAGGGATTTCAGATCCGCATCGATCAGAAGCGTCCCATGGTGTAGAACTCGATCTTTCCGATAGCAGAGGGCATTTCCCGAAACTTTGCAACTCTGGTAGAAAAGATCTCCACGCTCGGTTCTGGACACTTCGATACCTAGAGTACGCAAAGATTCCTGGATAAGGGATAGGTTTCCCTCTTTGGAAAAGAGGGAGCGTGGTTGGATGAAGGAAAAGTTAAGGTTCCCCTGATCATGGTACACCGTTCCTCCACCCGAGATCCGTCGGAATACCGGAGGATCCCCAAGTTGGATACAATCCCAGCTCACTTCTAACCATGGATTCTGGTGTTTTCCGATAATGATGGATCGGTCGTTCACATAGAAGAACAGTACAAGCGCTTCCTGGGGGAGGATCGAGTAACAATCCAGTATGCATTCCTCTACGGATAGATTCCAAGCAGGGTTATGGGATTCTGAAACGATTACGTACCAATCCACGACTTAAATCTAATAAAAATTCTACGTTTTTCAAGTTAAACCCATCCTGTGTCCGGAGCCTACACAGAATTGGCCTACCTATGGTATCTTCAGGGGGATGAAAGAAACTCGATTCAAACCAGAAGAGTTGATCCAATTAGGAACAACCTTATTACAGAAGGGAGGCATTCCGGCAGAACGCTCTCGAATCATTGCCGAAATACTCCTTGAAGCAGACATGATGGGACATGTGACCCATGGATTCCAATTGCTTTCCCAGTACTTAGGGGAACTCGAATCCGGCAGCATGCGCAAGCGGGGGAACGAAAAAGTCCTACTAGATCACGGAACCGCGATTTTATGGGACGGAAGACGTCTTTCCGGTATCTACCTCACCTACAAGGCCCTTCTTGAAGCAACTCAACGGGTACAAACCCAACCGTTGGTACTGTATATCCTAAGGAACAGTCATCATATTGGTTGCTTAGCGGCCTATATGCCTCGAATGGTAGAAAAGGGTCTGCTCTGTCTCATAGCTAGCTCAGACCCCTCCGTGCGCATGGTAGCCCCCTTTGGAGGGAAAGTTCCCTTGTATACCCCTAATCCCATCGCGGCAGGAGTTCCAGCAGGAAAGGAAGGACCTTTCATCCTCGACATAAGCACGTCGGTAACAGCTGCGGGGGTAGTGGCCCGGTACAAATCGAAAGGGAAAAAACTTCCCTCGGCCTGGTTATTGGACAAGGAGGGAAACCCAACGGATGATCCTACTGTGTTGGGCGGAAATTCAGGGGGAACGATCCTTCCGTTAGGAGGGTTGGATGCAGGTTATAAAGGGTACGCGTTAGGATTACTGGTGGAAGCCCTTACTTCAGGTCTAGCCGGCTGGGGAAGATCCAAAGAACCAAAAGGATGGGGAGCGAACGTGTTCATCCTGGTAATCAATCCAAAGTTTCTGGGTGGCTTAAAAGCCTTGGAACGTGAGATGGGATGGCTCCTTGCACAATGCAGAAACAATCCTCCCCGCAAGGGGTTTGATCGAGTTCGCGTTCCAGGAGATCGAGCTCTGGAGTTACGAAAATCTATGTTAAAGGAGGGGGTCGTTTTGGACGAAGGAATCCTTTCAGCTCTAGAACCTTGGGCTAAGAAATGGAACATTCCTGTACCTAAACCCTTGTCTGCGTGAGCAACTCATCATGCTGACCCCTCTAGTCATATCGAGAACCGCCCTTTCCTTTCTTATTGCCGGAGTCTGGATCAGCTTCGCTACCTTGGCAGGGGAAAAATTCGGAAGCCGCTTAGGTGGTCTTATCACGAACCTTCCTTCCAACATCGTAGTTTCCCTCCTCTTCATAGCTTTAACGAAAGGTGTATCCTTTGCAGCAGAAACCGCCTCATCCGTCCCCCTAGGTATGGCCATATCCATCACGTTTGTAGTAATGTTTGCCGCTCTACTGCCTTTTGGGATACTTTTTGCTATTGGGGGTGCCCTGACAGTTTGGTTCGTCTTGGGGTACGTAGGCTCTAACCTTCCCCTAGGTCCTATGGAAGCTCTATATGTATATATAGGAGTGAGTATTGTAGGGTTTCTAGTTCTGGAATTCTTGTTGGGAATCCGAAGCGTCCCCAGGCAAAAGATCCATTATAACCTGAAAAATCAACTTCTTCGTGCTGTTTTTGCAGGGGGGGTTGTCGCAGGGGCTGTCCTGATTGCCCAAGTATCCCCTCCTCGAATCACGGGGATCGCTGCCTCCTTTCCTGCCGTCATGCTCTCTACTCTCACGATCCTTCATCTTTCACAGGGTGCAGAGTTTGCTCGCGCAACGGCCAAGATTTTGGTCCTTTCCTCGTCCAACATCATCGTATATGTGTATGCTACCGCCTACTTGTACCCTAGGGTAGGACTTGGGCTAGGTACCTTACTCTCTTTCCTAGCAGCGGTAGGTTGGTCAGCGTTATTTTTACCGATCAGCAAAAAACTTAAATGATCGCAAGAGGGGAAAACGTGCCAGAGCATGCATTACACATGGAAACCATCTGGATCGACACCATCACTAAACCGGATTTTTCGATCCTCGTAGGCGATATCGGTGGCACCCACACGAGTCTAGGCTTAGTAGGAAAAACAGGTAGAAGCTATTCCCTATTAGTCAAATTCCTCTTCAAAACAAGGGAACTCGGATCCATTTTCGATGCCCTTGGGCCTGTTCAACGGTTCCTATCTACCGTTCCAAACCTGATGCCAGTGAAGTTTTGTTCCCTGAGCGTAGCAGGACCTGTCCAGGAGAATCGTTGCGTCATGACCAACGTGGATTGGGAAATCAGGGGATTGGAGATCGAATCCTTTCTCGGTGTCCGTACTCTGATCATCAATGATTTCACCGCACTAAGTTTTGCCCTCCCACTATTGAACCCATCCGATTCAACTAGCCTTCTGCAACTTACACCTCCTGATGGATCCATTCCGATCCCCCACGGATTCGTCCGAGCCGTCATAGGAGCAGGAACAGGTTTAGGAGTGGGGGTCCTCGTAGAAGATCATGGGAAATACATTGCCCTACCTTCAGAAGGTGGACACTCCGAGTGGGCAGGCCTTGAAGGGGAGGGTTCGGAACTTTTCGATTTCATACGTCGATACGAAAGAACTCAGCCAGAAGCTGAACATGTGATCTCGGGACCGGGAATCGGTCGGATCTATCAATACCTGAAGGCAAAGGCCCCTTCAAGGGATAGCACGAACGAAGATTCTCAGATCGATGCGAAGGATCTCCCTTCATGGGTCGCCTCTCGCGCAGAGACTGACCCCCTCTGCAGGAAAACGATGGATTTATTCATACAGGCCTACGCTCGGTTTGCCTACAACATTGCGCTCACGTTTCTACCTTCCTCTGGGTTGTATTTAGCGGGAGGAATCGTAGGTAAGAATATAAATCTTTTCCAAAAGGACCACCTCTTCTATCGTACTTTCTTGAACACCCCAAGAGCTTTCCATCGAAAGCTTCTTGAATCGATACCTCTCTACATCGTGAAAGACTATAGTGTCAGTCTACTTGGGGCTGCCCATGCAGCTTACTCGCTCTTGTAGTATGCAGCTGTACATCTTCTATGGAACTGAAAGGAGTCTCTCGAAATGGTCGATTTTTCATCCTTATCCACCTTCCCATCCGTTGATTTTTATTTCCTCAGGCATGGGAAAAGCGAAGGGAACCTCCAAAGCCTTGTTCAAGGCAGGCTGAACTATCCTCTATCTGCTATTGGGCGGGAGCAAGCAGAAGCTACAGGAAAATGGTTCGTAGGGAAACCCATCGTCCATGTGTTCACCACCCCTTTGGAGAGAGGGAAAGAAACAGCCCGAATCGTAAGCGAAGTGGCTTCACTCCCTGTGCCCGAAGAGCTCCCTTCCTTGATAGAACTCGACACAGGGATATTCACCGGCATCACACTGGAAGAAGCAAAAACCCAGTATCCTGAACTCTACCAGCAATTTCTTAAAGAAAGCTGGGAAGGAGTACCAGGAGCGGAAAAGATCCTTCATCTGAAGGAACGGGCTACTTTGGTTTGGAATACCCTGATAAACCGAGTAAAGGAAGCATCGAACATTGAGGAGGGAAACCCAGTCGGTGTATTGGTAGTAAGCCACGCAGGGCTTCTTCAATGGATCGTAAAACTCACCCTAGGCTCCCAATCCTGGTTCCCCCTTCTTCCCATGGGTGACTGCGGGATCTACCAACTTTCCCTGCAAGGAACCGTTACTCGCTGGGCTCTGTTGAACTTTCAAGCTCCGGGTGTCACCGGTCACCGGTAAAGAGGAAAACCAATTTCATTTTCTCTTGGGATTTTCGTACGAAATCTTGTTCGCCTGCCTACAGGGGTATGGATTATCTTACCCCAAGGCTACGTCTAGGGTCATCATGATAGCGAACCCCAACATGGCTCCCATGGTTGCAAAATCACTATTACCACTTCCCTGCGCCTCCGGAATCACTTCCTCCACCACCACGTAGATCATGGCTCCCGCTGCAAAGGACAGGGCAAAGGGAAGAATGGGTCGCATCACGGTCACTAGCAATGCTCCTAACACACCAGCGATCGGCTCCACTATTCCTGATGCTTGACCATAGAGGAAGCTCTTCCATCTGGAAAACCCTTCTCTACGAAGAGGAACGGAAACCGCAGCTCCTTCAGGAAAGTTCTGAATCCCGATTCCCAATGCTAGAGCTACGGCACCGGCAAAGGTAGCCGAAGGAATCCCCGCACCTACAGCTCCAAAGGCAACGCCAACTGCCATTCCCTCAGGAATATTATGCAGGGTAATGGCCAGCACCAGAAGGATACTTTTTTTCCAAGTAGTATGTAGCCCTTCTGCTTGCTCTGTCTCCAACCCGATGTGTAGGTGTGGTAGGATTTTATCTATTCCCTTCAAAAACACTCCCCCCAGAAGGAATCCAACTAGGGGCGGTATCCAGGGCAGATACCCTAGATTTTCCGATAGTTCGATAGAGGGGGATAGCAAAGACCAGAAACTTGCTGCTGTCATCACTCCCGCTGCAAACCCAAGCATCGCATCGAGGATCTTTTTATTGAACTCTTTGAAAAAAAAGACCAATCCAGCGCCTAATGCGGTGACTCCCCAGGTGAACAGGGTAGCCACCAGTGCAGCCCATACCGGTGATATGGTACTCGAACCCATAGTATCCTCCCTTCTGGAACATACCAAGAAAAAAATGAGCCGTCCACAGGTCACTGTAGACGGCTTTTCAAAAAGGAAGAAATGAAAAAAACCCGCTAGCCTGCCTCAATGGCTTCTACCGGGCAAACAGCAGCACAAGCGCCGCAACTCGTACAGAGATCCGGATCGATCCAGCGAGCGTCGTTCTTTTCGCTGATCGCTTCAACGGGGCACTCTGATTCGCAAGCACCACAGTTGGTGCATGCATCGGTGATTTTATATGCCATAGTGTTCCTCCCGTCACAACAAGTTAAAATACTATACCATATGAGTAGATTATTCGCAATAGCCGCTAGTACTCTTCAGATTCGGTAATACTCTTGGGTCGCAAGATCAGGTTCAGCACCACACCGAAAATTGCAGAAAGGCCTAGGCCCGATAGTTTGACCGCCCCTATCTCGAAGGTAGCCCCCCCTAGACCAAGAACCAGCATGGCGGCAGAAATGATGAGTAGTTTCGGGTTTGATAGATTCACCCGGGCATCCACCATGTTTTTAATACCAATGGAAGAGATCATTCCGAAGAGCAGAACGGAGATCCCTCCCACCACAGGAAGAGGAATGGATCCAATGAGAGCGGTGAACTTGGGAACTAGGGATAGCAGAATGGCAAATACGGCTGCAATCCGCATTACCACAGGGTTATACACACCTGTCAGAGCCACCGCACCCGTATTTTCAGAATAGGTAGTATTGGCTGGCCCCCCGATTAAAGCAGCCAACGAGGTAGCTAACCCGTCTCCGATCAAAGTGCGATGGATACCAGGGTCTTGAATAAAATCCTTCCCAACTACATTCCCTACCGCTAGGATATCTCCAAAATGTTCGACTATCGTTACAATGGCAATAGGAACCATTACGGTAATTGCCGATGCAGTAAACCGCGGTAAGGAAAAGGCAGGTAATCCAAACCATGGGGCTTTTTGAAGTTGTGAGAAATCCACAATCCCCAGAAAGAGAGAAAGGGTATAACCAGCAATCAGGGCGATGATTACAGGAAGGTTGGATGCGAACTTGAATCCATACTTTCGGAACCCGATTTTCACGAATATTCCTACCGCAAATGTGAAGAGGGCAACTCCCCAGCATCCATTGGTGCCAATCAAATCCCTCACTTCTTTCGCATTGGCTCCATTTGCGTTGGAAATGGCTACGGGAGCAAGGATCAATCCAATCAGAATGATCATGGGTCCCGTCACATGAGGCGGCAGCACCCTATGGATCGTTTCCATGGAAATAAACCGAAACAGAATGGCTACCACTACGTACAATAATCCTGCGATCACGATACCACCCAATGCGGCACTCAGTCCTTCCGAAGCTTTTACTGCGAGAATGCCGGGTATGAAGGCAAAGGAACTTCCC
>JAOABU010000015.1 GCA_026418195.1 Spirochaetota bacterium | reverse complement strand
CTTGGAGGCCGTCTTGATCACCTCGATGGCGAGTTGATCGGTGGAAAGGCTGGGATGGGTACGTACGGTGTCCCGGATCACGGCTTTTATGTAGGCGGGCTCGCTCTGCAGGAGTTTAGAGCAGTAGGAAGGGTTGGTGGTGCAGTTGATAGCGCCGGCAGCCAGGGCGTTCTCCATGTCCGAAGCCGAGGGATTATTGATCCAGAAACGAGTGGGAGTCTCCTGATGCACGCGATGAAAGTAACCTTGTGCCATGTTCTACCTCCTGTCATATAACGAAACACGGATCGGTTTCCGCGGTTATGCTGATCCTCGACCGCGGACTCTAAATGCCTAGATACGCCTTCTGTACGAGCTCTGACTTCAACAGTTCTTCACCAGTACCGTGCATTACTACACGTCCGGTTTGGAGCACATAGGCCCGATGGGCAAGTTCCAACGCTTCATGAACTTTTTGCTCCACCAGCATGATCGTAGTTCCTTGAGCGTTGATGGTCTTAAGAATCCTGAAGATTTCTTCTACCACGATGGGGGCAACCCCAAGGGAACACTCATCCACGATGAGTAGTTCGGGATTACTCATCAGTCCCCTTCCAATCGCGAGCATCTGTTGCTGACCTCCACTTAGAGTTTCGGCCCTCTGCTTCTTTCGTTCTTTCAGGATAGGGAAGATGGAATACACGTGTTCTAAATGATCTTTAATCTTTTTTTCATCTTTAATCAGGTAAGCACCAAGCTTCAGGTTCTCTTCGACTGTCTGCTTGCCAAACAAATGTCTCCCTTCCGGCACCTGGATGATTCCCAATCGAACAATCTCGTGTGAGGGAAGGGTATCGATACGTATTCCCTTGAAAGTGATCGTTCCTTCTGTGGGCTTGATAAGGCCGGATATTGCGCGAATCAAGGTCGATTTTCCTGCTCCATTGGAACCGATTATCCCCACGATTTCACCTTTGTGCACTTCCAATGTCACCCCTTGGAGGGCTGGAACTCCCCGATACCCCGCTTTCAGGTTAACGATTTCTAGCATACTTGTCTCCCAGGTAGGCTTTGATTACATCCGGGTTCTCCGCTACTTCCTTAGCAGTTCCCTGTGCAATTAGGACTCCTAAGTTCAGAACGAGCACGCGATCGCAGATAGGCATGATCGCTTCCATCACATGTTCCACCACCACCAGCGTCACTCCCTCTTTCTTCAAGTTAAGAATCAACTCTTGTACATCCCGGAACTCCGTTGGGGTCAATCCTGCCATTGATTCATCCAGCATGAGGAGAGTTGGCTTTGTAACCAGGGCCATGGCGATTTCCAATCGCTTCTTCGCAGGGATGGGTAGAGAACCCGCTAGATGCTCCGTGTAGTGATCAATTCCACTCTGCTGGAGTGCTTTCCGGGCTAGTAGTCGAGCCCCCTGTACGGTCTTTTCATGGAGAAAAGCCCCTACCATCACGTTTTCTTCCACGGTCATGTCATCCAATATCTGTACTACTTGAAAAGTGCGGGCAAGTCCATGCCGCACGACCTTGTGGGGGGGCCAGTTGGTGATGTTTTTCCCTCGATAGAGGATTTTGCCTTTTGTGACGGGAGTGAAACCCGTAATACAGTTGAAGAGGGTCGTCTTTCCCGCTCCGTTCGGTCCAATCAGAGCAGTG
The DNA here is from genome assembly GCA_026418195.1 of Spirochaetota bacterium. GTDB lineage: Bacteria > Spirochaetota > Spirochaetia > DTKZ01 > DTKZ01 > DTKZ01. The sequence continues at coordinate 7,955 of JAOABU010000015.1, read as the reverse complement.
ATTTCACCTTCTTTTAATGTGAAACTAACCCCTGACAAGGCACGGAGGCCTCCGAAATCCTTGTAAAGGTCTTCCACCTGTAAGATCGCAGTATTCATGGACTCGTCCTTTTCTTCGTAGAAATTCGTTTCCACAGTCCCATAAGCCCTTTAGGTTCCAGGATGCAGAACACGATGATCAGGGCGCCATACAGCATAAGGTCCAAACCTTGCCCCTGTTTACCCAACCATGCTCGGGTGTATTCCGAAAGAGGTATCAGGACCAGAGCTCCAAGTATAGGACCTCCCAAACTTCCGATGCCGCCGAGCACTGCTACCATAGCTACCGTGATGGAGATGGAACTTGCAAACACGTAATCCGGTTCTACGTAGAGGCTAAATTGAGTGAGAAAACTTCCTGCTAAGGCAGTAAAAAAAGCGGAAATCCCGATACTTAGAAGTTTGTAGAAACTCCGGTTGATTCCTAATCCAGCCGCCGCTTCTTCGTTGTCGCGGATAGCCCGGAAATAGAATCCCGTTCGGGACCGTTCTAAAACATAGACTACCAAGTTCACGACAATGAATAGGAACAGAATGATGTAATAGTACGGCAACCTCGAGGAATGGAATTGAAAGGTAAGCAAGGATTCCTTTTCAATCGGTAACTGTATCCCTCGGGCGGCTCCTACATACTCCCAGTTAGAGAAGGAGATCCGCATCACTTCCGCCATTGCAATGGTAGCGATGGAAAAGTAACGCCCCCGGAGTTTACTGACAGGGTAGCCAGCTATGACGCCGAACAAAGCCGTAATCAACCCTCCGATCAGAAGGGCAATCCAAGGATTGATACCGAAGTGCGTGTAGAGGAACGCAGAGGTATACGCACCAATCCCAAAATAGGCAACTTGCCCAACGGAAATCAAACCTGTGTACCCACCCATAATATTCCAGGCCTGGGCCATCAAGCCATACATCAGGACAAAGATGGCGGTGTTCTGAGCGAATCGGTCTCGAACTACCCATGGAAACACCAGCGCGATGAAAAGACCAAATAATAGGATAAACGTGGGAAACCTACGATGTCGCACAAGTTCCATCATACTTTCCCCCGACCTAAGAGTCCTTGCGGACGGATGAGCACGATCCCTAGATAGATCAGAAACATGAGGGCATATTTCCAGTTTGGATCCACGTAGTAACCCCCTAGGGTCTCTACCAGACCTAGGATCAACGCACCAAGAAAGGCTCCCTCCACACTTCCGAATCCACCGAGTGCAACTGCTACCAGGGCGATCAACCCAAACAAACTCGCCACGTCCGGGAAGATGTAGTAGAAGGTCGCCAGGAGGGAACCGGCTGCTCCCGCGCAAGCAATGCCCAATCCGAAAGAAAAAGCGGCGATTCGTTTTAAATTGATTCCCATGAGGGCGGCTCCCATTTTATCCGCTGAAATTGCTTGAATCGCTTGCCCCGTGCGGGTTTTTCGAATGAACAAGAACACTAGAGCAGCTACCAGAATGCTGCCCAAAGAAGATGCAAGCTTGGGCAACTCGATCATGACTGATCCGATCTTCCATACTCCGTGCACCATGGATTCCTTGATGGTACGAAAATTGGGAGACCATAGGAACTGTGCCATGTTAATAAGGAAGAATCCAAGGCCAAAGGTAGCGAGTAGCCGGGATACATATGGACCATCTACCACGTATTGAATGATGATCTGATACACCAACACTCCCAGGAAGAAGAGCAGAAGAATCGCTACCGGTGTGAAGAGGAGGGGATCGATGCGAAGTAGCTGGTCCCCATAGTACGCTGCGTACATGGCCAACATCACAAAAGCTCCATGGGCGAAGTTCACGATGCCCATAACACCCCAGATCAGGCTCAGTCCCATGGAGATTAGGCTGTAAATACATCCGAGGAGAAGTCCGGATACGACTAACTGAATGAACATGGATACCATCCTTCTGTAAGGATGGGTCTTGTCGACGACAAGACCCATCAAAGATAAGTTACTTTTTTACCGTTCTTTCCAGGGTTTGAAGGGGAACTGGTAAGGGACCGGTGCGAGATCGAAGGGCCATACCACCCGGTACTGCTGGTTCTGGATCTGCAAGTAGAGGCTTCGAGCGTAGATATTGTCATGGGTAACGGGATCGAACTTGCAGCCTTCATAGGGAGATATAAACGCGGAAGCGGGTAGGTTTGTTTCCATCAATGCCTTCTGGATCGCATCCGGATCGAGGGACTTAGCCCTATTGATGGCATCGGCCATCACAAAGGGAGCGGTGAAACTTCGAGCTGCATTGGCGCTCATATCTCTTCCATATTTCTGCTTGTACAGTTCATTGATCTTTGCGATGAAAGGTTTTGCTTTCGCTAGATCCAATCCATACACGGCCCGGGTGAAGATGTAGTTCCCGTCGTTCCCGAGAGTCTGGAGGAAGTTCGGTTCTACGTATGCGGCCATCCCTACGAACACCTTAGGTACTACATCCATTGATTTCAGAGTTTTCACAAAGAGGATGGCATCGCTAATGTAACCGGGGTGAATCAGTACGTCAGGTTGTGAGGCTTTGATTCTCATTACTTCCGCCGTTAGATCCGTGGTCCTGTTCGGATATCCAATGTCCGCAACGATGGTCATGCCGTAATCTTGGGCGTACTTTCGTACCTGAACAGCCACGTTGGATCCCCATTCGGTGTTTTCCCAGATCAACGCGATTTTCTTTAACGGCACGTTTTCCTTTTTTTCAATATCTCGAATCATGTCCAGAGCGTTCTTCGCTTGAATCCCATCATGGGGTATCACTCGAAAGAAGTACTTGAATCCGCGTTCTGTCAGGGTTGGAGAGGTAGCATCGGAGAGAACATAGGGGATCCGTAACCGTTCGGTTGCTACGCTGATGGTCTTCACAACCGCACTCTGGTACCCACCTACCATCGCTACGATCTTGTCTTGGGTGATCAGACGCTCCGCCTCTGCCATGCCTTGGGTAGCATCACCCCGGGAATCAGCGAACACCACTTCCAGTTTCGCCCCTCCGAGGTTGGGGATTCCTTCAGTCCGAGCAAAGGGGAAATCGATATCATACTTGTTATTGATGATATCGATGGCCATTTCCACTCCGCTTTTGCAGTCCGCACCTGTGACAGCAATCCCTCCGGTGAGGGGGTAAATGGCGCCTAGTTTGATGGTTTTAGGAGCGCCTTTCGCCTCTTCTTTCCCACCCCCTGCATAGAGGGATCCGATCAGTACGATGGCAAGAAATGCCACCCATAAAAACCTAGTTACCCGTTTCATGTCGACCTCCATTCCTATATTTTATGTCCCGAACTGACGTCGGAACATTGTTGCCGTTGTGATAGCTTGTGAAGTTTGCTCGTGCCAGGGTCGCAGCCGTTCGTACCGCTTCAATCATACTATCCTCTGACGCTTTGCCTTCTCCCGCTCGATCGTAGGCTGTCCCATGCAGGACAGAAGCGAGAATAAAAGGCAACCCAAGATACAGACAGCAACCGTGAAACCCCTGCCATCGATTCGACCGCCTCTGGTATTCAATCCTGGATCGAAGTGCGGTGAACCCTTGATCGTGATACATGGCGATTCCTAGATCGAAACGCCCGGCCTTCAAATAGGGAACAATCATGTCGGGGGTGATCGGGCCTTCCACACGAAATCCTTTTGCTTTTGCCAGACGAAGGGCAGGGATAATTTTTTCCTCCTCTTCTCTCCCTAGGATTCCGTTTTCTCCCGCGTATGGGTTGAGGCTGCATACCCCGATCCGAGGGTCTTGGACTCCTAACTGTTCGGCAATGAAAGCGGCTTGGGAGATGGTCGTGAGGATTTTCTCGGTGGACAGCTCCTCGAAAATTCGATGGAGATCCATGGTTCCTGTCACGTGGGCGATTCGAAGATCGCCCTGTAGAACCATAGGAATGTGAAATTGGAGGGTTGATCCTGAAAGGAAGGGCTCGATCTCGTTTTTTCCCGAATATCCAGCCATCCACAGGGCAGCAGTGTTCACGGGCCCGTTCACGATTGCAGCTGGGAGGTGTTCCTGGTTCAGCTGATCCTGTGCAATGGATCGAGCGGTGATCATATACTCCGAAGCGGCCTTGCCCGAAGCGCTCTGTGGTTTTCCGTATTCGAAATCTGATAGCCTGATATTGCCTAGATCGATTAAATCAATGGTGCCTAGTTCTCCAATCGCTTGGTTAGGATGTTCGATCCTGTGAATGGAAAGCTGGGAAGGGAGGAAATGAAGAACGTCTTTCACTACGGGAAAGGAGCCAATCAGAATCGGAGTACAGAGAGCGTATATTTCATCCTTCGAGAGAGTTCGAACGATGATTTCGGCACCAATTCCTGCAGGGTCCCCCATAGTAATGTACACTCGGGGCTTCCAGCGTTCTGATGCTCTCGACTCTTGATCCATATCCCGATTTACTATGCAATAAGGGTGCCAACTCCATCGTTAAAGGATCGAAGAGGTTGGATCCTTTTTCATGCTATGCAACTGCTGGATTGGTATCGAGTTAACAGCCAAGAGAATTCGGGTGCACCTAGAAGCATGGCGGGGAAACCATACATTGGATGTTTCAATTTGAAAAGCGGTTTCGTTTTGAAACGCTCTTTGAACTCTTGATCTTACGCCATAAAGTAGTCCGACCGATCCCTAACTGATCCGCCACCCACTGTTTGTTTCCGTTGGAACGTTGGATCATCTCTTCGATGATCAATCGCTCCATGCTATCTAGATCCAAGCTACAGGGGATGGAGAGGGAGGGGACCTGTTGGAAGGAGGGAACTCTGAAGCCTGGTTCCCCACTTAAAATTTCTCGGACCAGGGAAGCGGATACAGTTTGGTCCTTTGATTTGATCACCAATCGCTCTAGAATGTTTTCCAACTGACGAACATTTCCAGGCCAATTGTACCCTTGCAGGATCTGTAACGCTTCTTTTGAAAGGTGAGTGACATTTTTTCTGAAGTACATACTGTATCGCTTCAGGAAAAACTCCACGAGGAGGGGGATGTCTTCCATCCGTTGGCGGAGAGGAGGTATAGAAAGGGTTAAAACGTTTATTCGATAGAACAGATCCTCTCGAAACCGTTTCTGTTCTACTAGGGGTTGCAGGTCCACGTTAGAAGCACAGATCACCCGCACGTTGATGGAAATGATCTTATCGTCGCCAACTCTACGGATCTTTTTTTCCTGTAGCACCCTTAGAAGCCTAACCTGGGTGTTAGGAGAAATTTCGTTTATCTCGTCCAGAAAAATCGTTCCTCCTTGGGCTAATTCGAAGAGGCCCGCTTTTCCTCTTGGTACGGCTCCGGTAAAGGCGCCTTCAGAATATCCAAAGAGCTCACTCTCCAGTAAACTTTCGGGCAAAGCTGCGCAGTTGAAGGCAACGAAAGGTCGGGACCTGCGAGGACTTGCGTTATGGATGGCTTGAGCGAACATCTCCTTGCCTGTTCCTGTCTCGCCGTAGAGGAGGATCGGGGAATCTACCTGTGCGTATTCTTGAGCCTCCGATTTTACCCTCTGTATGTCTAGGCTTGAACCGATGATATCTTCAAAGGAGTACTCAGCGGTAAGTCCGTTATGTTCTTCGCATCCATTCTTACCCTTCGGACGATCCAGGGTAGGACGTGGGACTAAGGTAACGATAATTCGAACGATTCGTTTACCCACCTCTACCGGTATCACATGCACGTTTACGGAGGTCCCTAGGATCGTTAGGTGTTTTTCCAGTTCGCATCTCCCATTTCTGAACGTATCCGACGGTACTATTTCCGGAAATAGATCGAACACATTCTTGTCCAATATTCGATGTGCGGGAACTTTCAGAATCTTTTCCGCCTTCAGGTTGAAATGGCTAATTCTACCATCCGGTTCGATGAACAGGATTCCTTCATGGGCATAGTCCATCAGGACCTGTAGGTGTCTGGATGTTGCCAGTTCTCTTTTTCTTATTTCCGCTACCCCTTCCGCTTCCCGAATCGCTTGCACGAGTGCTTTTCTTCCAGATCGGATGAGAACGGTTTGGAATCCGTGTTTCTCGGCCAACCCCACAGCTGTTGTATCCCCTACGAGCATTTGGTATCCTTGTTTCTTGTATTCCAGAAGAGCTGAAACCACTTGTTCGGGTTGTTGGGGAGAAGGTTCTTCCAGTTCCAGGATTTTTAGCTGGAATTGGAATAGATCTCCTAGTTCCTCTAACCCATAGGTGAATTGCCTGAATCCTCCGAGGATGATCCGGTCTGTTTCTTCGCGGGCTTCATTGATGGCTTTCAACAGATCGATACTGGACACCGGTACTTCCACTACGGGAATGTCGGGAAGGAGCCTGCGGATAGCAAGAGCAGTACCACCTCTTGAAATGATGACGTCTACCCCTTTTTCTTGGAAGACTTCTACGCAATGCGCCCCTTCTTCCAGCTCTCCGACGATCACAGGATAGGATTTCCCGAACTCCTCGCAGACTTCCTGAAATAGTTCTCCCAATCGCTTGTAGGGAGCCACGAATACGATGGAAGGATTCATAAAGCTAAGTACTCTTCAATGATGGATTGAATGTCCCTATCCCCCGGCAGACCTAAAGCTTCCGCTCTATCCGCTCGCATGAATTTAGGCCAAGTGGCTATGATCGGCTCTACCGAAGGATCGGGTTTGAAGGTAATCGTGCCGATCAAACCTACTTTTTCCCCGATCGATTCTACCGCAAGAGCGATCTCGAACGCAGATGGAGAAATTCCCCGACCATTCACGGTGCGGAAATCACCCAACAGGCTGCCATCGATTGTTCCCAAAGCATACAGGGTTTCTACCGCTGTCTTGATGCTGACCAACGGAATTCGAGTGTCCTCCGGTACAGGGCATACGTAATCCTTCCCCGCTAAAGGTTCCCGGATCATGTTGCTGGCGTATCCGCTGAGGGCAGTGTTGGGGATATCTCTCACAATAACAGCTGGGAATCGGACCCCTCTTCCATCGATGAACCCTTTTCGGGTGTAGTCGTTCAATAGTTGTTCCCCGATCACCTTGGCAACACCGTAGCTGTTCTGCGGGTGCTGAAAGGTCCAATCCGTTACTTCAGGGGGCATCTCCTTGCCCCCGAATGTAGCGATGGAACTGGTAAATACGAAGATAGGTTTTCTCCCCTGAAATCGACATGCTTCCAGCAGATTCAAGGTAGCGTACACGTTTACCTTGAGCCCTAACTCGAAGTTCTGTTCTGCCCCACCCGATACAAGGGAGGCAAGATGAAACACTCGGTCCACTTCAGAGCTAAGAAGATCGTGGGACAAGGATGGGTCTCCCAAGTCTCCTTGGATAAATTGTACTGCACTTCGAATTGGATCAATCCTAGGACTATCTACCTGATCCGTAAGGATGAGATGCGTTTGAGGTTCCGATTCCAGTATGCGAGCGGCTAAACGAGCTCCGAGAAATCCACTCGCACCCGTAATCAATGTGTAGCTCATATCTCTACTATGGGGACAGAAATAAGATTTTTGCAAGAAAAATTAACAAAATCCACGTTTGCTATTGACACAAATGAAAGGAAAGGGTAACTTACCATATCTGGCTTGCATAGCAGGTATCTAAAGTTTTCTGGCAACGTGTAGGGAAAAGAGTTCTGCCTAAGGTCCTTCCTTAAAGCGGTAAACCATTTCTGAAACTGAGACCGGGATAACGAAACGATGGTTTATCGTCGATAAACTCCAGATCAATTTCTTATGTATGGGTTCAAAGAGAACCCGAAGGACCATTCAGTATGGCGAAAAAATTGTATGTCGGAAACCTGAGCTACAGTTCCGACGAGGCCGAACTCCAGAATCTATTCTCCCAGTACGGCGAAGTCACCTCTACAAACATCATCACGGACAAGATGACGGGCCGGGCCCGGGGATTTGGATTCGTGGAAATGGCCACAGAAGAAGGCGCCCAGGCTGCCATCCAGGCCAC
>JAOABU010000132.1 GCA_026418195.1 Spirochaetota bacterium | reverse complement strand
GCATATCCATGTGCATGAGGCGGGAGCAATCGAGGCTACAGGACACAAGATCCATGGAGTGCCAAGTCAGGATGGAAAACTCAGGGTACAGGATATCGAGGCCATTCTGGAAGAACATACGAACGTTCCACACATGGTAATCCCCCGATTGGTGTACGTGTCCAATTCCACCTGAAACAACGGGGCGCCCTTCTGGCAAAAGGATGGATCCTTGGGGTGCAGTTCCGGGAGTTGTTTCGGGATACCCTCTACTTCGATCTTGCCTTGCATGCCAATCGTACCGCTTCCCGTATTGCCGAGGCTTTTAAAAAGCATGGAGTCCCTTTCCTTGCGGCAACGGAAACGAACCAGATCTTTCCCATCCTCTCCGAGCGGGTCATCGAACAACTCCTATCGAAGTACGAGTTTTACCGATGGAAACGGATCGACGAGAACCATTCGGCGGTTCGATTCGTTACCTCCTGGGCTACACCCGAAAGAGTGGTGGATGAGTTCATCCAGTTGTTTCTATCTATCAGAGCGGATTGACCAATCAGTCGGAAATGCCTATGATCTGCCCATCGGATAGGAGGAACTACATGAATAAATGGGAGATTCAGACAAGCAGTTGTAAGGAGATACCACACTGGTTGCTCGTTCTTGTGTTGATAGTTTTCAGTGCTGCAACCCTTTCGGCTCAACAGACAGTATCCCCCCTCGTTCCTAAAGAAAAAGTGGTAGTCGCTTATGTACCAATCATGAAGTTCGCTACCCTCTATGTGGCAGCGGGAAGAGGCTTGTTCGATAAGTATGGTCTGGATGTGCAGATTCAAAGCGTGAAATCGGGTACCGAGGTGATCGCCTTCATGACGCAGGGTAAAGTGGATGTAGGGGGAATTGCCATTGTCGCGTCTACCTGGAACGCTTGGGCCAAGGGGATGGACCTGAAGATCATCGCTCCCGGTGCTTTGGAACCGATCAAAGGAAGCCCTACCAAGCTTCTGGTGCGGAAAGACCTTGTAGACTCAGGGAAGGTGAAAACGGTAGCAGATCTAAGAGGGATGAAGGTGGCCATGGCAGGAGGGCCGGGCAGTGGGGGAGAGTACCTGGCAACGAAGGCCCTGGAGCGAGGCAAGCTTTCCATCCGGGATGTGCAGATCGTCCCTCTTTCCAATACGGACATGCCTGCAGCGTTGGAGAGTAAGTCTATCGACGCAGGAATCCTTGGTTCCCCCTATGCGGATCAAGCAATAGGCAAAGGGGTAGCTGTTCCCTTGGCAGAGGATCTAACACCCGGGGCCATGACCGTCACCTTCGTCGCTTCCGGTAAGTTCCTAAAGGAACGGCCCGAAGCGGCCAAGCGATTCGTGCTAGCCCTGATGGAGGCTGCTCGATTGATGCAGGGGAAGGAGTATCTGTCGCCCGAGAACATAAAGGCCTATCTGAAGTTCGTAAACACTACCGAAGACGCCATTCGGACCGGGGAACCAGTGATCTATGATCCCAACATGGAGATCGCCTTAGAAAGCCTGAAAGATGTGGAACGGGTGCACCGGGAAAATCGACGGACAGAGTATACCCAACCCATCGATCTAAAAGCGGTGACAGATACCTCTCTCGTAGAATGGGCCCGTTCAGTGTTGGGACGGAAATAGCAGAAACAGGGAGAAGAGAAACTACCGATTCCTTATCTATGGAACACACAAGCAGAGCTTTACCCAAAATCAGAGCTTCCCATATTTCCAAGGTGTTTTCTAACGGGAAGGAAAGAGTAGAGGCTCTCCGGGATTTTTCTTTAGAGGTACAGGAGGGGGAGTTTCTCTGCATCGTAGGGCCTTCTGGTTGCGGAAAATCTAGTTTCCTGCGCATTCTGGCCGGTTTACTGCCCGCTTCTTCCGGAACGATAGAGATCCAACCCGGAGAGGACCCGGGTAAACCACTCACAAGTATGGTGTTCCAAGAGTATGCGGTATTTCCATGGAAAACAGTACTTGAAAACGTAGGCTTTGGTTTACAGATGAGGGGGGTTCCCAAGGCAGAACGCCTGACCATCGCGCAAAGCTGGATCGAACGGGTAGGGCTTTCCAAGTTTATCCATGCATATCCTCATCAGCTCTCCGGGGGTATGAAACAACGAGTGGGAATCGCCCGAGCGTTAGCCAGTGATCCTGAGATCCTTCTGATGGATGAGCCCTTAGGTGCCCTCGATGCGCAAACTAGAACACTCCTCCAGGAAGAGATACTCCGGATCTGGGAGGAACGACGGAAAACAGTGGTGTATGTAACCCACAGTATCGAGGAAGCGGTGCTTCTGGGGGATCGGGTGGTGTTGATGACCGCTCATCCGGGTACCCAGAAAGCAGTGTTCCCTATACCGTTACCCCGACCGCGGGACCTCAAGGTAATGGCTACCGCGGAGTTCGGAGAACTCACCTATACAATCTGGGAAGCCTTGCGAGGGGAGGTGCTGAAAGCGATGAAATTGTTGGGGGAAACATGAACGGAAAGGGGAATCCGAAGCTTCTGAGTCTTTTAACCCTCCTTTTCGCTCTCTGGAATGGATGCCTCACCCTGTTCCATGGATGGACTGCCTTCTGGTGGTTGGGGTTGGGGGTAGATTTCCTATTAATCGTAGGTATCGCTGAACTTATTGGGAAAAGAATCCCTCCATTGTACGCTCCGTTGTATCGTCGTTCTCTCTCGGTGTCTTTCCCCCTTCTCCTATTCCTCGCCTGGGAACTCTTGGTGAGGGGAGGGGTTTTAAGCCCGGACTGGTTTCCTCCCCCCTCACGAATCGTGCAGGCTCTCTGGGAATTGATTACGAAGTTTGATGAATTTTCCAAAACGAGTCTTCTAGGCCGTCCCTGGTTGCTCCTTGGCGCAGCATGGGGCAATCGACCCGAGACGGTGAAAGAATTACTGGCAGAAAGTCACCTGTACGCTACTCTAATGCGGGTGTTCGTGGGCTTCTTTCTTGGGGCTACACCGGGAATCCTTCTTGGGATGGTGATGGGAGTGAGTCCTACTATCCGAACCATGATCGATGCTACCCTTTCTGCCTTCTACGTCCTACCCAAGATCGCTATCTTTCCTATCATGATGCTGATTTTCCCTGATCCCTTCGGGGAAGGGCCTAAAATCGCAGTGGTGGCGATTTCTGTCTTTTTCCTTGTGACCATCAACACAATGGTGGGGGTTCGGGATATTGAACCTGTGTACTTGGAAGCCGGGCGTAACTATGGAGCTTCAGGGTTTCGATTGTTCTACCATGTGATCCTACCTGGAGCGTTGCCTGTGGTGTTTGCGGGACTTCGTATAGCGCTGGGAACCGCTCTCATTGTGATCATTGCAGTGGAGTTCGTGCGGGCAAAAACAGGGGTAGGATTCCTCACCTTCTACTACTGGGAAATCCTATCCCCTGAAAAAATGTACGCGGGACTAGTGGTGGTAATGGTGCTGGGTGTGCTTCTGACAGCTGGCCTAAAGAAGGTGGAGCAGTGGGTAATGCCCTGGCGAAAGCCTTGAGGCAACCTGTTACAGAATGGGTAGGATCTTTATACCTATGAAGCCCTAGGGTCTTCATTCTTCGGCTTGAGGTGTTCCCTCTAGCCCGATTTCTTTTGCCACCGTTCGCATTCCTAGAATCGTTTCCATAATTAGGTCAGAAAGGTCCATCTCTAGCATCAGGGCTCCCTTCTCGATAATGGAACGATCTACTCCTGCAGAAAATCCTTTTTCCTTCCATTTCTTTTTCACCGATTTGGCCGTCATGTCCAGGATGCTCCGAGAAGGACGGACAAGGGCAGTGGCAGTGATGAGACCTGTTAGTTCATCTGTAGCATAGAGAACTTTTTCCATCCGATGAATAGGTTCCACTTCAGAACAGATCCCCCAACCATGGCTCTGTACTGCGTGGATGTATTCAGGTGGGAAGCCTGCCTCCTGGAGGATTGGGACGCAGCGTTGACAATGTTCGGAAGGGAACCGTTCGTAGTCGATGTCATGAATGAGGCCTACAATGCCCCACATTTCTTCGTCTTCTTTAAACTTTCGGGCAAAATGCCGCATCACTGCCTCGACTGCCAGAGCATGTTTTTGGAGGTTCTCTGAGGTGGTGTAGGTAGTGAGTAGCTTCCAGGCGCTTTCTCGAGTCGGTTTGTCACTCATGGGATGCTCCTTCGATATTGAGGGTAACGGAAACGGGGCAGTGATCCGACCCCATTACTTCTTTCAAAATTCGTGCCTCCTTGACAAGGGGGGCAAAAGCGGTATTGACGCAATGATAGTCGATACGCCACCCGATGTTCTTTTCGCGAGCGTTGAACCGATAGGTCCACCAGGTATACTGACCCGCCTCCTGGTTGAACATCCGAAACGTATCCACGAACCCGGAAGCGATGAACTTGTCCATCCACTCTCGCTCCTCCGGCAAGTATCCCGGGTTCTTTTCGTTGGCTTTGGGGTTTGCTAAATCGATGGGCTTGTGAGCGATGTTGTAATCTCCGGATATGAGTACTCGTTTTCCCTGAGAAACCAGATCCAGGGCATAATGCCTCAGGGTTTCACAGAACTCTAGCTTGTAGGCAAGACGAGACCCTTCTTCTTGACTGTTGGGAAAATAGGCATTGATCAGGGTGAACTCCGGGAACTCCAGTACGAGAACCCGTCCTTCAGAGTCGAACTGAGGGGCCCCTAATGGGTGAACTGAAACTGGTTCAATTCGGCTAAACACCCCTACCCCACTGTACCCTTTTCGCTCTGCGCAAACCCAGTAGGATCGGTAGCCATCGGGTTGCTTCAGTTCTGCGGGAATCTGGTCTTCTTGGATCTTGGTTTCCTGGATGCAGATGATATCAGCCCCTGAACTCTTTACCCAATCGAGGAACCCTTTCTTTTCCACGGCACGAAGGCCGTTCACATTCCAGGATAGTACGGTGATCATTCTGGGATGTACCGCTTGTAGGCGTAAATCTTATCGTTCAGTCGGGATTCCAGTAGGGGACTCGTCTTCTTGAGGAACTTCAAAATCAGTCGTGATTCCTCCAGGTACTCTTTCCGTTTCTCTGTATCCCAATGTGCGGGAGGTTCCCGTAGGTTTACGATTCGATCGGCTAATTTCACGATCTTCACTTCCCGTTTCTGGGCAGCCAGTTCCCGTAGGTATTCTTCCAATGCCTTGCGGGTATGTTGAACCTCAGGTTTTTTAGATAGGGCTCGTACCCCATTGGCTACGTCCCTTCCAAAACGGTCCAGAAGGATTTCGTACGTTACAGCCGTGTCCTCCAGGGTGTCGTGGAGAAGGGCGCACTGCATGGCCAGGTTCGGGTCTTCCAGCTCTTCCATAATTGCTGCCCGCATCGTTTCCATGCAGACATCTACAAGGTGCACAACGTACGAGTATGTCTTACCAGGCACGAACTGCCCTTCATGAGCGGCAGCGGCAAAGTATAGGGTATCCGAATAAAGGTCAGGGTTCCACATGGCTTTTAGTATATCGGTTTTTCAATGGTAGGCAAGATCTATTCTTGGTACACTCCGTTGTTCTGTCCGAATCGTGGGTGTTGGGAGCCCCCCTATGGGGAGGGAAAGGTGTACCTCCCAGAGTTCATCCTGGACCGAGCCCTTTCCCTTCACCCACAGGCTTCAGGGTGCTAAGAAGGGACTGCAGAAGTTCTTCAGTGGTTTCCCATTCCCTATGTAGGCGATCCCTTTCCAATTGATTTTTCTCCAGTTCAAGCTTGATCCTGCGAACTTCTTCCCCATTCCGGTACACTTCGGGGATGGCCAATTGAGCTTCGAGATCGTGATACTCACCTTCGAGAACTTCAATACGGGTTAGGATCTCTTCCAGTTTCTTTTCCACCTTCCGGATCTCGGATTTCCTTTGCTTCGTCTGTTCCCATGAGGAGACGTCCAAAGGGGAAGAAGAGAACGATCTGGAGAGCCGAACTGTTGATTCCGGAGAGGTAGAAGGTTCAAGAGTCAGAGGGTCTGAAACTTTTTGTAAATAGTAAGAATAGTTGCCCACGAATAACCGGGGAATATCTCCCAACCGCATTTCTAATACCTTCGTTGCCAGACCATCCATGAAGTATCGATCATGGGAAACGAAAATCACCGTACCCGGAAAGTTCTGAAGGGCTTCCAGAAGCACATCCTTGGAAGTTAGATCTAAGTGGTTGGTTGGCTCGTCCAGAATGAACAGATTGGCAGGCTTAAGGAGGAGTTTCAGAAGGGCCAATCGATTTCGTTCTCCCCCACTGAGCACGGAAATGGATTTGTACACGTCATTCCCACGAAAGAGAAAGGCTCCCAACATGTCTCGAATCTTGGGAAATAAAACGGTAGGACATTCCTTTTCGATTTCTTCCAGTACCGATTTGGACATGTCGAGTTCTTCATTCTGTTCCTGCGAGAAATACCCAATTCGGATCCCACTTCCATAGAGTACCCTACCCGATGAGGCTTTATCCCTTCTTGCCAGGATTCGCAGAAGGGAAGATTTCCCTGCGCCATTTGGGCCGACTACAACGAGTTTTTCTCCCTTTTCTAAAATGAGAGATAGATTGGAAAATACGTTTAAAGTTCCGTATGACTTGGATAGGGTCTCGATCTCGAGAACCTTTTTTCCGCAGGGAGGAGGGGGCGGGAACTGGAAATGAATCTTCTTCAGGGTTTCTGGAACTTCTATCCGCTGTAGTTTTTCCAGTTGTTTGATTCGACTCTGCACGAGAGCTGCTTTCGAAGCGTTGTATCGAAAGCGGCGAATGAACTCTTCCTGGCGAGCTATCTCTTCCTGTTGGTTTCTATAGGCCGCAAGCAAGGTGCGCAGCTCTTCTTCTCGCTTTTTTTCATAGGATGAATAGTTCCCCACGTACCGACTGACTTTCCGGTTGAAAATCTCGTACACCTCCGTGACGGTCACATCGAGAAAGTACTTGTCGTGACTCACCAGTAGAACACCTCCGGAAAAGGAGGAAAGAAAATTCTCCAGCCACGATCTAGCCTCGATGTCCAAGTAGTTGGTAGGTTCGTCCAATAGAAGGACATCCGGATCTTCTAGGAGGACCTTGGCCAGCGCGATTCTCATCTGCCAGCCGCCTGAAAACTCTTCTGTGGGTCGATTAACATCCTTGGGAGAAAATCCTAATCCCCGAAGCACTTCGGAGATTCGAGCCTCCCGATGGTAGAACCCGGAATGGTCTAAACGTTCCTGCAATTGATGGAGTTCTTCCAAAAGAGGCATTGCTTCTGGGTCAGATTCCTTGACGGAGGCCATTCGTTGACAAAGTCTGTCGATCCGGTCCTGGATTTGGTGAAAGTGCTGGAACGCCTGTTCCATCTCCTGATACAGGGTATTGCCTGCATGTGCGATGCCTGTTTGGGGAAGATATGAAATTCGAACATCCTTGCTTCGAACCACCTCCCCGGAATCCGGGCTTATAAGCCCCGCAAGAATCTTCATAAGAGTGGTTTTTCCGCTCCCATTGGCTCCTGTTAGGGCTGCTCGAGTATTCCGTTGAATGGAAAGATGGATTCCCTCGAATAGAACATGTTCTCCGAACGCGAGGGAAACGTCTACCGCTTGCACCACTGACATAGAGACCTTACTGAAACGTGAAGAAAAGGATCAATGGAGTGGTGGAAAGCCGCTGGATCGTGTTTTCCCGGATATTCGCTTGGGGGATATGGAGGAACCGTACCCCCCCGTCGGTAAACTTGTAGAGGAAGGTAGCTCGGTTCTTTCCCGTAGTTCCCCCATCGAAGAGAAAGGTGAGGGACCCGTCGTACTCTCCCTGAATGGAGCGATCCTGAAACGTAGAAAATTCGATTCGTCCTGTTCCTCGAACACCACTACCAAGGACGTTGGGGATCAACCGATCGAAATCTGTCCACTGGAACGTACCATCGGAACGTAGGGTAATCTCCCCGAATCCAGAACTCCGTAAGATCTGACCTTTTTCCAGAAAAGAGGTCAAGAGTTTCTCCCGTCTTTCTTTTTCTTTCTGAATGATGTCTTCCACATCCCCGCTAAAGGCGATGAATTGGAGAGTCTTCTGTTCATTTCGATCCTGGAAGGTGATGGTGAGGTTCTTTGCAGAAGAATCCATGGCGAGAGAGATGTTCGCTCCCTCGATAAGAAACCGGTTCCCCGAGGTTGCGGAAAGGGTGGTAAAGGAAAATTCCTTCTGTACCTCCGGAGTCTGAAGGCGAATAAGAGGAGGATCCAAAGTGATAAAAAGCCCATACTCTGGCTTGAACCGATCAAGATCGATCCTGCGGGAGGAAACCATGGTCTGGAAATAGGCAGGTCTCCACGTGGTCGAGAGAAGCAGGGCGATTCGTTCTTCCGATGGATCTCGGGTAGAGGCAACTTTCGTATTGGATTTCCCATCGTACAGGGTGAGGTAGTAGTCGAAGCAGTAGCCTACAGTCCCATCCTCTGCCAGCACCTTGTGCCAGTGCCCTTTCAAGCCGTTTTCATCCGATGGTTCGGTTCCCAGTTGAAGAATCTTGATCAGTTCATCCTGACGTAAACGATACACCTGTTTGGACAGACGGTCGGGTTTTTCCCGTATGGGAAGGGCCCGTCGCTCCGAGATAGCAAAAAGGTACCGAACGGATTCGAATTGTGAAGCGAAGGCTTCCGCTTCCTTTCGAGAGCGGAATACCTGTACTCGGGAAGCAGGAATTTCGTACGGTGCTTTTTGGGTTGGAACCCCGATGATGTAGGTTTTCTTGATTCGAGACTCCTCGTATACAGGGACCATTGCACCGGTAGAGACTGCTTGTTCTTCCGGTGACCAGAGAACCACCCCATAGCCAATGGTTCTGCGGCCACATCCGAAGGATAGGAGGGTAAGCAACAGAACGAAACAGGCTTTTACCTTCATGGGTCCTATTTCATCATATTCCGGGGTAGTTTTCAACACCATGGGTGATGCAGTATAGTATGGATTGTTCATGATAAAAACAATCCTCATCTTTACCTATTTTTGGTTGTTTCTTCTTCTGACGACAGTAGGGTTGGCCTTTTGGCTCCTCCTATTTCTTTTAGGGTTAACGGATCTGCGCACCCGGTTTACCCAAGGAATCGTTCAATTCTGGGCTCGCCATTTTCTCTGGGTGGTCGGTGCCAAGGTACAGGTAGAAGGGGTAGATCGAATTCCGAAAGAGGGACGGCTTTGTTTCATCTCCAATCACCAAAGTGCTTTAGACATCCTCTGTATCCTTGGATATTCGGGGAGAACACCCGGATTCATTGCCAAGCGGGAACTTGTCTGGGCTCCCATTCTAAACCTCTGGATGCTTGTGATCCACTGCGTATTTATTGAAAGAAAGAATCCGAAGAAAGCGATTCGAGCCATCGAGAAGGGAGTGGAACATGTGCGTAGGGGGTATCCCATGGTGATTTTCCCCGAGGGAACCCGAAGCCGGGATGGCAAGGTACATGAGTTTAAGCCGGGAAGTCTTAAACTCGCTACCCGTTCGAATGCCATCGTGATTCCCGTAACGATTCAGGGAACCTGGGAGGTGTATGAAAAGTCGGGGCGGTTCCAACCAGGAACGGTTCGGATCGTGTTTCATCCACCCATAAATACCGCTCTCTTGTCGCAGGAGGAGCGGCGGTTGCTCCCCGGGGTGGTACAAAAGATCGTGGAATCGGGATTTTTATGAAACGAATACCATTGACAGAAGAAGACGCACGACAGATTCTTGATACGGGATCGATTCCGGATCGTATTCTTTGTTCAGCTAGTGCCGTAGCTGTAGTGCTCACCCAGAGTTGGTGCCCTCAGTGGCTTGTGATGGACGACTATTTACATCGCTGGGCTTCCGAGGAACCCGATGGCGAAGATGTGCAGGTATATCATTTGGAGTACGACCGGTTGCCTTTCTTTTCCCGGTTCCTTGCTTGGAAGGAGGAGACCTTCAAGAACTATGATATTCCCTACGTGCGGTTCTATAGGAAAGGTACCTTCGTGGGGGACGCAAACTTTTTAGATCTTGAAGGATTCAAAGCGTCCCTGAAGCCCTAAGGAACACGGATGCGATCAGGAGAGGACTCGAATCATTTTGGATCTCCTATTGGACCTTTTCACAACCCTTCGAAAGGCAGTTATTGCTTTTGGGAACCCGCGGGAGTGGGGAGGTCGGAACTGGTAATCAAGAAATCCCGATTCCTAGGGACAGCACGTCGTATAGGTTCACCTCAAGAAGCGAAGGATTGGGTATCGAAGGAACGGGAAACCCATCCGGGAGCGAAGCATGTGGTACACGCCTTCCTCATCGGACCGCCGAACTCCGAAGTAGTGGGGATGCACGACGATGGGGAACCAAAGGGAACCGCGGGGCGTCCTGTTCTGGAAGCGATCCGGGGGAGTGGACTTCGAAATGTGCTGGTTACGGTTACCCGTTACTTTGGAGGAACCAAGTTGGGTACAGGAGGATTGGTACACGCGTATGGGGACTGTGCGAAAGCAGCGTTGGCCACTACCCCTATGGCTGAAGTTCGATCCGTAGTAGCTTACCACCTAGGGATTCCTTACGAGTGTTACGATGGGTTGGTGCGACTGCTGGATTCCATCGGATGTCGAAAAGAGGGTGTGGAGTTCGGAGAGGAGGTGTCCCTCATTGTGCACCTACCAGAAGAAGGGTGTGAACGATACTTGGAGGAAATTAAGAACCTCTGTCGGGGCCGCTGTCGCTTGGAACCAATGGTAAAAGAATGATTTCCTAGATACGCAGTAATCTTTTAAAAAACATCGATCGCACGATCTCCCCTTTCCGTCAGTTCTCCGATCCGCCAGTAAGAACATCCTCGCTGTTGGAATGCCTGTTCTAACTCTTCGGCTTTGTCAGGGGAAACTGCTATGAGCAATCCTCCCGAAGTCTGCGCATCTGCGAGGAGGATCCGTATTGCGTCTGGGATCCGTTCGTCGAACCGTGTGTGGGGCTCCGCCCATTTCAAGTTCGCCTGGCTTCCACCTGGCACCACACCGGAGGCAGCTAGCTCTTGGGCTCGGTGGAGAAAAGGCACTCGGTCTGAGAATATACGGGCGGAAAAGAGGGAGGAATGGGCCCTCATCGTCCTTGTCCCGTTTTCTCCTGCTTCGCTTTCCCCCAACATCCCCATCAGGTGACCTAACAATCCAAATCCCGTTACATCCGTAGCGGCAGAAACCCCAACCGAAGTCATTGCTTGGGAAGCGCGGTCGTTCAGTGTAACCAACAGTTGTACCAGTTCGGTTTCTTCCTTCTTATTGAGAAGCCCCTGCTTCAACGCTGTGGAAAGGATCCCTGTCCCCAAAGGTTTCGTTAGGTAAAGGAGATCCCCAGGTTTTCCTCCCCGGTTTCGCACGATCCTGTTCTCCTGGACAAATCCTGTGACCGACAATCCCAAAAGAGGCTCGGATCCATCTACCGTGTGTCCGCCTAGAATTTCGATTCCTGCGGATTTCGCTATGTCCTTGATTCCCCGGAGCATTTCTTTCAGAACCCAAAGCGGGAGACGGGACAGGGGAAAGGATGCGATCACGAGGGCGAAAGCAGGTATGGCTCCCATGGCGTACAGGTCACTCAAGGAGTTTACCGCTGCTACCCGACCGTAATCGTACGGATCGTCCACGATGGGAGTGAAAAAGTCTACGGTTTGGACAAGGGCGGAACGGTTCGAAGCGGGAGAGGTTGGAACTGAACTTTGGCCTGCTAGTCTTTCTGTATCCTGCACTTCCAGCAGGTGTCCGAGGGAGTACACCGCCGCGTCATCCGAGGTTTCAAGTCCCACCAGCACAGCAGGATCCGTGGGGGGTGAAAATCCCTTAAGTACTTCCCGCAATTGGTGTACCGGTAACTTACAGGCGCATCCCAGACCTCGGGTAAAGTGGGTAAGGCGAACTGACCCTCTTGCCCTTGCGAACTCGCCTGACTCCTGAAGGAGGGTGGAATCGTTTTTCCTTGTCGGCACTAGCCGGGACACTACCTCTACCATGCGGATAGCAGCCAAGTCCACCTCCTGTTCTGACGTTTCCCTGCCCACGCTGAATCGAATGGTTCCCCGAGCAACCTCTTCCGGCACCTTCAGGGCTGCAATCACATGGGAAATTTCCACTTTGTCCGCATGGCAGGCAGCACCCGCTGAAACAGCAATCCCGTCCAACTCTGAAAGGATGGTAGCTGCATCAACCCCATAGAAACTGATACTGGAAGTGTTCGGTAATCGGGGTGCGTTCTGAGCGTTGATCCGGAGATCTATCC
>JAOABU010000127.1 GCA_026418195.1 Spirochaetota bacterium | reverse complement strand
AAACTTTCTTTAGGGGGCCTTATGAAAGAAGAGAATATGCCTAAAGCGGATTTCTATACATCGATCGTTTTGATGGCCTTTGGCATGATCGTTCTAATTCTCTCTTTAAAAATGCCTACCATGGCAGAGCAGAGTAAAAATCCCTACGCTGCACCCGGAATCGTTCCTGCCTTATTAGGAATCATCATTACCTTCCTTTCTGGGATCATGTTCTTTCGCTCCATTCGAAAAGGGGGACACAAGAAACAGATTTCCACCGAAGCAATTAAAGGATTCTTCATCCATGAGTCCACAAACCGGATGGTGAAGACCATACTGATCTGCGTGCTGTATTCCCTCCTATTAGGGCACGTTACCTTTGTTCTTCTTACCACTTTGTTCATCTTTTTCTTCGTATTGACCTTTGAGTATTCCTTCAGGGAAAGTTTTCGAAGTCAGATCCGAAAAGTACTCATGGCAGCGGTATTGGCGATCATTACCTCCACCACTGTGTATGGGGTATTCGTCTACCTTTTCCTTGTAAACCTACCGTAAGGGAGTTCTACCATGACCGGATTAAAAATGCTCTTCGATGCGGTGATTGGAATCTTCAACCCAAGGTCCATTTTTGACGCAATATGGGCAACTCAGCTAGGAATTATCATTGGAATGCTCCCAGGCCTTACCGCTACCATGGGAGTAGCCCTCCTCACCACCCTCACCTTCAACATGGCACCCAATAACGCGATCCTGATCCTGATCTGCATGTACATCGGAGCTATTTACGGGGGTAGCCGCAGCGCGATACTTCTGAACATTCCTGGGACTCCTGCCAATGCAGCTACTACAGTCGACGGGTATCCATTGGCCCTGAAAGGAGAAGCGGGTCGCGCGATCGGAATCGCTACCACAGGTTCTTTTCTAGGATCTTTGATCGGGATGTTGGCACTAGCCATCTTCACTCCCCTCATTGGGTCTGTTGCGTTGAGCTTTCAATCCTTCGAGTTCTTCTGGTTTGCCATCTTTGGAATCGTGATCTGTGGGAATCTTACCGCTCCAAAGGACCCCCTAAAGGGGTGGATCGCAGGATTTTTAGGATTGTTCGTGGCCATGATCGGAATGGAGGGAATCCATGCGTATGTTCGCTTTTCCTTTGGTAGCACAGCACTTTCGGGCGGAATCTCCCTGATCCCCGCCATGGTAGGAGCCTTCGGCTTCGCTGAAATCATCACCGTCATGCGATTCACCAAGTTCGAAGTCGTAAAAACGCAGATTACCCGGGTGATGCCGAAATGGAAGGAAGTACTAAAATATTGGAAAACCATCATCCGTTCAGGTCTTGTAGGTACCTTCATTGGTGCCATCCCTGGAGTAGGAGAGGATATTGCGGCCTGGGTTTCCTATGACTTGGCTAAACGATCCGCTCCTCCCGAGATCCGAGGCACTTTTGGTAAAGGTAACGTAGAAGGGCTCCTCGCTGCAGAAACGGGAAACAATGCTTGTGTACCCGGAGCCATCATCCCTGTTCTAACCTTGGCAATCCCGGGGTCGGCTCCTGCAGCCGTTTTACTGGGAGCGATGCTGATTCACGGTATCCGTCCAGGACCCTTGATTCTGGTAGAGTTTCCCACCTTCATTTATGAAGTAGTTGCAATGGTGTTACTGGCAACGATTGCCATGTATATACTAGGACTTTCAATGGTAAAGTCCCTAGTGAAGGTTCTCCTTATCCCGCGACAGAAACTGATGCCTATTATCTTCGTCCTATGTGTAGTCGGTTCCTTTGCCCTGCAGGCAAGGTTGTTCGATGTGGGGGTCATGATCGTGTTCGGCCTTCTTGGGTTTATCCTCCGCGAAATGGAGTACCCTATGGCACCCATGGTACTGGGAATCATCCTGGGAGACATTTTAGACAAGAATCTTCGTCGTTCTCTTGTCCTCTCTAATGGAAGTTTAGTTCCCTTCTTTACCCGACCGATCTGTTTAGCTATTTTCTTGATCACCGTCTTCGTCATTGTCAACCGAACCGTTTGGTTCCGAAACTTTGTAGGGACAATAAAAGGGTTCTTTCGTTCAAAAAGAACGAACTAAAAAGGTAAGGTTTCCGGTAGTAAGTCTGTTTGTCACCCTCGAGGGGCCTCCGATTAACGAGAGGCCCCACATCATTTTATAACCGATCTGATTACTTGAACCATTCGGATAGGTGTGCCTGCACGAAATCATCGTCCGTCAAATGAGGATAGGAACGATAGATTCGGCTGATCTCCTCAGATTGACCCGGAGAGAGAGTTTCATCGGGATTCAAACACCAGGTCCCCTCTAGGAATCCCTGACGACGAAGAACTTCATGGATACCCGCAATGCAACCAGCGAACCGATGTGCTACATCGAAAATCGCTCCATTGGCATCGGTAAGCTCCTCCGCCAGAGTAAGGTATTCCTGTGGAATGGGCGAACCTGTTCTAGCCAATTCTCTCGCCCAACGATGATGTTCCACAGCTTTCTTTGTCCATACACTCCATTGTCCCAGGAGACCGCCGACAATGCGAACCTTCCTTACTTTCTCAGAGGCGTTCGTTCCGTGTATTCGGTACTCGGTCACTAAGTCGAGTAGGATATGATCGTCATTGCCTGTATAAAGAGCGATCTCGTTCTCTCGTCCAGCGTCACAGATGGCTCGAACAACGTCTAAGGTTTGATACCGATTGAAGGGAGCGATCTTTACACCCACGACATTCTCGATTTCGGCAAACCTGACCCAGAACTCGTACGGAAGGATTCTTCCTCCCACGGAAGGTTGTAGGTAGAATCCAAAGAGAGGGATCACCTCTGCCACCTTTCTGCAATGGACCAAAAGAGTCTCTATCGGATCATTGGGGAAGGCGGAAAGACTTATAAGACCCGCATGAAACCCGTGAGTTCGAAGGAACTGAGCCTCTTTCAAAGCCTGATCCGTCCTACCACAGATCCCTCCAATCTTTATGGGATGGATACCCCGTATCTTTGCGTGTTCGTCCATCATATGGGAAACAGAGGAAAGTACAGGTTCGAATAGATCAAACTTCGGCTCTCGTATTTCAAACTGGGTGGTATGGACCCCTACCGCTAGCCCCCCTGCACCGGCATCCAAATAGTACCTGACTAGAGCCTTTTGCCTTTTCATGTCGTACTGCCTTCGAGCATCCAGAGCAAGTGGTATAGCTGGAATTACGGTACCCCCTCGAAGGGTCGTAAGAATTTCACTTGGAAGATTTTGAACCTGCATAGGATCCTCCTTCGTTAGAACTTTCCATCTACTACCTCGAAATGAGTAGGTTTCCCAAGAGAAGCACCCCCCTTCGCCACCCACTCAGCTACTAAATCAATCATTTCTACAAGAGTGACTCTCGGATACCCAAAGAGGGATGCCGCTACTCCCGCGTTGCTCAAATACATCCGATCTCCTTCGTAACCCTCGAACCGAGGAATCTTCCCAAACCGTTTACCGAACTCGAGAGCTACCCATCGCACAGAAACTGTTTCAGGACCTGTGATATTGAGAATCCGCGGAGGGGAAGAACAGTATTGGAAAGAAAGCAAGGTTTGGCGAATCACATCTCCCTGCCAGATGCAGTTAAAATTTCCAACCCGAAGCGGAATGGGTTCCTCCCTCCAAACCCGATCGGCGATGTCTCGCAGAACTCCGTACCGCAGGTCAATGGCGTAGTTTAACCGGAGGATGCATACAGGAGTGTGAAACTTCCTACTAAAGTACTGAAACACCCGCTCCCTACCTAATGCGGACTGGGCATAATCTCCATAGGGCTGCACAGGATCTGTCTCTACCGCACCACCCGATGCAGGGGATAGGAAATCGTACACACAACCCGTTGAATACACGACGATTCGACTTTCTCTATACCGTTCGGCCACATAGGTAGGCACTACTGTGTTCATAGCCCAGGTTAACTCTTCAGCCCCTTCGGTACCGAACTTCCTGCCTGCCATATAGATAACATTAGGAGCTTCGGGAAGCCTTTCAACCGCCTTCCGGTCCAAAAGGTCGCAGGGGATCGTTTCCACCCCTATCCGTTTCAATTTTCCCAGACTCCCTTGATCGGTAAAGCGGGAAACCCCATAGATTTTACGACTTACCCCTGCCTCCTGAGAAGCTCGAACCGCTGCCATTCCCAGTGTAACCCCTATCTTTCCTCCTATTCCCAGAATGAGGATATCGCCTTTCCAACTTCCTAAAAAATTCGACAGCTCTTCATCCGGTCTCGAAAGAAGGAGATCTAAATCATCTTCTGTTTTCGGTATAGGTAGCCTCATAGGACCTCCATGGAAATAGTTTACCTCAATTTTTTCAATGCCGACAATAAAACCAACTTCTTTGTTTCCACAATCTTACAAAATCGATCGAAGGCTTCCTTGGGTTCAGAATCTGCTCCCGAAAGAAGCAACACCTTCTCTTTCCATAAATACCAGAGATGATGGTATTCCCTACTTTTAAAAGGCAAAGTTCTAGTTCTCTGTTCCAAAGTTTCCCACAGATTCAAATGATTCCCATCCCCAACTTCGTAGTACACTTCTTGGTCGGTAATAAGCACAACGATCCGTCTGTAACCTTCATTTACGGATGTTTCGCTTCGGAATCCATCGCACCGAATACTCAACGATCCCAGGGATACATCGTACCCACTCTTTCGAAAAGCCTTTCGAAGGGAAACGATTTCATCTCGTACCTGTCTTTGGATTTCCGGATCCCGAGAACCTTCCTGAAGTCTCCGTCTCCAGTTCCTCAACGTATCTTGATACTGTTCAGCATCCTCTCGCATGTTGATGAAAGAGGTAGTCTCTGAAAGGAGTTCCCACGTAGATCGGAAAGGTCTTGAAAAAATTGTATCACCCGAGAAGAGCCTAGGTGCCATTGGAACTGTATAAACATAAAAAAACTATTTGACAACTCCACCTCTAGCCCTTATCATTAGTGTCATCAGGAGACATGTAAACCTCATTCAATACAGTTGAGGAACCTGTTTACCTGATTATGTAAACGTTTGCAGTTTGCAAACGGAGAGACTTCAATGAGGAGGCTGTATGAAAAAGGTATTCGGTGTGCTGGTCCTACTACTGGTAGCTGGATCCCTACTCTTTGCAGGCGGATCCAAGGAAACAGGGGCGTCAAAAAAGATCCGCTTAGGGGTAACCATCGAGGACTTCAACGATGTGTTCATGCGGTACTTGTTGGATCAACTGAAGGATGAAGCAACGAAGGTCGGGGCAGAAGTGATCGCGATGGATGGGAAACGAGATCCCAACGAGCAGATAAAACAGGTAGAAAATTTCATCACTCAGAAAGTCGATGCCATTTTAATTCATGTGATCGACCAGACAATCGCTCCTCGGATTACAAAGCTTTGCAATGATGCAAAGATCCCCTTGGTATACGTGAACCGCAAACCCAACGATGACGCCCTTCAAGGGGCCAAGGTGGTAGCTGTAGCATCCCCGGAAGAGGTGGCAGGTAAACTGCAGGCTGATTTCGTGGCAAAAAAGCTGAACGGGAAAGGAAATGTTGCCATTCTACTGGGCTCGCTAGGATCGGCACCACAGATCGGACGGACGAAGGGAACGAAGGATGAGTTAGCAAAATACCCTGGAATCAAGGTGATCCGTGAGCAAACGGCAAACTTCCAGAGACCGGAAGCCGTTGCAGTGGTGGAAAACTGGCTGGCAAGTGGGGATAAGATCGATGCCATCATTGCAAACAATGACGAAATGGCCATTGGAGCAGTTCTCGTTCTAGAAGAAAAGAAGATGAAGAGCAAGGTGGTTGTTACAGGTGTGGATGCTACCTCGGATGCCCTAAAGTTCATCGAGGAAGGTCGGTTGGACATGACCGTGTTCCAGAACGGAGGTGCTCAGGGACGAGGGGGAGTTCAAGCTGCCTTAAAACTTATCAAGGGGGAGCAGGTTCCAAAGTTCGTGGAAATCCCCTTTGAACCGGTTACGAAAGAAAACTATACAAAGTACAAGAAGTAGAAGAAACCATCTAGAAAGGGGGCTTGGTTTTCAAGCCCCCTTGTTCTTTCCCGAATCGACCAGATCGAAAGAACCATAAGGAGGTACAGTGAATCAGTACGTCCTAGAGATGATCGGCATTCATAAACACTTTCCCGGTGTGCATGCTCTGAAAGGTGTTGATCTTAGAGTGAAACCTGGCACCGTCCATGGCGTCATGGGGGAAAACGGTGCAGGGAAGTCCACTCTGATGAAAGTAGCCATTGGACTGTACAAGGCAGATGCTGGAACCATTCGATTCAAAGGGGAAGAGGTTTCCTTCAATTCCATCCATGAAGCTTTACAAAAAGGCATATCCATGATCCATCAGGAATTAAGTCCACTGCCATACATGACGGTAGCTCAAAATATTTTCCTCGGCAGGGAAATCCTGAATCGATTTGGACTGATCGACCACAAAGCGATCGATCGGGAAGCGGGAAAAATTCTAGAGGAATTGCAAATCCCTATCTCTCCTAGCCGGATCATGGGAGAGTTGAGCGTAGCTCAGATGCAGTTGGTGGAAATTGCCGAAGCGGTGTCGCGAAACGCTGAACTCGTGATCATGGACGAACCTACATCAGCACTGACAGAGAAGGAAGTGGACCATTTATTCGAAATCATACGCAACCTAAAAAATAGAGGAGTTGCAGTAGTATATATCAGTCATAAGATGGATGAGATTTTCAAGATCACCGATGAGGTAAGCGTCTACCGCGATGGAGAATTGATCGATTGTCGAAAAACTTCCGACCTGACCCGTGAACTGTTGATCAAGATGATGGTGGGGCGTTCCATTGATCAGTTCTTTCAGAAGAGCAAGGCAAAAATTGGCGAAATCATTCTGGAGGTGGAAGGATTGAGCCGTCGAGGGGTATTCCGGGATGTGAGTTTTACCTTACGACGAGGGGAAATCCTAGGTTTCGCAGGGCTCGTAGGTGCAGGACGAACAGAAGTGATGGAAACTCTCTTTGGGATCTATCCTAAAGATAAAGGGACGATTCGAATCAAAGGAAAAAAGGTAGACATTCATAGTCCCTACGATGCCATCCGCAACGGTATGGCCTTTTTAACGGAGGATCGAAAGCGGAGCGGACTCTACTTGAACTTATCCGTTCGGGACAATATCGCTATCGCCAGTCTAAAAGAACATTTGAAAGGATTCCTAATCAATCACTCCAAGATCCATTCCATCTGTGAGCAGGCAGTCCAGACCTTGAGTATCAAAACGCCCAATCTGGAACAGCAGGTCATGTTTTTGAGCGGAGGGAACCAGCAGAAGGTACTGGTAAGTCGATGGTTAGCTACCTCACCAGAGATTCTTATCTTGGACGAGCCTACGCGCGGCATCGATGTGGGAGCAAAGGCAGAGATCTATAAACTGATGTCTACCCTTGCGCAGGAAGGGAAAGCCATCATCCTTGTTTCCTCAGAAATGCCCGAAATCCTGGCAATGTCCGATCGGATCGTGGTGATGCACGAAGGGGTAAAGATCGGCGAGTTGACCCGGGAAGAGGCTACACCGGAAAAGATCCTTCATATGGCTACCGGTGAGACGTTGGCAACCTTTCAGGAAGCCCGCTAATTTCATGGAAGTGGAGGTTTCAGGTGTCGCGACTTAACTCCAAGCTACTATCTATTTTGAAGAAATACAGCATCCTATTCATCCTGATAGGGTTGATTCTTGTAATCTCTATTCTCTCGGGAGGTGTGTTCCTTCGGATCACAAACCTGTTGAACGTCTTGAGGCAAATCAGTGTCATAGGGATTATTTCCCTTGGGGTTACAATGGTGATCATTACGGCCGGGATCGATCTTTCCTCTGGGGCGATCGTTGCCATCGTATCCGTCGTAGTCGCAAGTCTATTGCAATCCCCCACAGCCGCAGACCGCCTCTTCAAGGGAGGGCAACCGTGGCCCGTTTTGCCTATTCTCATCATCGGGCTTCTAATCGGTGCCTTGGGAGGACTCATCAATGGGGGTCTCATTGCGAAGTTCAAGATCCCTCCCTTTGTAGCTACCCTAGGAATGATGACGTTTGCTAGAGGCTGGGCGTTCATCTATTCGGAAGGGAGACCCCGCGGAAGCCTTATCCCCCAGTTCGAAATCATCGGACAGGGATCTCTATTCGGGATTCCCAACCCTGCTTGGATTCTTTTGATCTGTGTGCTCATTACCCACGTGATTCTGAAACATACCCTCTGGGGACGATACACCTATGCGTTAGGAAGCAATATCCAGGCTGCCATTGTATCGGGGATAAACACGAACCGGTACATCCTTCTGGTGTACACCTACGCTGGATTCCTCAGTGCCGTAGCATCCATCGTACTTACCGCACGGATCGGATCCGGTCAACCGGGGTTGGGAATGAGCTATGAGCTGGATGCCATCGCCGCATCGGTCATAGGAGGCACAAGTCTTTCTGGAGGCATCGGAAGTGCAGGCGGTGCCTTAATTGGAGCCCTCATTATCGGAGTCATGAAGAACGGGTTGGATATATTGAATGTCTCGGCCGATTTCCAGCAGGTGATGCGAGCTATCATCATCGTGGTGGCTGTGATTATTGACGTGCGGAAGAACATCAAGAGAAGCTAAAAATAGGCCGGCAATGTGCCGGCCTATTTCGGTTCGCAGTACACTCTCTTCCAGACTCTTCCACCAGACTTCCAATTACCCAATTTCACTTAGCTTCACTGGTCGCTTCTGATCGTAAGACAGACGGGCAGCTTTCCCCATTACCACGGGTATCCTGCCATCTTTTCCAGTTACAGGTGGTACAAGGTCCTTCTGGATACAAGTAATGAAGGCTTGGATCTCCGAGACGTAACTCTCCGTGTATCGCTCCAAGAAGAAGAACAGAGGGAGATCCTCACAGACTGCTTTCGATGTAGCCAAACGAGCTGTG
>JAOABU010000115.1 GCA_026418195.1 Spirochaetota bacterium | reverse complement strand
AACGCAAACACTGTAGCACGGGTGGCTTCCGTAATCGGCTCCTTCTTCGGAATGGTCATCTTCTTGTTCTTTACCCCTCTCATGACCAAGATCGCCCTTCAGTTCACCTCCCCTGAGTTTTTCTGGTTGGCCATCTTCGGGATATTAATCTGTGGAGCGATTTCGACTCCTGGGCAGGCCATTAAAGGTTGGATCGCGGGTTTCATTGGCATCCTGATGGCCATGGTGGGGATGGAGGATATTCAAGGTTGGGAGCGCCTAACCTTCGGTATCCGGGATTTGATTACAGGAATTCCTTTCGTTCCTATGACCATCGCTTTTTTTGGGATCCCTCAGATCGTGAAATCCATGAAGGGTAAAGAGGAAGTAATCCCTATTGCGGACCAAGACGCGAAGAAACCGTTACCCTTGGGACATCTGATTAAGGAAAATTTTTTCCGAATACTTCGGTGGGGATTCATCGGTGTGGGGATTGGAGCTGTTCCCGGAGTAGGGGAGAACATTGCTGCCTGGGTTGCGTATGGGGATGCCAAACGAACTTGCAAAAATGGGAAAGATTTTGGTACGGGAGTGTATGAAGGGGTGATGGCACCGGAAACCGCCAATAACGCCGCCATAGGAGGTGCCATCATTCCTTTAATCAGCTTGGGAATACCTGGTAGCCCACCTGCTGCAATGCTATTGGGCGCGCTCACCTTGCATGGAATCCGTCCCGGACCCATGCTGAGCGTCGAACATCCCACCATCATTCCTCAGCTCGGAGCGATTATCCTGTGGGGCACGATCTTTCTTTTCGTTTTAGGAATCCTAATCACCCGATTGATGGTGAAAGTTCTAAAAGTCTCCCAGAAGATCCTTATTCCCATCATTGCGGTGCTCTGTGTGATCGGTGTGTACAGCTATAATTTGAATCCCTTTCATCTTGCTCTGGTCTTTGTGTGTGGGATCCTTGGGTACATATTGGATAAAATGAACTATTCTTCTGCACCCCTCATTCTGGGATTGATCCTTGGGAACATGGCCGATGCATTTTTTAGACGAGCCCTATACATCAGCCACGGGAACATCCTCAGTTTAGTGGATCGGCCATTAAGTTTCCTGTTTTTTCTTGCCTGCGTCATTACGATAGTGCAAAAGGTGCGTAAGGCGTGATACGATTCTACTCATGGCAACAGAGATAGATTTATCCCATGTTAAAACCTTAAGTGCTATCATTACCGATCACCTGGCTGAGCAGATCGAAAGTGGAGAGTTGAAACCTGGGGAACGGCTGGTTCAAGTAGAATTGGCTAAAAAGTTCAACGTCTCCCGTGTGGCGATACGGGACGCGCTTATGGAACTCCGACGAAGGGGACTTTCCATCAATGTCCCAAAACGGGGAGACATTGTACGTCCTGTATCCTGCCGAACTGTGAGGGAATTATTTGAGATCAGGCGCATCAACGAGAGTTATGCGGTTCAACTATCCTGTTCCAGAATAGATGAAGCGGGGATCTCGAAATTGAGAAAGATCATCAAAGAGCAAGAGTCCTGCATTCGAAAGAAAGATATTGGCGGGTTTATGGGGAAAGACTGGGAGTTCCATGCTGCCATTTTCGAGTATTGTCCTAACGAGCAACTGAAGGAGTTCATTCAAACTCTTTGGGCTAGGACTCGACAAGCTAGAAGTGTGGCTCAGAGCGATCTGTCCTGGGGTAGACAATGGGCGGAAGCTTCAGTAGCTAGGCATAAAGAGCTATTGCAAGCGTTGGAAAACCGAGATTGCAGGAAAGCTTCGGACATCACGGCTCGGATCATCGACGAGGCTTCCAAAGAATTGGAAGCTGAACTTCTCAGGGTTGGCTGGGACACGGGTTGTGAGACTGAGGGTTAGCTGAAAGCAGCACACCCTGTGATGTCCGCCATCAGGAATCACTTTTTTAGAAGAATCCTCCTCAACGCGCTATAATTCGGATAAAAAGATACCTATTTACCTCATCCGCAAGGATAGATCAGGGGGTCTTGAATGAAAATCTTGAGACTTCAGGGGGACATCCTATTCACCGTATGCTTCATGTCTGTATTCCTGAGTTGCGATGTGCTCCAACTAGATCGATCTGACAAAGATAGAACAGGATTGTCTCCCAGGTTCTTCCATCTCATCTCTCCTGTGAATGGAGCTACAGAAGTAAGCGTTACCCCTACATTTTCTTGGGAACCAGCGTTGGACCCAGAAGGGGATAGAATCATGTACACCCTAACGGTAATTCCAGCTCATGGGGGCAGTACCTCGGTTACTACGGTGCAAGGAACTAGCTATACAATGCTGAACCAGCTTCTCCCTGGAACAACCTATTACTGGAGGGTAATTGCGGAGGACACAAAAAAGAATACCCGAAACAGTCCGTTTTATTCATTCACTACAGTAGCGGGAGGAGGTGCAGGGGGAACGGGTGGAGGGACAGGTGGAGGAACAGGGGGCCCATCTTTTCAGACTGTTCCGAACATTACTATCACTGGTGTGCGGAAGGGTACCATCCTTCACAACCCCTCAGTTCCAAACTACCTAGTATATGTATACATCGATTCCGCGTTGAATGTGTATTCCCGGACCAGTACAGATGGGGGGAACACGTGGAGTGCTCCTCTTCCGATCGCTGGATTGAGTAATGCCAGGGATCTCACAGCTGTGATGAGTGGAAACGGGAATGCGATGGCTCTCATTCTTGATAGCGCAACAGACGATACCTGTGTGGAAGCACGTGTCATGGCAGCCACCCTCCCCTATGGGCAATCATTTTGGGATGTGCCAGAGGAAAGAATGGGAGTAACTTTCGGGCTTCGACGCCTTCCGAGTTCAGTGCATTTAAACGGGAACGAGTATCTTTTAGGATGGGGATTCGATGTGGATGGATTTGGAGGACAGAATGATACCAAAGCGGCTACCATATACTGGGATGGTTCTTCGATTTTGAGTCAAGACGATGTGGGAATCAGCAATCTAACCGACGATCCCGTGTATTGCCAGCAAGTAGCCTTCGATATCCTATCCAATTCGCCCTGCTACCTGTACTTCAATAATCAGGAAGGAGAAGTAGAAGGGGGGGATATGTACCTGGTAGTAGGTTCCTATCCTCCGGTTGATTGGTCCACAGCGATTAATGTACGGGTCGTGAATCGGGGAAACTACCAGCGTCCAAGTCAGGGGTTCCTATTCGGAGGAAATGGGGGCGACTTCATCCTGATCTATGCTTTGGAAACTGGGCCGAAAGCGAGCCCGACTGGAAATACCCTCTATCTGCGAAGAGCCTCCAGTCTTTTCGCTATCGAGAATGCCACCGATATCCTACTAGAACCATTCTTACGGATTCCCCAGGATGCAGGGTCTAGATACCGCACCGTGTACGCTGTGCAGGATGCTGCGGGACATATCCATGTAGTGTGGCAGGACTCAGGCAACGCCATCAAATGGGTCAGAATCGATAGCAATACCTACACCATAGGAACAGTGTATACGGTAGCCCCAAACAACTATCTAGATAGTGTATCCGTGGGACAGAATATACTGTATGTGTCAACGGTAAGCGATCTAAGTCCTTCCAATACCGGGACTATTGTAAAGGTAACTTTCTAAGATCGTACCGGTGTGAAGAACCTTCAATCCGAATAGTCCGACCTGTTAGTCGGTTATTGTATGGAAAAACAGGCTTTTCTATAGTACAATTAGTACTGATAGTGGAGAGGGAGACTCCAAAAGGAGGCCGACCATGAAGAACTATGGAATCCGGGCGGCATTCGCTGTTTCCATCTGGTTCATCGGCTCTTTGCTTGGATGTGATGTGATGAAACAGCTATCCGTATCGCAAGATGCATCAGGGGATAGCTCATACACGGAAGCGGGCGGATTCGCTCCCCGTTCCTTCAAACTTCTTTCCCCTGCCCATGGAGCTACGGGAGTCAGCGTGACTCCTACCCTATCGTGGGAGCAAGCAGTAGATCCGGAAGGGAAACGGATCTCTTATACGGTCTTACTAACTCCCGCAGAGGGTGGAACCGGATCAGTCGTCACCACACAAAACACGTTCTATACGTTTCTCACTCCGTTACAGGCAGGGGCAACGTACTATTGGAGGGTCACGGCCGAGGATCCAGAGGGAAACACTCGG
>JAOABU010000096.1 GCA_026418195.1 Spirochaetota bacterium | reverse complement strand
GAGGTGGCGGGATTAGCTCGGGAGGTGATTGAGCAGGAGGTGGGAGACAGGTACTACACCAAGCGTAGGTTCTTCACCCATGGACTCTACCTGGCAGAGGGATGGAGAACCTGGACACGAATGTGGGGCACCCCGTATGGGGAGGAAAAGGAGTACCTCCCTAGGTTCATCCTGGACTGAGCCCTCCTCCCTGACCAACAAGCTTCAGGGTACTAAGAGAGGATTAGAAAAGCCCCCGCTTCTTTGCCAAGTACAACGCCCCCTGCACAGCCAACAGAGAGATTTCCATGGGATCAGAAATCGAGCGAATAGTTGCTGGAATCTGCATCTTTTCTATTAAATAATACTCAAAGATTTCACACCGGGCACGGGGGCCTACCAGAAAGATTCGCTCACCGTAGGGGAACCCAAACTTTGGGAATAGCCTTAGGGCGAGTAGGTCATCCACTGCCAGGGCAGACTCTACGAACTTCCTGCGCTGTTGCCACGAAGTACGGAGAAGAACATCCATAAATCGAGGCATCACAAATCCACGTAACAGCCCTGCTTCCCGAACGATCTCGTACGCTAAGTCTGCCATTTCTGGGTCAAAAGGAGGTGATTCTTCCGGCTTTGCCAGAGGAGATGTAGCTTCGAGCATCCCAGAAGTGGATCCAACGGGTATGACCGATTTTCCGATGAAGGTCTCCTTCACTAAAGCTTCGAATACCTGGCCCGAGAGGGTAGTTACACTACCTAGGATTCGGTCTCGTTGATCGATAGGAATACACTTGGTATGGGAAGAAAGGTTGATGACTGTACTAGGGATCCCAGATCCGTACAATTGAAGGAGTCCTGCCACTTGGGTCTCTTCGCCCCGCATAAAGTCCAAACGAGCAAGTTCAGACAGATCGTTCCGTTCGGGGTGATAGGGATTCTTGATTCCTCGGATAAGGTAGAGGGGCAGATCGGGGTCAAAACTCTCTTCGCCATCCACCCGAGTTATAGAGCCCGAAAGATCTTCCATAGAGACAGGCGCAAACAGGTGCGGGAGTTCGATAAGGCCTAACTCGCTGGTGATCATCCCGGAGGAAATCACCAGTCGGATCTCTGATTTTGAAATACCAGCTTCCTTGAGCACTTCTTCGGTAAGGGCCTTCAACTCTTCCTTTAAATAATCGTTGGAACCTCGGATCGCCGTGTCCTTTACCCCTACTTTTCTGCTCTTCCAGAGAAGGATTTCCCCGTGAGAGTTCACAAGATACACCCGGGAATTGGTGGTGCCGCAATCAATGGTAAGCATTCTATCAGATCTCTGTGGTTCGGTGGACGATGGAGCCATGGGTTTTGTTGTCTCCTTGTACTTTACTCTAACACTCCTAGCACCTTCAGGGCAGAAGCAATTTTCCCCTTCTCTTCCTCGGTAGCAGGAACAAAGGGGCTTCTCGGAAAGGCTTTCAGAATACCTCGGATTTCCAGCATTGCATAGACAGCCAACTGGGTGGAACGGGCTAGGTACATTACCTCCCGAACTTTATTCACTAAGAACTGTGTTTGCCGACAAGCCTGTAGGTCTCCCTCCATACCTTGTCTATGGAGTCGAACACAAAGTTCAGGGAATGCGTTAGCGAGGCCTGGGATATAGGCTTCGGCTCCCAATGAACAGGCTGGAAGCCAGAGACTCTCGGTTCCTAGTACGATATCCAAGCCTTCTGGCTCTAATTCCCGCATATAGAGGGAGAACTTCCCTATATCAAAGGTAGCGTCTTTGATTCCGCGAATCCCCTCCTTGGTAAGAATCCGAAGGGCATCCATACCTATCTCGTACCCGGAAAACCGTGGATTGTGGTACACATAAACTGGAAAGTCTTCTGGTACAGAACGAAGGATGGACCGGTAAAACTCCACTACCCCGTCAGTGCCATGGTGATAATAGTAAGGCGCTACGGCTGAGACGGCTGTAGCCCCGATGGAAACCGCATGGGTAGAAAGCTCTACTGCATCTCGAGTATTGGCCGTACCCGTATGTACCACGACAGGAATTGTACCCCCTACCCTTTCCAGAACGATTTCTGCCAACCGCTGGCGTTCCTCAACGGACATAAGGGGTCCGGATCCATAAGAACCGCAAATGAACAGCCCATCGACTTGTGCTGACAGATAATCTACGAGTTTTTTCAGTCCTGGGATATCCAGATCTCCTGAAGAGGTGAAGGGAGTGATCATGGGTGGAATCACCCCATACATTTTTTTTCGTGAAGTTCGCATGAGTTTGAATCTCCTTCCGTGAACTCCTAAAACTTTAAATACGATAAAGCCTGACGGGATTTCCCTAATCGTTCCAAGGCCTTTGTCCCTAACCGGATCACGATTCCATTGAATAGGGTATCTACCAGAGCAATCTCGGCGATTCTACCGATCATAGGATCCGTTCGAAACGCTGTTTCACGAGAACTTACAGTGAAACAGATGTCAGCGATCTTTCCTAAAGGCGAATCAGGAGATCCGGTTACGGCAATAATGGGAACTTTAGGTTTCAGAGCTTCCGGAGGGATCACCACATCTTTCGATTCTCCCGACTGACTGATGCAGAATAGAACATCCCCTTCCTTGTATTCAGCCAGCACCAGCGCGTTAATGTGGGAATCCTGGGTATACAGACAATCCAACCCTACTCTGGAAAACTTAATGAACGCATCGTAGGCTACAACGACCGAAGTCCCATACCCTAAGATGATGATGCGTCGAGCTTTCACCAGGGTTTCTACTGCCCTCTCCAGTAAAACCGGATCGAGGGTCTCCATCGTTTTCGTTAGCACCCGAATGGCGGAGGAAAATATTTTTTTCTTGATGGTGGTGAGGTCATCGTCCACGGTGATCTCTGAACCCTCATCCACCTGATTAATGATTCTTCCCGCTACTTCAGTGGCCAGGGAAACCTTAAAATCGTGATATCCGCTAAATCCTAAGGTGCGGTACAGTTTCACCACCGAAGCCTCGCTCTTGGCCCCACTTCGATTTGCCAGAGTAGAGATAGACATCCGAAGAATCATGCGGGGATTCTCCAGAATAAAGCGGGCAATTTTTTTCTGCACAGGTGGCAGGGAATCTATCCGTTTTTTCAGAGCTTCCAGCATGGTACCGTTATCCTGGCCTAAAGGTCGGGGAATGTTAGCACCCTCCATCATACCTGTTAGCTTACAGAAGTCCTAATCCCCGCAACTCTTTTTCAGCTCGTGCATACAGTTCCGGAGAGATGTCCTTCCAAGGCAGTCTAGGGAATCCCGGATCCATCCCCCGCATCCGCAAAACCGCATACGTCATGGTAAGAGTAGGACCGAGCTTCATGACCGCTCGGGCCTCCACGATCTTGAGTTGCTTCTGAGCGGTTATTTGAGCGTTTCCTGCCTGCCAAGTTCTCCAAAAATCGGCCAACAGTTCGGGGAACACGTTAGCCAACCCTGCGATCACTCCACAGGCTCCTGCATCCAGGGCAGGCTGAGCAATCGCTTCGGTGCCTACGATGAACTGGAATCCTGGCTTTTTCACCTTGTTCATGTAAAGGTAAAGATTCACCAGATCGAAGGCAGAATCTTTCACCCCTGCCAAACCTTCTTCTGCCAAAATCCTTAAGCTGTCCGGTGTGATGGGGTTCCCGGAAACGTCTGGGTTATTATAGAGAAACACAGGAATCCGTACCGCCTTAATCAACGTTCTGTAATAATCCAATAACGCGTCCTGGGGATAATGATAGTAATACGGAGGAATAGCACCTACCGCATCGGCGCCAGCAGCCTCTGCATGTCGGGCTAGTTCTACCGTGTCGGCTGTGTTCGCTGTTCCCACATGAACAATTACAAAGGTATTTCCTTTCTCTCTGATAACTACCTCGGCTACCTTTTTCCTCTCTTCCACAGACATTAAAGGCCCAGATCCATACGTACCACAGGGATAAAACCCTTGCACATATTGGGCTAGAAAGCGAACTATATCCCTCTGACGAGCCGGGTCGAATCGGCCTTCCTTATCGAAACAGCTGATTACGGGAGGAATGATCCCGTTAAACTGACAAACCATGAACTGTCCTCCTAACCTAGAGCATACCATATGCCTTTCGCTTTTGACAAGAATAAAAAAAAATTTTTTTTATTGACGGATTCTTCATTTCCAGGGTAAAGTACTAAGTAAACACAAATCTTTCATGTAAGGAGAAGGCGGTATGAAAAAAGCATTCCTCGCGTTTCTAATCCTAACTCTTACAATTGGTATCGTCTTTGCGGGTGGAGCCAAAGAAGCGAAGTATCCTACGAAGCCCATCACGATCATCTGCCCTTGGGCTGCAGGAGGCGGTACAGACCGCACGGCTAGATTCATTGCAGAGCAACTTTCGAAAAAGCTCGGGGTACCAGTGAACGTGGTGAACAAAACGGGTGGATCCGGTGCAGTAGGGCATGGAGAAGGAGCAGCGGCAGCGCCTGACGGGTATACCATAACGAACCTGACCTTCGAAATAAACGTGTTAAAGTACCTAGGGTATGCGGACCTTACTCCGGAAAATTTTATTCCCTTGATCCAATTTAACGAGGACGCGGCAGCAGTGATTGTCAGTGCCAAGTCCCCGTACAAGAATGTGAAAGAGCTACTGGATGATATCAAAGCGAAACCAGAAGGTACGTTCAAATTTTCTGGTAGCACCATCGCGTCTGCCTGGGACCTACCCCGCATTCAGATGCTCATGGCTTACGGGATCGATCCTCAGAAGGTAAAGTACATTCCTACCCAGGGAGCTGCACCTGCCATTACGGAACTATTGGGTGGTCATGTAGATGTATTAACCTGTAGTTATCCTGAAGCAGCAGGTCAGATCGCAGCTGGCGCCTTGAAAGCCTTGGCCATCATGGCGGATGAACGGAATCCTAACTTCCCCGATGTTCCTACTCTGAAGGAACAGGGCATAAACGTGGTAGGCGGTACCTGGAGAGGGTTCGCTGTTCCGTTGAAGACTCCGGAACTAGCGGTAAATACCCTGCGAAAAGCCATGAAAGAAATCACCGAAACTCAGGAGTTTAAGGATTTCATGAACAAGGCCGGATTCGGGATCAAAGTTCGAGTCGGTCAGGAGTTTGGCGATTTCATGATCAATCAGTACAAAGCTCTGAAGCCTGTGATGGAAACGGCAGGGTACTTGAAAAAGTAAGGACTTTTCGATTCCATCTGTTAGAGAGCCCCGAACACATCGGGGCTTTCCTTTTACCGAGGAGGCCCCCGTGACGAAGAAATCCTTTCGGTTGAACCAAGAGCATATCATCGGTCTAGTATGTTTAATAGTTTCTGCTACTATTCTTAGCATCACCCCTTCCTTTCCCAAAGGTAAAGCGAACATCGGCCTTACCGGTCCTGCATTTTTTCCCGATCTTCTGGCCCTCGTGTTCGTTTTCTGCGGAGGGTATCAGCTTTGGTATGGGACAGTGAATGCGACAGCTTACTCCTCCATCACTTTAAACACCTTCAGAAACCTCCTTAAAAAAAAGGAAACCCGTACCGCCTATCTCGTCATACTGTACATGGTAGGATTCATCCTTCTGTTCGACGTATTAGGGTTCCTACTTACCACCTTTCTCTTTCTCACCCTTTTCTTGTTCAGATTGGGAGTACCAAAACTACAGACTCTACTCTATGCTACGTTCTTTACAGCCATTATCTATTTCCTTTTTGGTTGGTTGTTTACGATAAGCCTCCCTTCCGGAATCCTTGCGTATGTGGGGTTGTGATATGGATACCATACTCAGTGTATTCAGGGTAGAAATTCTCATTCCTTGGCTTTTGGCCATGATTCTTGGAATCTTCGTGGGAGCTATGCCTGGCTTAACTGCTACGATGGCTGTCGCACTGATTGTTCCCCTCACGTTTCACACTCCACCCATTGTGGGCCTTGCCATGATTCTAGGGGTAAGCTTCACGGCCATCTTTGCAGGGGATATCCCGGCCACCTTTCTTCGGGTTCCCGGCACCCCTGCATCGGGAGCCGCAGTTCTGGACGGGTATGAGATGAACAAACAGGGCAAAGGCCCCCTAGCGATTGCTCTAGATCTAACCTGCAGTACGTTAGGCGGAACCATTGGCGTACTGATCCTCATTACCATCTCTCCGATCCTTGCGTCCTTCGCTCTCCAGTTCACCCACTTCGAATACTTCTGGCTGGCCCTTCTAGGACTTTCCATGAGCGCGGTGATCACCAAGGGATCCACCATGAAAGGGTTGATCTCCATGACCGGCGGACTGATCCTCTCCACTATTGGGTTGGATATCTCGACGGGGTATCCTCGCTTCTCCTTTGGGAGCACCTACCTGATGAGTGGTATCAATTTTATCCCTGTGATGATCGGATTGTTCGGTATTTCAGAGGTCCTCCGTTCGATCTCCATTACTTCGCATGATCAATTAGGAGATGCTGCTATCATCAGTAACGTGAAAGCTGATTTCCGTTCGGTGGGCACCATTATGGGACGGAACAAGCGTTTAATCCTGCAGTCCTCATTGATCGGGACCCTCATTGGTGCATTACCAGGCGCGGGAGCAGACATCGCTGCCTGGGTAGCGTACGGAATGGCCAAGAAGACCTCCAAAACACCTGAACAGTTTGGAACCGGCTCCGAAGAAGGGGTGATCGCCCCAACCACGGCCAACAATGCGGCTCTTGGAGGAACCTGGATTCCTGCCCTCGTGTTTGGGATTCCGGGCGACTCCATTACCGCTATCGTACTCGGAGCCATGATGATGTATGGCTTGAAACCAGGTCCGTTAGTGTTCCAGGGTAGCCGCGACCTGGTGAACCAGATCTTCACTGTGGCAGTGATTTCTCAATTCTTCCTCCTCATACTGGGGTACCTAGGGATTCGGGCCTTCACCTGGTTCTTCAAGTTTCCTCGCAATGTAGTTCTGGCAGGGATCACCATCTTTTCCATCATCGGGGCGTATGCCCTTCGGAGTAGCGTGTTTGATGTGGGACTGGTTCTTGTATTCGGGATCCTGGGTTATCTAATGGAACGAGTCACCATACCCCTTCCTCCTTTCATCCTAGGGTTGATCCTAGGGCCCATGATCGAAGAGAACCTCCGTATCGGCCTCGTGAAAACTAGTGGAAACTTCTGGCCTTTCTTTAACCGACCTATCTCGGCTTTTTTCGCAATGCTCCTACTTTTAATTTTCCTCTACGAGCCCATTAAGATCCTGATCCAGAGAAAGCGAAACTAGGGCGAAGAGTATGGCTATCTTTTTCGGTTCGCAACAGGGTAAAGATCGACCCATCGATATCCTTTCCTTTGGTGAACCTCTGGTAGGCTTCTACCCGATGGAAGGAACAGAAGGATCGATTACTTCCCAGGCGAACCGTATGGTACCCTTAAAGACTTACTGGATAGCTACCTGGGGTGGGGATACATCCAATGTAGTATTAGCCGCATCTAAACTAGGACTATCCTGCGCATACCTTACCCGGGTTGGGCAGGATCCTTTCGGAGAGGGGTTCCTTTCCCTCTGGGAGTCTTCCGGAATCCAAACAGATTTCGTACAGAAGGATCCCCATCACTCCACAGGACTCTATTTCGTTTCCTTCCGTGAAGGAAAACATGTTCTCACGTACTTCCGAAAGGATTCTGCTGCTGCCCATATTGACCCTCGCGGATTCGACCTCTCGATCCTCTCATCCGTAAAGATTCTCCATCTGAGCGGAATCAGTCTCGCTATCAGCTTGAAAGCCCAGGAGTTCAGCCTAACCCTAATGAAAGCCGCCCGTGAGCAAGGTACCCTTGTATGCTTCGACACTAACTACAGACCTGCTCTCTGGGGAAACAGGGAAGCTCGGCAGCTTATGGAACAGATTATCCCCACATATGTACAGATCCTTGCCACCACTGATGAAGAAATGGAGTTGCTTGGCTGGGGAAAAGATCCTGAACGGTTAGCGTATCTACTGCCCGGCCCCTCTTACTATCTAGTGAAACAGGGGAGTAAGGGTGCGTACGTACGAAGCATGAAGGAAGAGGTCTTTTCCCCCTCCTTCTCGGTTCCAGTGAAAGACACAGTAGGTGCAGGGGATGCGTTCGATGCGGGCTTTCTCTGGGCTTTCCTTCATTCTGTTACCTTGAAAGAAGCGGTCCGGTACGCATCAGCCGTTGCCGCCCTGGTATGTACCGGACAGGGACCCTTGGAAAAACAGCCTACCCACCAAGAAGTGGAATCTTTCTTACGGAACCATCATTAGTCCAGTTTTACCCGTTTAGCCAGGTGGCCAAACCGCGATTCCATCTTTTCCGCCAACTCTTTTTCCTTGGTAAAGAAGAAGATCTGCCATCCCGTAGCCTGGTGGAACTCTTGCAGAACCTCAATGGCCCGGTCTACTCGTTCGATGTCGAGGGTTAAAAAGGGTTCATCCATCACGAGGATAGCTGTCCCATGCCCTGGGATGGCTTTTCGAGCCAGGGTCAGGCGAGCTGCTAATAGAAACGCATCCCGCGTACCCGACGAGAGAAACACACCTTCGTTATCCGCCCTTCTCTCTATCGCACCGAAGGGCCTTAGACTCCCCCCTGCATCCATCACCTCCGTCTCCTTAAGGGAGAAAGTCTTCAATGATACTTTCCGGGATCCCTCTACAGTCCTCTTCTCCCCTTTTACGGGCGCGATGCGGGAAAAAACGTTCCCGATTTCCTCTGATAGGGAAGACAGAAGAGCATCATTGTCTTCTGAGAGAGAACGAAAGAGTTCGGCCGCCCGTTCCGCCCCTTTCAAGGAGCGTTCTTTTTCCTTTAAAAGCGCTTTCGCTTGGAACAGATCCTTCTCTTTTCTTACAATCCGTTCCGGCAGATCCCTATACGCTCCGGAAACTTCTCCTTTCTTCCGATTCACGATCTGGATCAGCCTTTTTTCCTCCCTCTCTAGGGACTCCTCCTGAGCTGTCCATTCCCGGAGAACATTCTCTAACCTTCTCACGTCTGTTTCCGGTAGTTCAGCCTCAGTAATCTTTCCTTGGATCCGTTCCAGTTCTGTTAGCAGGAAACCTTCCAATTCCTCCCTTCCAGATTGACCATACCGTTTACACGCTTCCTCCAGTTGTCGATTCAGTTCTCGAAGGTGCGACTCTTTCTCCGATCGTTTTTCCATTTGTAAAGTATAATGGGTACTATCTCTCACCTTCAGTCGATCACACTGTATTTTAAGTGCATGTCCGACTTCTTCTCGTTCATGCCGACACTTACCAAGTTCATTTCCCAAAGTCTCTATGCGGTTTCTGATTTCCCTTTCTTTACCATACAGTTCTTCCAGCCTTGTTCGGAGGTTCTTCAGCCGTTCCTCGGTTCGTTCCAGGGTTGCAACAAATCCTTCCCAGCTAGTTTCTGGAATAGGGTCACCGCCTTCTTTTTCCCATTCCACATAGATTCCTTCCAACGCGTTTCGAAATTTCGAGTCATCCTCCCTCGTTTCCCTCCGAATCCCAAGGAAGCTCAACAGAGCAGCTCCCAACATACCTATTACCAATGGAAGGACAGATAGATCTTTCGGGAAAATGAACACTCCAGACAGACCCAAACTCAGTACAATCGCTGCCAGAATTAGAAGAACCGGTTTGAAGGTATAGCGAGTCTTCATCTCTATGAAAGAGGATCGATCCTGTAATCGGGCTTTTAGGGAAACTCCTAGGTCTCGGATCTGTTGCAACCTTCGGGACTGGGTAGAAAGTTGCTCTATTTCTGGTCTGAGTCTCTGAAGCTCTTTCTGTGCCTCTTCCTCAAGGGTTCGAAGCTTCTGAATGCGACCATCCAGTTCCTGAAGCTTTCGTTCCAGGGTTCGAAGGCCCTCCTGCTCTTTTACTGTATACGAAGGAATCTCTTCCAATTCCTGCTTCATCCTCTTTGCCGATTCAAGAGACGCTTTCATCTGTAACAACTCTTTCTGGTAACGATGGAGTTTCTGCTGGTCGAGAGACCAGCGCAACCTTCCTTCTTCTCTCTGGATATTCGCGAGTTCAATTTTTACCCGTTCCAGCTCCTCTTCTGAATGTACCGAATCCTGTTCTTCCCGAAGTGCCGCTTCCCGCTGATGCTGTAATTCCTGTAACTCCTTTTCAAGGCTCGCTACCTTTTCTCGCAGCTCGCGCAACTCCCCATTCAAGGTGTTCTTTGCTCGGCTTTCGCACTGTCGGGTCAACTCATTCGCTATGGATATAGGGTCGATCCCCCCACTGAACAGCTGAGCCTTCACCCGGGACAACCATTCCGAGTCCTTCGAAACTTCCACAGAAAGATCCCCAGCTCGAATGGCAAAGAGGTTCAGGAAATCTACCGCTGAGATCGATAGAGGGGTTCCCTCAAACTCCAGGGTAACTGATCGAGTCTCTCCGTACCGGGTTTTGAGGAGTTTTCCTGCCTCTGTCGTACCCTTTGGTTTACACAACCCATCCAACAGGGCATCGAAGATGGTAGTTTTCCCTGACTCGTTGGCACCTTCAAGGATGGTTACTGGAGCGCAGGGGACCTGGTAGTTTCGGAACTTTCCGAATGAAGCGATAGAGATCTTCTTGATCATCTTCGAGCTCCTCGTATCTCCTGGATGGCTCGTAATCCATGGAGCCGAGCGTAACGCAGGATTTCCTTCTCCTCCCCCTCCGCGCTTCGGTATCGATCCTCCCACAAAGAAAGGAACCGTTGGGCTAAAGGATGGTTGGAAAGCCCTTCTATCCATTCCAGTCTCGTAGAATCTACCGTTACTTTTCGTACTCGCTTTTCCAGTTGGACTCGCAAGAGTTCCGCTTGTTGTTTGGTCTTCCGTTCATCTTCGGTAATTCCAACTAGATTGAGTTGAATCCAATCTGCCTTGCCTATATCTTCGGGTACCAGAGGCTCAGGGATTGTCCCGTTCAGCTTTACTTCCACATCCACTGAGAGGAACCTTCCTGCTGAGCCTAAAACCCGTTTTCGAAGGGTTACGGAGGACAATTGGGAGCCTGCATT
Organism: Spirochaetota bacterium; assembly: GCA_026418195.1. Taxonomy (GTDB): domain Bacteria; phylum Spirochaetota; class Spirochaetia; order DTKZ01; family DTKZ01; genus DTKZ01. Next base: position 9,448 of record JAOABU010000096.1, on the reverse strand, counting down.
CTTCGATACGGTTTCTTTGCCCTCTATTTCCCAGATCACCACACGCCTCGGTCCCTCTTCCCCTGCTCGCCATACCCGAGCTGAGCCTGGGTAGATAAACGGGATCGTTCCTTTGGGATCTTCAAAGGGAAGATGAAGGTGCCCCAACGCTGCATAATCGATCTGAAACCGTTGAAAGATGGGAAGATCCAGCACTCCTAGTTCTTCCTCCTCTTGCCCCTGGTACACCACACCAGGCACCATCCCATGGGCGGCGAGGATTCGGTAGGTCGATTGTTTAGGAGGGATTTGCCAACCCTCAATTTCGAGAGGCCCCCGTGAATAAGGAACAACCATCAGTTCCACTGTGGAATTGATCTTCTTCACTGTAAAAGGAGTATCAGCCCATACCTGGATCGTTCCAAGATCGAGCTTTTTCAGTTGCTCCTTCGCCTGGGGGTTCTTTCCTAGTTCATGGTTTCCAGGAACAAAGAAGATCTGAAACTCGGAATTATACGGTTGAACCATGTTCCGTACTTCTTCCCGTAACTGGATCAAGTCTTCCCAACTATCGAATAGATCTCCACAGATCAGGATCCATTGACATTTCTCTTCTATTGCGATTTTGAGGACCTCCCGGAATACGGAAAAGGAGTACTCCTTTTCGTTCACCGATAGATGAAGATCCGCTACGTGAAGGAACGTCATGGTTCTTCCTCCCTACAAGCCTCCATATTGACCTTAACTGCCATACTATACCACACTCTGTGGTACGGTAGGTTTGATTTTTCTATCCAGTACGAACAATACCAGAGAAAAGGAACTTGTACTAGCCTACGAACGTTTACGACAGGCACTGGAAACGAACAACAGAGAAGTGATACTAACCATCGCTCCCTATCAACGGGATGCTTCTGGAGTCTGGATGATTCCTGAAAAAATCGTACCTACGCAGTTTATCGATTTTCTACCCGCCAAGTGAATCGAAGGGTCTTAAGTTTTCTTTTTATCCGTGTTAATATGAAACGGTACATACAAGGGACAGAACCGAATGACACTAGTCAGGACAAACACGACTGCCAGAATTCCCAGAATTGTGGCTACTGTTCCTTGTACGGTTCCGGTCACAATCAATAGAGCGAACAAGATTGCCAGGATAATCCGAATAATCCGATCCAGGGTTCCCATGTTCACAGTCATATATGTTCCTCCATATATAGAAATATCAAGTTTAAATATCGCTAGAATTGGGGATAGAGGCAACTATGGATCTGATTAAAGTACGGGCTTTCTACACGGTTGCTACCCTCTCGAGCATCAGCGAGGCTGCCAAACATCTCCATTATACTCAACCGGCTATTAGCGCCCAGATTCGCGAATTGGAGCATGAGTTGCAAACCAAACTGTTCGAACGAGCGGGTAGATCCCTTCGGCTCACAGAAGCGGGAAACGCGTTCTTACCCCATGCGGAGCGTCTACTGCAGGATTTCGATTCTTGCAAGCAGGCTCTTAACCAGTTGACCAACCAAGGGGAAGAACCTGTACGGATTGGAGCCAGTCTGATTCCAGGCATGTATATCCTACCTAAACTGATTTCCGCCTACCGCGCAGTGGACAACGGGTTTACCTTTTCTCTCGATATCCAGAACGCGTACGATGTGGAACGGATGCTCTTCGACCAACAAATCGATTTAGGTTTTCTAGGAAGGCGCAAACCTTTCCCCCTGCAAAACGCCCTGGAAGCCACCCTCCTGTTCCTTGACCATCACGTGTTGATCCTCCCACCGAAACATCCCCTGTTAGAGAAGCAGCAGATACAGCTTAAAGACCTGACCCACGTACCCCTCATCCTACCCGCTCGTAACACGGTGACCCGTAAGAGCCTAGATACTCGGTTCCGCGAACTAGGCTTTTCTCCTCAGATCCATTTCGAGGTAAACAACATCGAAGCCATCAAACGGATGGTGATCCAGGGAATAGGAGCCTCCATCGTATGTTGGATTACCGTTCGAGAGGAAGTAGCTTCCGGGCTTTTGGCCGCTTGTTCCCTTTCAGGCTTTGAAGTGAAGCGATACTTCTATATGGTGCAGCGAAAGTCTACCACACCCCTCACCTTATCTTCATTTAGCCAATTCGTGTTAACCTACACTCGAAGCAAGGAATTCCTGCACTAAGGGTTGTAGTTTCTTCCTTGAATACTCTGCATTCCCTTGTGTATACCCTCCGGGAAATCCGATCGGAACAAGTTGGGCCCCCTTCGCGTTCAGGTACTCCACCAGGGAGGCAATAAGGGTTTCCGATTCTCCAGACAGAACCAGTTCCCGTTGGAACTTTGGCTCTGTGTACGCGATCATCACTACCAGGAGGTCTAATTTCCTTTCCCTTCGATACGCTTCCAGTTCTCGCTGTAATAGAGGATCCTTCTTTTTCCAGGTATCCAGGGAAATAAGCACCGTGCTCATTCCATACCTAATCTTTCCCGCCATGTATTCTTTGTAGTCCTTGCGGAGAAGATCGGCGGTAGTTAGGTCAGACACATTGAACTTTTCCCTCTGGAGCGTCTCGAAGAGGGTATTTGAGTCGATGGATGCTTTGGGTTTGAGTGTGTTCGCTATCTCTGTATCCTTGGGCGTCACACGGCCTGCTTTGGGATCCAGGTTCACGGTATCTAGGAGTATCGTTCCTAGGAGAAGCATCGCTTCACGGCGAGAGAGGAGTTGAGGGGCGAGTCGTAGGTATTCCTCCGCCACCAGCGTACAGGTAGATCCCACCGGTTCAATTTTCCTAACCTTAGCCTGTGCATAACAGCCCTCATCCTTGTGATGATCTATGATTTCCTCCACGAACCCTTCATAGGCGGTATAATCCTTGCTTAATTTATTGTGATCCATCAGAATCAGGGACAAGCGTCCATCCTTTTGCAACGGATGGAGCTCCAATTCTCCAGCAAACAATAGGGCGTCTTGCCCTACCCCTGCTTCCTTGAACAGGTACACCGCTTCGGTGCGGAGTTTGAAATCCTCCTTTGGGATTGGTGCAAAGGGAAGGTATATATGGGAGGGATCTGGATCTACCCGACTCTTTAATAATGCATAGAGAACCGATGAAGCCATCGAATCCAAGTCAGCCGCTTCGTTTCCCATTACAATACACACTTTGCCTGCCTTTGAAATCCGGTTACGATCTAGGGTTAAAAGGTTCACCGCCTCACCTCCTTCGGATCTGAGTTTAGGATCCGGATATCGCTATTTTCCGCAACAGGAAGCCTCTCTGTCAAGAAAAATGGCTCCATCCAATCCTTAAAGTTTTTTATCCATCCCTTAAATTCTTTTTATTGGATTCAACCGCCAGAGAGGTGGTATAACTAGTACGACAGTAAGATGAGCGAAGGAAACACAAGGAGGAACCTATGGCAGACGTGTATGCCAAGAATAAAGCCCTTTCGCCTGAAGAAGCGGCAAAGATCGTACCCCGGGCAGAGTTTCGGGTATTCGGTCACGGGATCATCGAACTCGTTCAATCCAAGATGTGGAATGGGAAAACGATTCTGCAACAGGCACGCAAGATGCCTCCAGAAACGTACTTCCTTTCTGTCCACACCAACGAAGCGAACGTGAAGGTACGGGAGGGGTTGCTGGACATCAAAACAAAGGTAGGGGAAACTCCCGAAGGCTATGAAATCTTTCAACCCCGTGGAAAGTTCCAGTTCCCTGTAAAAAAAGCCGATTTACAGACGATCCTTTCTCACCTTAGAGTAGAGATGAAGCTAGAGAAGGAGTCCTACACAATCGAAGAGTTCATCGAGCTCGCTCGGAAACATCCGGACCTTACCCCCGTATCGGTGGAAAAGATGAGGTATGGGTTTACCATCGAAGGGATCATCTGCGAGTACGCCAAGGTTTGGTTCAATGGTGCGTTATTGGAAAGTGCCTGTGTGGAAAGCGATAATTACAGTGGGATGAAAACCGTAATCGAAGGGCTAGGGCTGTCTTCCATGCCAAACACCAACTACCTGAAGGCCGCTAAACGGGTAGTGGGGATGATACAATAAAAGAGGAGGTACGGTATGAAACGGGTGATGAAACAGCGTTTATTGCTGCTCGGAATAGTACTATTTGTCAGCACGCTGACTTTTGCTGCAGGCAAAAAAGAAACTGCACCGGCCTTTCCCACCAAGCCAATTCGTTTGATTGTATACACTGCTCCCGGAGGAGCCCTCGACATAACCGCTCGGAAGTTTACCGATATCGCGAGTAAGTACACCAAGGCGACTTTCGTGGTAGAGAACAAAGCGGGCGCCGGTGGAATGATCGGCTGGGAGTACGTTCTATCCCAACCGGCAGATGGATATACTTTGATGGCAGTAACGAAAACTCTCATCGCGAATCTCGTTGCCACAGATTCCAAGATAGATCCTTTCTCGCTGGACTGGATTGCGTTTCTGGTGAACGATCCAGAATGCATTATCACGGGCGTAAAAAACAAAGTAAAAACCGCCCAAGAAATTTTTGCCGACGCCAAGGCTCGGCCCGGACAGCAGATCTGGGTAGCTCCTCCCGGAGTAGATGAAGTGATGACATATAAGGTATGGGCCAAAGCAGGCATTACTGGAAAATACGTTCCTTACGATAGCGGCGCCCAGGCCATGGCAGCCGTCATTGGAGGACAAGCGGAAGTATATGTAGGGAACCCAGCTGATATTCAAGGGAAACCCGACCTTATGATCGCTGTCATTTCTGCATTGAAACGGCTTCCCCAATTCCCCAATGTACCGACTTTCAAGGAGTTGGGACTGGAAGGTCTCGATGAAGAGTCAATGTGGAGAGGATTCGCCGTGAAGAAAGGGACTCCGGATCCCATCATTGCTTGGTACGACGACCTGTTTGCGAAAGTGAACCAGGACCCGGATTGGCGGCAGTTCTTTGAGAAAGGAGGGATGGAACTCGTCCATTATAAGCGGGATAAGTTCAATCAGATGATAAAAAGTGAACTGCAAGATTTCAAGACGTATTTGAAAAAGTAACCCGAAGGAGGCAGGAGCATCCACTCTGGATGTTCCTGCCTGAGCTTTCCTGGAGGGCCTATGACGATCCAACGTATAAACACGTTTCTTGATAGTCCGTTAGGGCTAGGAGTACTTTTAGTATTCTTAGCAGGGATCGAAATCCCTCTCTACTTGTTCCTTCGTAGAAAGGAATCGCCGTACAAGAGCCAAATTCTTATTCTTGTCTCATTGGTATACCTATCTTTGGTATTCCTTCTATTGTCATTCGCCTTCCCCGTGAAAGGTAAGGTGAGCGCAGGGGTCACTCCGAGACTATGGATCCTAGGAATTCTTCTCTGCTCCCTTTACCTTGCAATTCGTATAAATAAAGGCAAAGAAAAATCCGATCCGTCTGTATCTAGTTCTCAATCACGAATGGTGTTCCTGTACATTCTCTTGTGCCTAGGTTATTTAGGCGCTATCGATCTATTGGGCTTTTTCCCTGCTAGCTTTTTCTTCTTACTTATTGGGATGCGTCTTCTGTCCTACACCCATCCGGTTGGATTGATCGTCCTTTCCCTTGGTTGGATCGCATTTCTCTACCTGGTCTTCTATTCCCTTCTATCGGTTCCTTTTCCCGAAGGGATCCTGATTCCGTATCTTTTGGGTTAGTTTTCGACATCCAGGGTAACCTGAACACAGATTTGGAAATGTTTGAAGAGCACTGAAAAGGAGCGTAACCGATGGAACTGATCACCCACCTGATAGAAGGATTCGGATATATCGCAGGAATTGCTCCCTTTCTCGCCATTGTGGTAGGGGTCATTGCAGGAATCTTCGTGGGAGCGATGCCTGGGCTGTCTCCTTCCATGGGAGTCGCGATTCTCTTACCCTTTACATTCAAAATGCCTCCTTTAATCGGACTTGTACTCCTTACTGCCGTTTACCTGGCATCCAACTATGGGGGATCCATCACCGCAGTAACCATCAACACACCAGGAACCCCTTCTGCGGTTGCAACCGCATTCGACGGGTATCCATTGACTTTACAGGGAAAGGCTGGGTGGGGGTTGGGGATTTCCCTTGTGGCTTCCACCGTTGGAGGCATGGTAGGAATCATCATCCTCATCGTCTTCTCTCAACCCCTAGCCGCTGTTGCAGTAAAGATGCATCCTGCCGAATACTTTTCCCTAGCCCTCTTTGGTTTGTCCACCGTAGCTTCTTTGGCCGGAAAGGATTGGGCTAAGGCCTTCACTGCAGCCCTGTTAGGTCTCCTAATCAATACTATTGGGATAGATCCCATTTCAGGGGTCAAACGGTACACCTTCGGGGAAACAAGTTTGTTCGATGGATTCGATTTTATTCCGGCCCTTATAGGACTCTTCGCATTGAGTGAGGTGTTTTCCAAAATTGAAGAAGGCTCCTGGAAAACCCGCCTGAGCGGCGAGATTTCTAAACAGGAACAGTGGCCCACATTGAAAGACTACTGGAACCTCAAATGGGCCACTCTACAAGCTTCTCTTGTGGGCACCCTCATCGGAATCTTCCCGGGAGCAGGATCCGCCATAGCCTCCTTCTTGGCGTACGATTTAGGGAAACGCACCAGTAAACATCCAGAGACGTTCGGGAAAGGGAACCCTGAAGGTGTAGCAGCAGCGGAAGCTGCGAACAGTGCTTCGGTAGGAGGTGCGATGGTTCCCCTCCTGACCCTTGGGATTCCCGGTAGCGCTTCGACAGCCGTACTAATCGGTGCCCTCATGATCCATGATCTTGCACCCGGCCCCCTCCTATTCACGGAACGACCCGACCTTATTTACGGCTTATTCGCCAGTATGTTTGTTGCCAATGGAGTCATGTTCCTTTTGGGATACTGGGGTAGCCGACTCTGGATCAAGGTAACTAAGGTGCCTTTAAACGTCCTGATCCCATTGATCATCTCTATCGCTTCGGTGGGAAGCTTTGCTGTGAAGAACTCCCTCTTCGACGTGGGTGCTTGCTTTGGGTTTGGTGTCGTCGGATGGGTGTTGAAGCGGCACGGATACCCCATGGCGCCCATCGTGCTGGGGATGGTGTTGGGCAAACTGATGGAGGTGAATTTTCGCCGTGCTGTCATCATGGGAGGGTATGGAGTGTTCTTCTATAGACCGGCTAGCCTGATTCTCCTACTGATCAGCATTGCCGCCTTTGCGTACCCATTGGTTCAGATGAGGAAGGAATCTCCTAACTGATCTATTAGTTCATCTGTTCACAGGTGTTCTTCCCGGTCTATAATCGTGCCATGACACTATCTCAGCTCCTTCAAGGAAAGCCGCCCATTCGGCATGTTCTTAAAGATCGTTCTGAAATCCGAAAACACCTGGCTACCTCGAATCAGAAACTGGTGGTAGTGGACGACGATCCTACGGGCACACAGACAGTACATGGGATCCGCGTATACATGGATTGGTCTATCGATACCCTTTATCGTGCCCTATCCCGTCCGGACGAGGTGTTCTACATTTCCACCAATTCCCGGGCATTACCGCCTCAGGAGATGAGGGAACTAACTCAAGCGCTGGGAGCCAACCTAAGAACTGCGAGCCGGAGATTGGCGGGTGAAACAGGGAAAAACCTGCCTCTCCTTCTGGCATCTCGGAGCGATAGCACTCTTCGGGGACATTTCCCCGAAGAGATTGATGCTCTTCTCGATGGCTATGAGTTGAAGGTCGACGGGGTAATTCTGGCCCCTGCTCTTTTCGAAGCGGGTAGGTTCACCATCGACGATACCCACTGGGTAGACTTGGGGGATCGGATCGTTCCTGCAGCCGAGACCGAGTTCGCCAAGGATCCTGCCTTCGGGTATACCAAAAGCAATCTAAAGGAATGGGTTGAGGAGAAAACGAAAGGCCGGTGGAAGGCGAACCAAGTCCTCTCCCTTTCCCTCGAAACTCTCCGTACAGGGGGCATTCCCGGTGCTTTGGAAGTACTTTCCCGTGCCGAAGGGGGAGTCCCCATCGTGGTAAACGCTGCCTGCTACGAAGACCTGGAAACCGCTGTGTTAGCTCTAATACAGGCAGAGGAACGGGGAAAGCGGTTTGCCTACCGGTGCGCTGCTTGCTTCGTAAAAGTTCGGGGTGGATTCGTGGACCGGCCTCTATTGAGTGCAGCAGAACTCGGGTTGAGCGGAAGTGCTGGAGCCAAAGGGAACGCAGGCCTAGTGGTGGTGGGCTCCTACGTGGGTAAAACGGGGCGGCAGCTAGATCAATTGCTCAAGACTGTTCCCTGCGACGCGATAGAACTTCAAGTTGACCGGATCGCAGAGGGAGATCGAGCAGGAGCCGAAGAAGTCACGAGGGTGGCTCAAGCCGCTGACCAGGCGATCGGACGGGGTAAAACGGCAGTTGTGTACACATCCCGGAAAGTCCGGCAAGCAGAAGGGAAGGAGTTTCTCGAGTTCGGCAACCGGGTCATGATGGCCCTCTGTTCGGTGGTGCAATTCGTGGGAAAACGCCCCGCGTTCGTAGTCGCGAAGGGTGGAATCACCAGTATCGAGATTGCTCGCACGGGTATGGGAGTAAAGGAAGCGTACGTTCCCGGACAGATCGCCAAGGGGGTACCTCTTTGGCAGTTAGGTCCTGAATCTAAATGGCCGGGGATAGCCTACATAGTCTTTCCTGGAAACGTAGGGGATGACTCCACCTTATCCCAAGTCGTGCAGGCGTTACAGGGATAGTGAAAAGAGGAATGCATAGGAGGTATACCTAGGATGAGCGCGCAGATCGGCTTTATCGGTCTCGGGGTCATGGGTGGACCCATGGCCTCTAATCTGTCTTCGAAATTCCCGGGAATTCGAGTGTTTGACACGGATGCCAGTAAAATTCAACGCTTAGTAAAAACCTCCGATAGAACCAGAATCATTCCCGCTGCCTCAATATCGGAGATAGGCTCTTCCTGCGAAACCGTGATCCTGTCCCTCCCCACATCGGAGGTGGTAAAAACTGTAATCCTCGGAGATAAGGGGTTAGCTCAATCCCTGAAACCCGGTTCCATCGTAATCGATACGGGCACCACGGAAGTAAAAATCACGCAGGAAATTGCCGCCGCTTTATCCGAACGGGGACTTCGATTCCTTGACGCTCCGGTGAGCGGTGGAGAAAAGGCGGCCATCGAAGGGACCCTTTCCTTCATGGTAGGAGGCGAGGAAGGAGCGTTCGAAACCTGCAAGCCCTACTTATCCGCCATGGGAGCTTCGGTGGTTCGCGTAGGTGGTACGGGTATGGGGCAGGTAGCCAAGTGCGTGAACCAGATGATCGTGGGAGCTACCTTCGCCGTGATCGCCGAATCCTTCGCTCTCGGGGCCAAAGCGGGATTGGACCCAAAAGTGCTGTACGACGCCATCAAGGGGGGTTGGGCAGGTTCGAAGCTCCTCGATGTCGCAGCCCGGGATATGTTCAGCCGGGAGTTCAAGCCGGGAGGCACGGTGGATATCCACTGGAAGGATTTAGG
>JAOABU010000085.1 GCA_026418195.1 Spirochaetota bacterium | reverse complement strand
GAAGAAGGCGCCCAGGCTGCCATCCAGGCTACCAACGGCATGGAACTGCGCGGCCGACAGCTTCGCGTGAACGAAGCGCTGGAACAGAACCGCGACAGAGGGAATCGTTCCCGAGGGCACGGCGGCTTTGGCGGCGGTGGGTATCGGGATCGGTATTAAGAAATAGCGCTAGTGCGCTTCAATTCTATGATCAGAAAGCCGGGCAATTGCCCGGCTTTTTTTATGTTCCTGCTCGAAGGAGGGTAGTACGACCGCTAAAGTTACTATGGGGACCCCCTCTTTTACTTGACAGATAGAATTTTGCGTTCATACAATAGAATAATCTAACGAATTTGTTTCACTCTAAGGAACTAAAGAGGAGGTGCGTATGAAAGGAAAGGTGCGTGGGTTTGTTCTTTGTCTTTTAGGACTAGGGCTATTGACCATGGGTGCAACGGCTCAGCAGAAAACTCTCCGAGTTTTGCTGGCGAATCACCCCTATATGGAAGTTCTGAGACCTTTGATCGCGGACTATGAAAAACAGACGGGAACCAAGGTGAACGTGGAAAGCTATGACGAGAATCAACTAACTCAGAAGCTCACAACCGAATTCGCCACCCGGTCTTCTACTGTGGACGTGTTCATGACTCGTCCCCTTCAGGAAGGAAAGTTGTTTTTCAAGAATGGTTGGTACGAGAATCTTTCTCCTTACTTGAAGGACGCAAAGAAAACTCCTGCGAGTTACGACTTTGCCGATTATGCAGCCAGTGCAGTGAGCGCCGTTACCCACAAGAACGACGTATACACCATCCCATTGGTGACAGAATGGGAGGTGCTCTACTATCGAACAGATTTGTTCAAGAAGGCAAACTTGTCTCCCCCTAAGAACTTCGATGAACTGATCGCGGCAGCAAAGAAGCTCCATGATCCAAAGAATGGAGTGTACGGAATTGTCTCCCGAGGACAGAGGGGAGCGGCAGTGACACAGTTCTCTAGCTATTTGTATAACTATGGTGGTGATTTCATCCAGGAGGGGAAAGGGGCGGTTGTGGATACTCCTCAAGCAATCGAAGCGTTCAAGTTCTATGGACAGATGCTGGCTGAATACGGGCCTCCGGGGGTGACGAACATGAGTTGGGCTCAGTGCATGGCAGTATTCCAGGCGGGAAACGTGGCCATGTGGACTGATGCCAGCGTGTTTTTAGGCAACCTGAAGGACCCCTCTAAGTCGAAGGTAGCTGACAGCGTAGGGGTAGCGATGTTCCCGGCAGGCCCGAAAGGTAACTCACCGTACAGCGTCGTTTCTTGGGGAATGGCTGTTTCCAGACAATCGAAGAACAAGGATGAAGCGTACAAGTTCTTACTCTGGGCAACCTCCCGTGAAATAGCAGTGAAGGCAATGGTGGACAAGGGAATCACCATGGCTAGAGCCTCGGTATGGAAAGATGCGGGGGTACAGAAAAAGTTCGATCCTCAGTTGGCCGATACTGCCATCAAGGTGGGTCCCATTGGGAAACCTTACGATCGACCCTTGATGACTGCCGTTGGAGAGGCAAGGGATGCTATCGGTGAGGTAATTGTGCTCTCCATTGAAACGAAAGGTACAGGCGACATAGCCGGTGCCGCTAAAAAGGCGGTGCAAAAGGTGAATGAACTCCTAAAAAACGCTGGGGAACTTTAATTCACCATGGAAAGGAGAGGCGGGCCAATGGCCCGCCACTTCTAGATGAAGGGATTGCCGAATTCTGATCTATACTAGGGTCGAATCTGCTTTTGCATAGAGCGGATTCGTTTCTAAAAGCTAAAAAGGGAAGCACCTCGTTAATTCCGAGGAGGTACGAGTGCTGGATAGCCGAATCGTGGATCGAAATATTCATATCCTATTCCCCCTTCCTGCGCTGCTCTTCATTATGATCATGCTTGTATTCCCCATTCTCTACACGTTCAGTTTAAGTTTTACCACCTGGAACCTCGCTTCTGGCATGTCCCCTAGGTTCGTAGGGTTGAACTCCTACCTAGAAATCCTGAAGGAGCCTCGGTTCTGGGCTGCTGTGGGTAGGACTTTCTACTTCACCTTCCTAGCTGTGGGTTTTGAAACAGTGCTAGGTATGATCTGGGCGTTGATCCTGAACCGGGAGTTCTTCGGAAAAGGGGGAATCAAACTCCTACTTCTTCTGCCCCTGGTGTCTACCCCTGTAGCGATTGGAATTGCTTGGGTCCTGTTTTACGAGCCAACCATTGGGTTGGCCAATTGGGCTCTGAAATCATTAGGGTTTGCTCCTTTAAAATGGATAGCAGATCCAACTACGGTCATTCCCTCTCTGGTTCTGGTGGATATCTGGCAATGGACCCCTATGATGACTTTAATTTTCCTAGCGGGGCTCGCTTCCTTATCCCCAGAACCCTATGAATCCGCCCGGGTGGATGGAGCAAACGGATGGCAGATCTTCTGGCATATTACAGTGCCTATGGTAATACCCATCATCCTGACAGGTATCGTTCTACGATCAATCGATGCATTTAAAACCTACGATATTATCTACACCATGACGAATGGAGGGCCTGGGTTTGCCTCTGAGACCTTGAACATCTATGCGTACAACCTTTCATTCAACTACTTTCGGTTCGGACATGCAGCGGTGGTGTTGTTCTTCTTGTTCCTCATCGTCTTGAGTTTCAGTATCCTGGTAAACCGGTTAAAGGATAGAGGCCATGGGTAAAGGACGATGGTACTATAAGGTCTCTTCGTTTTCCAAAGGATTCCTGTTCTTTCTCCTTGTTCTTTTTATTCTAGTTCCGGTGGTGTTTCCCTTTCTTTGGATGCTGGATGCTTCTTTCAAGACTCAGAAGGATATCACCTCCATTCCTCCGAAGTTCTTGATTTCAAGGACCCTAGAAAACTATCGCAGGGTGTTCCAAGAACAGAACTTCCTGAGGTTCTTCTTCAACTCTGCAGTAGTGGGAGTGAGTGCTACGTTAATTTCTCTAGCCCTTGGGTTACCCGCTGCGTACAGCATTGCCCGATATAAGCAGGAAACCTACCGATTTATCATCCTAGTAGCCCGATTGATGCCGGGGATTTCACTCCTGTTGCCCTGGTACCTGATGTTCTCACGATTAGGGTTGATCGATACCTTCTTGGCACTGATTCTAAGCCACATCCTAATCGGACTACCCATCGTTGTGTGGACCATGTCCAGTTACTTTCAGTCTGTTCCGTTAGAAATTGAGGAATCCGCATTGGTAGATGGGGTAACACGTCAGCGAATTTTCGTGAGCATTGTGCTTCCCATCTCTACTCCGGGTATTGTCACAGCTACCACCCTATCTTTCCTATTTTCCTGGAATAACTTCATGTTCTCCCAGGTCTTGAGTATGGAAAACACGAAAACCCTTCCCTTAGCAGTGTATAACTTTGTATCCTATGCGGAGGTGGATTGGGGTTCGGTTATGGCCGCTTCTATAGCCATCATCACCCCTGCCATCATCCTTACTATGATCTTTCAACAGTACGTGGTAAAGGGGTTGACCGTAGGGGCATTGAAAGGGTAGGGCATGAACCCGGTTCATCCTATCCTGTTTGGAGACGTTCCAGGATTCGCAGGTAATCTTCCTTTGTC
>JAOABU010000034.1 GCA_026418195.1 Spirochaetota bacterium | reverse complement strand
GATCAAGGATCTTCCCTGTATCTAGAAGCCTTGACACGAGAGAATGAAGGAATTGATCCATACGAATATGAGCCACATCCTCCTTATCCTGTAGCTGGCTATACAGGTCGGAAAAGGTATGAATCCTGGAAATGGCTACTTGCAAAGCTTGCCTAGCCTCTTTAGAAGATTCGCTTTGCATCTGAAGGTTCAGCAGACTTATGATCACCTGTAGATTATTCTGTACCCGATGCTGTATCTCTCGAACAAGGACGTTCTTTTCTTCTAATCGGTTTTGCACTTCTTCTAGAGACTGTCGAAGAGAAGTGACATCCCTTCCAACCGTTACGATTTCGGTACAGGCTCCTGTTTCATCCCTTACCGGAGAGAGGATGGTCTGGAAGTACCGTTTGCCTTCCGATAAAGGCATCTCCCAGTCAAAGGTGATCCCTGTATTCTCGCGGAACACTCGCATAGCCATCTCATGGAGGGTAGAACCTATCTCTTTCCCAAACACGTCGATGGCTGTTTTCCCTATATACCAGGAAGGTTCAACCGATTGTCGCTTCAACCACTGTCCAAATACCCCTGTAAATCGACCTTCCCTGTCCAGGATCCCGAATACATCATCCAGGGAGTTAACCAACGAAAAAAAATGGGACTCGGCTGTTTCGGCCCTCCGTTTCTCCGAAGACAGGAACACGAGCAGTAGAGTTACACCGGTAGCTATTCCCAGTACCGATCCTAGGGTGTACCCCCATACCGCAAAGGAGGGGAAGGGCCGAAGGAAAGGATAATCCAACTTATGGATTCCCCATAGCACAAGGATCCCTCCCAATAATAACCGTTCTATTTGGGGGATCGATCGATCCTGAAAGAAATACCAACCCATTACAAGGTTAGAGAGTCCCAAAAAAAGAAAGGAGAAAGAAGTCGTGACCAAGGGAGGTAAAGAAACTATTGGATGGATCAGGACCAGTATCCCTACGAAGGCGGCAAATAGAACCCAGCCTACAGGTATCTTCTTCTTAGGATGTAGGTAACGGTAGGTCCCTTGAAAGAGAAAAAGTCCACTGGCAATCACAGAGAGCTGCAGGAATAGATCCCACCCGAACCAGGGCACGAGAATCGAAGCAAGATCGAATAGAAACCGTATCGTGTAGAATCCCCAACTATACATCCAGAATTGCAGTGCTTGTTGACGGTATTCTCGGTACAGGAGGTAATTTACGAAGAATAGGAGTAGGGAAGATGCCAGGGTAACTATGACTATGGGAGTCAACATCGTTTTCCTATTTTACCAGAATGCGGATAGTTTTTTAACCCACCTTGCTAGGTAATCCGACTCATCCCATAGAATCCGTAACATAGATTTGATCCATGCGCCGGGCTCTTGAGCAAACCCCTCCTGATACAAGAACTTTTTCTAAGGAGGCAAAAAACTACATAAATCTCCTCCGGACCCACATCGAAAAGGAAAACAATATCCTATTCCCTTTCGGAGATTCCTTTCTATCCGAAGAAGAACAGAATGAGCTTTTTACTAGATTCGAAGTTCATGAGGAACAGGTGATAGGGAGAGGGAAGCACGAGGAGCTGCATGCTCGGTTGGAAAGGTGGGCAGTTAAATACCTTTAATCAGAGTTTCACTTCGAATCCTACTCGCACGAACCACTCATCCGATGCTTGGGGATCTTCGGAGTAGATCTTCCATTGGTACCCGCCACCGAATATCAAGTCCCACGAGTTCTTCGGAAAAGGAAGGCCAAGCCGGATTTCCATGTTGGAGCTTATCGTGAGACCTTTGTTCAAGGTATACATGCCACGATACACTTGCTCAACAATGGTATCCAATCGAAGGATCGTGTTCAACGCGGGATACCAAATCAATTCCAATGCACCAAACACAGATTCCTGAAGGACATCGGAGTTGTCTGACCATCGCTGAGACCAGCCTCCCCGTAAGTTCGCGGTAAAAGGAACCGATGGGAACCAATCAAGGGTTAGTCTTGGTTCCAGGGACACCTCAGAGGACTCATCCGAATAGTACGTAATGGATGGCCGAAACGATAGAGCTACCATCCATCCTTCACCCAGCAATCTCTCTATCCCAGGCTCTAGTGCGAAGGTGATTGAATCGGTAGGCCCTAAAACGGTCTGTACAAATGGTTTCAGGAACAGGGAACTTTCCTCCATTACATAGGATAAGTTGGATGACAGGTAAGCTTCGAGTTGACGCGGAGAGTCGTACGATCTAGTTCCCCGAAGTCCTCCTTCCAACCCAATGAAAAAGGAATCTCCTCGAAGGCTTCCAGAGAGGGAGCCCGATACATCGTAGGGAAATGAATCCATTCCCGTATCCCATCCTACTTTGGCAGAGAAATCCCCAAATAAGCTGAATGATTCGGAAACATAGTAAGAAACCGAGACATCTACCCATCCTTGGGGAACATATACCCTGTCTCCGTCCTCCCGTTTCCCAAGTATCCCTTCCATCCCGACCCGTGTATCACTCCATAGGATAGTAGGGAACAATAGCCCAGATATCCAAAATCCTATACTCCATAGAAATCCCATACAGAGAATTTTCTTTTGCCCCGGTCCCATTCCTCTCATCACCGTTTTGTTCTCCTTGCCAATTCTCTTTCGATCTGGAGGATCCCTCCTCCGGCTTTCAGAATATCCCCCATCAGTCTCAAGGTGTCGGGGGGGGGAATCCGATTAGCCGTAGCCTTTAAATATAGGGATATAAAGGATCCATACTGAGCAGAGGGGATCGAACTATCTGATAAAGTCTGCACGAAATATGCAAGAGGTTGTGTAGGAAGGGAATCGATCCGATGCATCTCTACCAGAGGGGGTACCAGTGTTACCATCTTCTGAATCCCTATTTGAGGTTTGCATACCACCTTAAGCCCTTCTTCGGGAAACCCGCTTAGGAGGGCCAGAGATCCTACCTTCATTCCTTGAAGAAAGAGAGGATCCTTCTCCACTTCTTTCCCAAACCCATCCTGCAATATCCCTCGGACCTTCGCTAATCGAACTGCTTCCCCCTCCAGAACAGACAGAAGCCTAGAAAAGGGCACTTGCTTTGCCATCCCCTCCTTCAGCTTATCGAACAAAAGGTCCAGAGGAAGTCCTTCTGAAGAAGCAGATTCAAACACATGCATGATCGAGGGAACTGCCTCCCTATAGGGTGCGGCGATCGGTTCTGTCTGGAACCAAGCCTGGATCTCACCCAGTGTTACCTTTTGGGAAAAAACTTGTGTTTTGGGTATAAGAATGAAGAACAAAACAAACCCTACTATCCCTTTGCTTCCCTGTTTCACTGAGCGTCCCTCTACTCTATTCCTTCCCTGTAACTATTTCCCACCCGGGCTGCTTGTTCCGGATCCAGGGGAACTTCCGGCCCCACCACCCTCCCCAGATCCAACCGAACCATCAGACCCTCCCCCTTCCAACCTCGATGGGTATCTATCTTTTCCGACAGATTTCCAAAATCTCACCTTACCTTTGTCTTTCCCCAGGTATCGGCTTTGGACTCGTTCTCGTAATCTCTCTAAAGCTGTGCTACGGGTTCCTTCACGCCATCTGTTCTGCCCTTTAAAAAGGCTTTGGGACATCTGCCGATAGAGGAGTTCGGCCTGTACAGGGGATACCCCTCTTCGAAGGTCCTCATCGAAGTTCCGGGCAAAAACCGCTGCCAGGTGGGCCACGATCGAAGGTTCCAATCCATGACTCCAACCTTCCTGTTCCATGACAGAAAGGGTTCCTTTCATCCGTTCCAGCACGAACCCAGGGATCCTATCCTCTTTTATGTCCATTCGAAAGGATTCCTCGAACCGCATCCTCCACTCGTCCCTTTCCAACCCTTGTCCCGATACCCCCGATACTGCATACAGACCAGTCCAAAGGAGCACAGCCCATCCCATCTTTTGCAAACGGGACCGGTTCTTTATTTTAGTCATCTGTACCCTCCTGTGCATCCTACAGTTGTAGAAGCGTGGCTTCCCCACCAAACCCATCCTCTACCCGGAAAGGAACTTTAGGATCCGGAACCCAATGTTCCCCGTCCACTACGAAGTTATACGTATACACCCTACCCTTCTTCAGTTTAATTTGAATTTCCCATCTGTCCCCCACCTTCTGGAGCGGATAGCTTTTCCAATTGGAAAAGTCACCTACCACACTCACTGATCTCGCATTTACATGCTCCAACATGAACCGTACCGTTACCTCATCAGAAGCCATTCTCCCGAATTGCCCTGATGTAAGGCTCCAGAAGATGCTACCACCGATAAGCAGAATCAATCCTAGCGCAAAGGCAGGAATGAACCTTCGTAACCTGAACCACACTGTGGAGAGAGAAAAGAAGATTGTTTCTGTAAGGTTGGAAAGGAACCCTGGATGGGCAACTTTTTCGGGTCTTGCGCGTTCTAGGCGTTGAATCTTTGCCAGGACCGATGTGGCAATATCGGGTACTGGTTCTGAATATATAGTTTCTTTCCCTTCTTCCAGAAGAAAGGGTAAGAGTGTTCTATAATGGTTCCTGCATGTCGCACACGAGTTGAGGTGGCTGGAAAAAGACTTTTTCTCTATGGAGTTCAGGTCTATCCCTTTCTCCCAGCGGTCCACAAGACTCTTTATGTCCCTACAATCCATCGGATTCCCCATCTATAAGTATACTCCACAGATCCCCCTTCCGTTGCACATTCCTTGGGTACCTTTATGCTTCGGACTGGCGGTGAACGGTCCCCCCATCCTACCATACCGATTTCCTATCCCTCCTCCAGAGACTGTCTCAACAGTTTACGGGCCCGGAACAGACGGCTCTTGACCCCTTCCTCACCAATTCCGAGCGTTGCGGCAACCTCTGAAACAGAAAGCTCCTCGAAATAGTATAACATGACTACAATCCTTAGATTCTCCGGTAGCCTCTGAACAGCTTCCCGGATCCGTTCCTCCTCTATATCTTCCATCGCGACAGTTTCAGGATCTTTCCCGACGATTTCAGGAGTCCCATCAAAGTACTCCTTTATCCGATCTATCAACCCTTTGTTCTGTTTCTTCCACCGAGATCTTAGATGGTTCACCGCAATCGCATAGAGCCAAGTTTTAAATCGTTTTTCCAGACTGAAAGTCTTCAAGGATCGGTAAGCGCGGAGAAACACTTCCTGCGCCGCATCCTCCGCCTCCTCTCTATTATTGAGGGAGGCTAAACAGAAAAAGTACACTCCTCGCTGATGTCGTCTCACTAACGTTTCGTACGCCTGAAGATCCCCCGTCAACACACGGTGTACCAGACGTACATCTTCCTCATCCTCTTCCCGATCGATCACGAAGAAAAACTATAACCCCTTCATGACGAAACGACAACTTCGCTTTATGAATTTTTTTTCACAAATCATGCAACCAAACCGTTCACTCGAGAGTATCAATGGGTGAAATAAAACACTTAGGTATGGAGGAAGAAAATGAAACGAGTAACGAATCACCCAAAAGAATCCAAATGGATAGCCTTGTTGGTTATCCTCGGCACAGCCGTTTTCTTCGCGGTTTCCTGCTCTACCTCGGACGATTCTTCGGCAGTAGCGTTCAAGCTCACCGATGCGCCTGACACATCGGGGATCACCAACGTAAAGATCAGTGTGTCTCAAATCAAGGTAAACGAATCGGCTGATGCCACCGACGGACAAGGAGGAAGTTGGAAGATCCTAACCCTGAATCCAGCCAAGGAGGTAGATTTACTGACCTTAACCAACGGTGTAACGGCAAATCTTGGCGAATTAGAAATCGCCGGGGGTACACAGATCAATCAAATCCGCTTCGTGATCGATTCGGCAAAAGTAAGTACGGACAATGGTAGTACGTATTCAAGTTTGAATGTACCAAGCAACTCCGTAAAAATCGTCAACGCCTTTCAGGTCCCCCTTTCGGGAAGTATCAGCATCGTGCTGGATTTCGATGTTTCAAAATCCGTGGTAAAGACTGGGAACGGTCAATACATACTGAAACCCGCTATCCGATCCATTGTAGAGAACGAAGCAGGATGGATTCTTGGGACCGCACCTGCTGGAGCTACGGTCTATGCCTATAAGGATGAGGATTATGTGGATGGAACAGAACCTACTACCAGCTCTGATCGAGATGGTGATGGTACTCCGGATCCCGCTTTCCCCAAAGCGTACGCGAGCACGTTGGTAAAACCAGACGGCACATTCAAGATAGCCTTCCTGGAAGCCGGAACCTATGACTTGGTGCTGGTGAAAGACAGTCAGGGCCCCAAGTTCTTTGATGTGAACCTAGGGGTTCAATCGAACAAAGGAACCAATGCAGGAGATTTGGCTTTCTAAGTGAAACGCTTCCCCTAGTGAAAAGAACCTAGGCCCCATCCTCCCGGGGCTTAGGTTTTAGTTTCCATACCGGCTTCTGCAGGGCAACCTTCAACGGTCATCGACAGGGCGCAACATCATAGCTACCCCGCCTTTTTAATTACGGAGCTGACAATCCAACTTTTTTAAGCAGCGTGATCAGGGCTGGAAAACCAAGAATCAAGACGCAATTTCTTAACTGCCTTCGGGAGGGCAGTAACTAACGATTCTAGTTCAATAGCCCAGGAAGGGTCGATGGCTTGCACTTTCCTCGCATAGATAGTCATATCCGGAGGAAGAACCGGGAAATATATGGATAGTTCTTTCTTTGTCCACATTTTTTGTAAGAGCGATTCCTCCTTCCAGTTCCCTTCTTTTACCGCCATAAACCGGCAGGGCGCAAACCGCAAGTTCCCCCGTTTGTCCCGATCCCCGGCAAACCCAAAAACCCGACAAACCAGGGGCCGGGTTTCGTACACCGTGCAGTGGAACTCTCCTTCTGTCCGAAATAGGGGACAAGCGAAAGCATTAGAAAAGGTAGAGGATAGCAGGGCGTCATCTCGTCCCTCGATCAAGAACTGGGCCGCAATATAGAGAGCTTCAATTTCCCATACATCGGGAATAAAGTGTTCACAGCACCTACCACAACCGGGTGGACAGTGGAAGGGTGATACCGCGCTCCATTTCTTTTGTTCTTCGTCCAGTTCAGCATACACCTGTTCCAGATTCTGGAGTATGGAGGGAATCCGATCATTATGGGTTACTGTGCTAAGTCTCTGTGCGATGGTCATACAGCAGCAACATAATACAAACCAATACGAGGTTGTTATCCGCCGCTAGCTTTTATTCCTTTTGCTTCCCATTCAAAGCCCCTATCCCCGGAATGGAAGAAGAAAGGGGCATAGTATCGATGCTTCGCGCGCCAAGAACTGCTAGTTCATACCGTACTCGGGCTAATGGGAACCTAGGATTCTCCGTATCCACCTGGATACTGTATACGGTAAAATCTTTCCCTACTGTTCGGGTCGGTTCGTCCGCATAGAGGGAGTTCACCCGCAAGAATTCCTCCACCTTCGCTGTCAGCGGATTGGGCACATTGAACACCACCAGCACCTTCCCTTCCGCATTGAGGGTACCGTACAGGTTCAACAGGAACATATCGAGAAGGGTAGATTTTTCTTTATTCCCTCGAACCGATGGATTGATCCAGATTCCGGACTCTGACTCTAGGATCGTGGCCAGGATCTTGAGTCCATAGTTTCGTATGGCACTTCCGGATTGGGTAATTTCCAGTCCTAGATCCGCTCCCCCATTCTTTACCTTGGACTCCGTCTTACCCCAGGTCTCGTAGATCAGGATTCCTTTGTCTATCCTTGGGGGTGTCTTGTACTTTTGTACAGCCCAGGAATCGGCTAGATCCTTCATTCCTAACGCCAGGAGTTCCCTTCGCATCCAATCGAGAGCCAAGTAAGGCATTTCCGCTACAACGGTGATGAGCTTTTTTTCCTGCAACAGCCGACGCAGATATTCGGCGGTGCTATCGCAATCCACTTCCGCTTTCACGATGCCCACGATGCGCACCCCCCCTCGCTTGAGAGAAAGGACTTTCTCAAGAGTGACCTTCACACCGTATTCGATTTCCAGTTCCAGGATCCGTTCCTTGATCCAGTCATCTCCTCCGATGGCTACATCGATTTCCCCGATGCCGAGTTGAGAACCGAACTCCTGAGGTCGACCATCCCAACCATAGAGAAAGGTAATCCCCGGGAAAGTGGTAGGTCCCCCTGCATCGTACCCTTTGGTTCGAAATCCCGCTGCTTCCAGAAGTTGCATCAGGTTCCCGCCTCTGTTTGGATCCGCTAGGGAACCGGCGGGCATACCAATGATCAAAGTCTCGTTACTTTTCAGCATTTCCATACTCATCGCTTGATGACCTCCAAACTTCCGTCCATACGAATCTTCCGGTAGTAACAGGATTCATAGGGAGATCCATCTGGCTTCTTCGCATGGCAGGCACCTCGTCCTAAGGGGGTTACTAGGTAGAGCAGGGAGTTCTGTTCACAGTTGATTCGAATCTCTTCTACCCTCAACAGGTCACCAGATGTAAGTCCCTTTTTCCATAGTTCGTTCCGGCTACGGCTCCAGTAGGTAGCGTAACCGCTTCTGCGGGTTTCCTCGAAGGCTTCCCGGTTGGTAAACGATACAATAAGCACTTCCTTGGTATGGATATCCTGGGTTACCACAGGGATTAGATTCGTTCCATCAGGGCCAAAATCGAGCTGCAATTCCGTCGTGTATTCTTTACTCATGGTGTGTCATCCTACGAAATCGGAACGGCTAGGTCAAGTCAAGGTCCTAGTCAGGATTTGAGGATCGGATATCTCTGGCATGAACAGGAATCCTTTAACCCTATTTCCAAACTACCCATCATCGATTTCCAAACGCCCGTACCTCTACCCCTGCCAGGGCCAAGCGTGCACGGATAGCTTTGATCATGTTTACGGCTCCCGGCGTATCCCCATGCACGCAGATCGTATCGGGTCGCAGACTGAGTTCTGTTCCGTCAATAGCCCGCACCTTTCCTTCTACCACCATCCGCATCACCCGCTCTGCCACTAAATCCACGTTATGAATTACGGAACCTGTAACCTTGCGGGAAACCAACTTTCCATCGGCTGTGTACGCGCGATCGGCAAAGGCTTCTTCCACGTACGGGATCCCTACCTGTTTCGCCGCTTCTACCATGGGTGAGTTTGCCAGGCATACCAGGTATAGGGCTGGATTTACAGATCGAACTGCCCGGGCAATGGCGAGGGCAGTAGAGAGGTCCTTCTCTGCACGGTTATAGAGGGCGCCATGTGGTTTCACATGCTGAAGCTTCATACCTTCAGCCCTGCAAAAGGCATCCAGAGCTCCAATTTGGTAGATTACGTCCGCTTCAATCTCATCAGGGCTAGCGGCTAGTTCCCTCCGTCCAAACCCCACCAGGTCCGGATAGCCAGGATGGGCACCTACTGCTACCCCATGCTTCTTTGCCAATCCCACGATTTTTTGCATAGTCTGGGGATCCGATGCATGGAACCCACAGGCGGCATTGATGGATGTGACAAAGGGAAGAGCGTCCTCATCATGACCCAAGACGTATACCCCAAAACTTTCTCCCATGTCACAGTTAAGATCGATTCTAGGCATACTCCCTCCAACATCTATCCATGTACGCCCTTACCAGGGCAAGACGATCCCTCCGTTCTTGCCAGGCAATACGAGCTTCCTCTTCCGTACAGGGGAAAAATCGTACCTCATCCCCGGGTTTCCCCTGCGCCAATAAGTATTGATCGGCTAGGATTACTGTTCCTATCTTAGGATACCCACCGGTAGTCTGGTGATCCGCCATCATCACGATGGGCATCCCATGACCCGGTACCTGGACGGCCCCCTTTGCCAAAGCGTCGGATACGATGTCTGCTTTTCCTTTATGTTTGATCTTGGGTCCTTCTAGACGGTACCCCATTCGATCCGCCTCATGGCTGATTCTGTATGAAGAGCTAAAGAAGATTTCCACCCCCTCTGGTTCAAACAGATCCTCCTGTGGACCGAGGAGCACTCGGAGGAGGATGGGGGACCCATACCGGGGAACCAAGGAAAGGGGAAGGGTAACGGTAAGCGAGGAATTCCCATCATCGCGGTTAGAGTTCCCGATCCCTCCCGGTTTATGGGGTGATTCCAGCATCCCTATTCCTTCCAGAACATCCCCCTCCCGTAATGCCCGTCCTTGCAATCCCCCTAGCCCAGCCCTTAAGTAGGTGCTCCTGCTTCCCATGACGAGTGGAACATCGAACCCTCCCCTACAGGCAATGTAGGCTCGACACCCTTCCCGGACAAACCCAAGACTAAGGGTAGATCCCGCTTCCCCATAGAAAGCGGACCAGTTTGGAACCGGCTTCCCATCGAGGGTTGCTCCACAATCAGCCCCACCTAAGGCAACCCACCCTGCTTTCTCGAACCGAAGGGTAGGCCCCTTCAAGGTGATTTCCAGGAGGGCTGCGTCCGGCGGGTTCTGCACCAGCAGGTTCGTGAGTATGGCAGCATACTCATCCATTAACCCCCCCGGACTCACTCCAAAGGCTTGGTATCCCCACCTTCCTAGATCCTGCACGGTAGTGAGCAGCCCTGGATCGAGGACCCGGAACGTAACTTTCCTAGTGTGATCCATAGGATGAGGATTCGTGAGTGTCACGGCCGACCTCCAGACTCCGATAGCTTACGATACTCTCCTTCCGGGATGTATGTGAACTGAACAAAGTCTCCCGGGGAAAGGAGGAAGGGGGTATCGGAGAAGGGATCAAAGGCTTTGATAGGGGTTCGTCCAATGATCCTCCACCCTCCCGGGCTTTCCAGGGGATAGAACCCCGTTTGGGATCCAGCAATCCCAACCGAACCTGCGGGTATCCGGGTTCGGGGAGTTTCTAATCGGGGGGTGGCAATCCGTTCATCCATCCCGCCCAGATAGGGAAACCCAGGAAGGAACCCCAGCATGTACACCCGGTAGGTGCGACTGGTGTGGATTCTTACCACTTCCGCTTCCGAAAGGCCCGTATGCCTGGCCACGAACTCGAGATCCGGTCCATACTCCCCTCCATAGCAGACAGGAACTACCACCGTCTTTCCTTGCTGCCCGAGCTTCCTGTCTTCTGCCAACACCTCTGAAGGTTCTGGTGACTCCATCTCTTGGACAAACGCAGCGATTCGTTCTTCCAACAAGGTTCGGGTTACTACAAGGGGATCGAAATACACGGCCAAGGACCGGTAGGTAGGAACTAGTTCTCGTATTCCTTGGAGGTTAACATCTCCATGTGTGGTGGTTTCAGGGTGCAAAAACGAATCCCCGGTAGGACTTAACGGTGGAACTCGCGAATGACTACAGGCTTCTTTGAGGCGTCGGGCCAATCGATGGACCCGTTCATTCACTTCCGGATCGATGGTGGTACCGAACTCCACCACTATACAGGCCTCCCCCATGCGGAGGAAGCGAACAGTCTGGTTCTCCTTCATGTTCTTCCTCCCCGCCTACCCTATTTAATCATCAGTTTGGGCAGGAAGAGCACCACCTCTGGGTACACGGTAATGAAGGCTGTCATGAGGAGCATGATCACAAAAGAAGGAAAAGCGGCTTTCGCGATGGAACCGAGACTCTCCCCTGTAAGCCCATTGATCACAAAGAGGTTGAATCCGACCGGAGGGGTGATCTGCGCTAGTTCGATCATGATCACGAGGTAGATCCCGAACCAGAGGGGATCGAATCCTGCGGTTTTAATTAGGGGAAGAGCGATGGGCAAACTCATCACGATCATGGAAAACCCGTCCAATAGACACCCAAGGATTAGATACATGATGGAAAAGATTACGATCAGCATGTATTTGGAAAGCCCCAAGGTAGCAATGAAGCGGGTAAGTTCCATGGGGATCCGAAGGTAGCCCACCGTCACGGACAGGAAGGAGGCCCCGCTCACGATTAGCATAATCATGCAACTCGTTTTCACAGATCCGAGGACCGCTTCCCAGAAGATCTTACCCGTGATGCTACGGGAAAGGAAGGCAAAAAGGAGGGAACCCAATACTCCCACTGCGGCCGCTTCCGTGGGAGTAGCCCATCCAAGGTAGATGCTTCCTAAAACCATCAGAATGAGAAGTAAGACAGGCAACAACAAAGGAAGGGCCCGAAGTTTGTCTTTCCAACTCACCTCCTCTGTATCCTGAGGTGCCATTTCTGGGGAAATCAGACACCGGATCAGCACATACCCGCTGAACAGGAAGGCGAGAATGATACCGGGGATCACTCCTGCGATGAATAGCTTCCCGATGCTCACGTCGGCCAGGATTCCGTACACCAGCATCACCATGCTAGGGGGAATGAGGAACCCGAGGGAGCCTGCTCCTGCAAGGGAACCAATGGACAGAGATTTGTTGTACCCCCGCTTCAGGAGCTCCGGCAGAGTGATCTTCCCCACGGCAGCGGTAGTGGCCGCAGAGGAACCGCTTACCGCCGCGAAGAGGGCGCTAGCCGCGATATTCACGTGGATCAATCGTCCCGGAAGCTTGTGCATCCAGGGACTCAAACCCTTAAACAGGTTTTCGGAAATTTTACTTCGAAACAGGATCTCTCCCATTAGGATAAAGAGAGGCAACGCGATCATGGTAGAGCCACTCACGCTGTTCCACACGATGTTGGACAGGATGGCGAACGGATTGGCAGGAGTGAAGAGGGTGAGCCCTACGATCCCCACTAGGAACAGAGAAATCCCGATCCAGATAGTGGTCCCCAGAAAAAAGGTTAAAGCCAGAAGCATTACGATGGAAATGACCAGTAGTTCCATGTATGTTATCCCTTCCTATCCTTAGGTTAGCGGCCCAAGGAAGCTGCTTCGATCTTCTCCTCTCTCGATGGAGTAGATTCTGTTATCGGACTCAGAATCGTACGCACCGCTTCGGCGGTGAACTGCAAGAATAGGAGGGCCGCCCCTAGCGGAAGCACTGACTGTGGAATAGCCAGATAAGTCTCTGAGATCTGCATGGAGCGGCTCTGGCTCACCACCGAGTCCCAAAAAAAGTTGAAGGTTGTCCAGGTCAACACTGCACTGAACAGGGCGCCTACCAGGTAGGCATAGACTTCCAGCACTTTCCGTGCCTTCCCCTTCAGGACCGAGAAGAGGAACACCATCCGGATGTGAGCTCTCTCCCGAAGGGTGAAGGAAAGGGCAAAGAAGGTTAGGGCGGCCATCAGGTAACCGCTGTACTCTTCGGTGATGAATAAGGTCCCATGGAACAAGGACCGGATCAGGATTTCTGTCAGGATCAACAGCAGAGCTGCCACGATAAGGATCCCGGACAGGATGCCTCCTGCCCGGGATAGGGTGTCACAGAAGCCAATGAACTTCTTGCCCATCCGCATACCCTCACGAGTGCGCTATTCGCGCCCCACTTTCTTGCCAAACTCCTGCACGATTTTCCGGGCATCCTCGGGAGCGGTTTTAAGCCAGTCCTCCCGGATCTGTTTGGTTACCTTGGATAGATCGTTGAGGAACTCCTTGCTAGGTGGAATGGTTACAATGCCGTTCTTATTGCAGGTAGCTTCCATCTCTTTATCTAATTGTGCTACCTTCGCCCACATTGCTTCCTCCATCTCTTTGCCGGCTTTCAAGAGGGCATCCTGTGTAGCTTTGTCCAGTTTGGCGAACTCTTTCAGGTTCACGGTGACCAGGTTCGTGGCCATGGTTACGTTGGCAGGCACGTAGAATTTCAACACTTCCCAGAACTTCGCATCCACGGCTGTCGGGGTAGAGGTTAGTACCGAATCGATCACCCCGGTTGCTAGGGCGCTGTACACTTCGCTAAAGGGAAGAGGATAGGGAGTACCACCCACGGCCTGTACCACGAGGGCACCGTTCTTATCGTAGGTCCGCATTTTAATCCCCTTCATGTCTGCCACGGATTTGATCTCTTTTTTGGTCCAAAATCCCGCAGCAGGCCAGGGTGCGATGTAGAGGATCTTCTGATTCCACTTTTCCGCCGCTTTGTCAAAGTAGGGTCGTGCAATGTCGTTCAATACTTTTCCTTCCTGGAAACTCTGGATAAGGAATGGGAGGGTCACTACCCCGAAGAGGGGTTCGTCCCCGGCCACACCGCTAGTGAGCATGTCGGAAACTGGTACGAGTCCATCCCGCACCACCTTGAGGAGTTCAGGCCCCTTGTAACCCAGCGCTCCCCCACTCTGCACAAGGAGTTCCACTTTGCCCTGCGTTGCATCTTTCACCTTCTTGGCGAACTCTTCCAAACCTACGGTGTGGTGATTGGCGGGAGGCCATACGGAATTGGCTGTCCACTTCACAGGCTGCGTCGCTTTGGCCTCAGGACCCTTTTC
Source organism: Spirochaetota bacterium (assembly GCA_026418195.1). Lineage (GTDB taxonomy): Bacteria > Spirochaetota > Spirochaetia > DTKZ01 > DTKZ01 > DTKZ01. The sequence goes on along the minus strand of JAOABU010000034.1, from coordinate 3,847 downwards.
CTTCCCACCACCCGCATATAGAAGGCTCGTCGCTAGAACGAGGGCCAAACAAAGAGCGATCCATCGCAGAGCCAATTTTCTGACCATACTCTCCTCCTTAAAAAATAGTGTATATTTATGCAGTAAATCTGCCATATTTTTGCAAGAATATCAATAGGGAGTAAAATACAAAATGGATACAGCGGGATTTTGTTGTTAATTACAACTATTGACACACACAATCGATTCCTATACTCTGGACCCCTATGGAAGAATATAGAAAGGAGTTAGTCCCGACCCTCGATGCTGCGGAGATTGTTCGCTTTCGGGAACGGGTGCGTATTCTGGAGCGTCGTCTCGGACTCCTCGACTTGATGCAGTCTGAATGCTGTGGGCTTTCCCTATCTCAGTGCCATGCGTTGGTAGAAATCGGCCGCTCCTCTCCCCTCTCGTTAGGAGAACTATCCCAGAGGTTGGAGCTAGATAAAAGTACAATGAGTCGTGTGGTAGATTCCCTCGTGAGTTCCGGGAATGTGAACCGAAAAGAGCATCCCCATGACCGGCGGCTGGTACAACTTACCCTTACCGATGCGGGTAGGGCCAAGTTCGAACGCATCGAGCAGGAGATGCAGCGACAATTCAGCATGGTATTCTCTTCGATTCCGAGGGAAAAGCGAGCGCAGGTACTGGAAAGCATCGATGTGCTCCTCCAGTCCCTTCCCAATCTTCGATGCTGTGGGGGTGCTCTATGATGCGTGCGAAACCTCTATCTGATTCCTGGACATGGAAGGACTACTGGGGTGCGTTCAAAGTGCGTTGGGGAATCGGAAGATCCTCGTACACGATGGAGCCCGGACTTTATGCGCTAGGAACCCCAACAGAAGAGGATCTAGTGTTCGTGACCGCAAATTACAAGTTGAGCGTAGATCATCTTAGAAAAGCCTTAAAGGGGAGGAACGTATGGATTCTGGTTCTGGATACGAAGGGGATCAATGTGTGGTGCGCCGCAGGTAAGGGTACCTTCGGAACGATAGAGTTGATTCAACGTATCGAAACTACCGGGTTACGGGAAAAAAAAGGAAAAAAAATTCTCATTCTTCCCCAACTAGGTGCTCCTGGCGTCTCTGCACATGAGGTTGAAAGGGCTACCGGATTTCGGGTAATCTACGGACCCATTCGAGCGAAGGATTTACCCAATTTCTTGGACTCAGGCCTCAAGGCGACCGAGGAGATGCGGCAGGTGACCTTCTCGTTTACCGAACGGATCGTGCTGATTCCCGTAGAACTGGTTGGATTGATAAAACCATCCCTCTTGCTGGTAAGTTTGCTCACCTTCGTGGGAGCCCTCCTTGTGTTAGGATCCTCTACACTCCATGCTACTCCCACATCGATAGGGAAAAGTCTCTGGGTATCCTTCCGTGCTTTTCTGCCTATCCTCCCAGCTGCATTCCTAGGTGTTCTTCTCTTCCCTCCTCTTCTGCCCATGTTGCCGGGTAGAGCGTTTTCCTTCAAAGGAGCGGTGTTAGGTCTTCTTGGAACGGGGATCTACCTGATAGGTGCACAGATTCTTGCGGGAACACCCGGCCACTTTTCTACCTTTCAGGGTGTACCCTATCTGCTCCTCCTTGCTCCCATCGTTTCCTTCCTGGCATTGAACTTCACAGGTTCCACTCCGTTCACCTCCCTTTCCGGAGTACTGAAGGAGACACGCATCGCTCTACCGTTTCAAACTGGGGGATTCCTGGTAGGAACCTTATGGCTCTGGATCGATCTTTTCGTGAACAAGGGGGTCTTATGAAACTATTGACTAGGTTCCGTTATCTGAGCGGAGTAACAAGTTTGCGATTTTCTAGTGAATCATGCATTTCTTGCGGACGCTGTATCGAAGTATGTCCCCACGCAGTGTTCGGACGAAACAACGGCAGGGTTGTCCTGAGGGATCCCGACGCCTGTATGGAATGCGGTGCCTGCGCGAAAAACTGCCCTGTCTCCGCCATCCAAGTACGGGCAGGGGTTGGATGCGCTTACGCCATCCTTGCCTCCACATGGTTCAACAAGCTTCCCTGGAGGAGGAACACCCTAGAGTCAGCAACCTGTTGCGTTTCTCCAGAAATTCTATCCCCTCCCTCGCCCGGATCTTCATTGGTCGAGCAGGCCGATCAGGACTCTCCCTGTTGTGTTCCAGCCCAGAAACCCACTCGCAACACTCCGTGCTGTGGGGGAGGAGGCTGCTGCGGATCCTGAACGATCGGGACTATAGTTCGCTCGCGATTCCGGTCATGCGATCACGCAACTAGTTACCGTAAGCGCAGGATCTCCTGCACCAGAGCATCCCCTTCTTTCTTCAATCGATAGAATTCGCTTATTCGGTTCGCAGGATCCTCGGCCCCTCCATTAGAGATCCTTTCTTTTTTTCTATCCACCGTTCCTTTCGCGATGCCGTACTTTGCCTTTAACGTGAGCACCCTCTCCACTGATTCGTTCAACTTTTGAAGCGGGATCCGGCCCTCTCGAACCGCCTTGACCAGGGCTTCATGCACCCGTGGATACTCGCCTCCTAAGTACATTACCAGATCCGCCCCCGCAGCTATGGAACGAACCACTCCTTCTATAGCATCTTGCGACTGAGTAAGACTCTTCATACGGAAATCATCGGTAACGATAAGACCCTCGAAGTCCCATAGGTTCCGTAGAACCTTCTGGAGGATCAGACTAGATAGGGTAGCCGGTTCCTGAACCCCTTCCCGAGGCAGGCGAACGTGGGAAACCATCAGAGCTTCCAGTACTCCCTTTTTCTGAAGGATTCGAAAGGGAAGGGAATATGGATCGGAGGGATCGGTAGGTTTTGCCGAACTCTTTGGAAGTCGCTCGTGGGGATCCCCATCTCCGGTCCCGGGAAAATGCTTCGCTACACCTAATACACCCGCTTCCCGCATCTCTTGCAGGAACATCGCACCTATCTCTGCGCTTCGAGCCGGATCTAGGGAGTACGACCGCCTACTTAAAAAGGACTGGGTTTCCGGGGTCAAAGGTTCTACCACAGGAGCGAGGTTCATGGTGAACCCTAGAAGAGCGAGTTGGCGGGCTGTAAGCTGAAACAATCGTCGGATCGTTTCTTCGGAAGCCTTGGATTTTCCAATTTCCCGTGCATCGGGTAGATCCGTGGTTAGTCCTTTCAAACGAAGCACGGTCCCCCCTTCATGATCGATGACAACGAACGGAACCAACCCCCTTTCTTCCCCTACCTTTCGTATCCCACTCGTTAGATCCATTAGATTCTCTACCGTGTTGGGGATGTTGTAGGCAAAGAACAGAACCCCTCCTACAGGATACTTCTTGTACTGCGAGGCAAACTCCTCGGTGAATCGATTCGATCCTCCGTAGGCTACGAGGAGTAAGGACGCACACTTTTCCTCCAAAGACATGGAGGAAAGGATCGAACGGGCTACCGAACGCGCTTTGGTTTCCTGCAGATCAAAGGGTAAAAAAGAAAAGCTCGGAAGACTATCGATTCGTATCCCAAGGAAGACAAAGGTAATGGATAGGAGAAGGAACACCCCCCATCGGACCTGCACACTTTTTTGCATATCTCTATTATATAGAAAGCAGGAAGATGGAAAAAGAGGTTTTCACCTTGATTTTTAGTCCCCCTTTCCCCTATAGTGCACCCCATGAGTGTGTTCGAAATCGGAATGCTCGTCTGCTTCGGGGTAGCCTGGCCGGTATCGATCTACCGATCCCTCACTGCTCCCAAACTCACCGGGAAAAGCCTTCCCTTCATGATCGTAGTCTTCATCGGGTACATCTCCGGAATCCTACATAAACTGTTTTACCTTCGGGATGGGGTGCTTTTCCTTTACATTCTCAA
>JAOABU010000037.1 GCA_026418195.1 Spirochaetota bacterium | reverse complement strand
TCTCGTGGGCTCGGAGATGTGTATAAGAGACAGGGAGTGTACTATACAGTTTCTCCAAAACTGGTGATACTCATGGAACCGAGTTTCGTGTATAATGGAAACTTGTACCATGAAGCAGGGCGCACTGCACTAGATTTCCAGATGGTATTGGGTATACGGTATAGAGAGAGGTAGAGTTATGTTGAAACGATACCGGAAATCCTTCCACTTCCAGCTCCTAATTATCGATGCAGTAGCTACTTTCCTTTCCTGGATCGTGGCTTACTATATACGGTTCGAAATCCTCAGGGAGGATGATGCCGATTGGGCCATGACCTTTCTTCAGTTGGGCTTCCTAGCAGTTGTGCTGAACTGGTTCTTTTTTCACGTGAATCGGTTGTACCAGCCGTTCCGGATCCAACCCTGGTACCGAGAAGTCCTTTCGATCTTTATGGCTATCCTCCAGGGAACGGTAGCGATTGTTGTTCTCTATTACTTCTTCGCTCCTCTACGAATCTCCCGTGGACATATCCTTCTCTATTTAGTCATCTGCGAGATCATGGTGGTGCTGTTTCGGATCGCTTACCGAAACCACCTCTATGCTATGTACTGGAAAGGCAAACTTCTCCATCCTATCCTTTTGATCGGAAACGGTCCGCAGATGGAAAGGTACATCCAAACGGTGAAAAGTTCACCTGATCTTGGGTACCGGTTCATTGGATGGGTAGATGCAAGGGGAAAGGAAGCCGAGTATGAAATCCCTTCCCTACCCGAGGATGAGTTAGAGAATCTGATCGAACGATACCATCCTGAACTCGTGGTGATCGGCTATTCCCACATGGATGTGGAAAAAATCGGAAAACTTCTCCAATCCAGCTACAATGTGGTTACCCCCCTCGTGGTGCTTCCAGATCTATCCTACGATTTCATTGGGAGTACGGTAGAGGATTTCATGGGAATCCCCCTCATCAAGATCAACCAGCCTCAGGAACGGTTCTTCGCGGGCTTGGTGAAGCGGTTCATCGATATCGTCGTGTCCTTGATCGGGTTGATCCTCCTATCCCCCATGTTCCTGATCATTGCCATCCTAATAAAGCTCACTTCCAAAGGCCCCGTGTTCTACAAACAGGAGCGAATGACGATGGATGGGGATCGGTTCTATATGGTGAAGTTCCGGACCATGAAGGTGCTTTCCGATGGCTCGAACGAGAAAGGGTGGACCGTGAAGGACGATCCGAGGGTGACAAAAATCGGGGCTTTTCTCCGAAGGACCTCTCTGGATGAGTTTCCCCAATTGTGGAACGTACTGAAGGGGGAAATGAGCCTTGTTGGCCCACGACCCGAGCGACCTATCTACGTGGAACAGTTCAAGGCAAAGATTCCTGCGTATATGCTACGGCATCGCGTGAAAGGGGGAATCACCGGTTGGGCTCAAGTGAATGGATGGAGAGGGGATACCAGCATCGAAAAACGTCTGGAGTACGATCTATACTACATTCGGAATTGGAGCCTGTGGTTTGATCTGAAAATCCTGTTCCTTACCTTTATCAAAGGGTTCGTGAACAAGAACGCGTATTGAATAAGAGACTCGTTAGAGTCCTGCAGCGAACCAATTCTTCAAGGCTTCCATCCGTTTGTAGAAAGCGCTGGGAAGGTGGATGAGGGAACGAACCATATCGCTTGCCTCTACTGCTGCCACACCATACACGAGGAGTCCAGTATCCAATGGGATGATCAACAGTTGGGTTCGAAATCGCTCGGTGCCGATCACGGGGAAAATATATTTTAGACTTGTGAGGTTTTTCAGTCCGAATACGATCGTGTTATCTCGGGACAGGTAGGAGGCTTCGTAATACTCACTACCGAAGTTGGCATCTACGAGGTGGATCGGAAAGGATTCTTCCGGAGGAATAATTTGGACTAGGGGGTCGGGAATCTTTGTTTTCGATTTCAGATCCTTCACGGCATATACGTCGGAGAATAGAACCCTTAACCCTTTGGCCTTACTGGAACGGTATTGGATACCACTCAGAGTGCTCACGGCTCTAAGTCGATTGTACAGGGAAAGAAGCGTTGGTGTGGTTCCCGTGGAAAGATACGGTATCAGGAACAACGCTTCGTTTCCTACATTGGGAGAAAATCCTTGAAAGTAGGTTTTCACCCGAACGCTCAAGGGGATGGAAGGAAGGAACCGGAAATCCGGTGCACCATCGGTGTAGAATACTAGCTCTTTCTTTTCCTGGAGTTCGGTCCGTTCCTGTTGTGTTAATTGGGGAAGGATATCCTCGAGACTCAGAGCGGAAAGCGAAGGTGTGAATACTATTATGGAGACGATCAACCAGAGGAGGCAAGCCCCAATAGGAAGTCTGGTAAAGCGGAACACTCTCTGAGATGAGGGTGTAACCGCTGATCTCGTTACCTTGATCTGTGGTTTCATACACACCTTGCTGTGACTTATCCCTTTAACCCAGAAAAGTCCAGGGTGGCAAAGTAATCTTCAATGGTTTCGGCACGTCGAATCTGTACTACGGATCCATCTTCTCGCCATAACAGCTCCGCACAGCGAAGCTTGCCATTGTAGTTGAACCCCATCGCATGTCCATGGGCACCCCCATCGTGGATACAGATCAAGTCTCCCGGAGAGGCGGAGGGGAGTTTTCGGTCGATGGCGAACTTATCGTTATTCTCGCATAAGCTACCAGTGACGTCATAAGTAGCAATCTCCGGCCAATCTTCCTTTCCCAACACAGTGATGTGATGGTAGGCACCGTACATTCCGGGACGCATGAGGTTCGCCATACAGGCATCTAGACCTAGGTACCGCTTGTACGTGTTCTTTTCGTGGATGATTCGACTGATCAGGAACCCATAGGGACCTGTAACGCAACGCCCATTCTCCATTACGATCCGCAGCGGGTGAAGGCCGTTGGGTTTAATGATCCGATCATAGGCGGAACGGATCCCTTCGGATACGTAGAATAGATCAACGGGTTTCTGTTCCGGCCTATAGGGGATTCCGATTCCGCCCCCTAGGTTCACGAACTCGATCCGTACACCTGTTTTTTGGAGGATTTCTACTGCCAATTCGAAGAGAATAACGGCAGTTTCTATAAAATAGTCGGGATTCAACTCGTTAGAGGCCACCATCGTATGCAGACCGAACCGCTTGGCTCCCTTCTTCCGGGCGATCCCATACCCTTCGATGATTTGGGGTCGGGTAAAGCCGTACTTCGCTTCCTCGGGTTTCCCGATGATGGCGTTTCCCCCCTTTAAGGGACCTGGATTGTACCGCATGCAGATGAGTTCAGGAAATCCTGCAGAGCGTTCTAGAAAATCGATATGGGTGATGTCGTCGAGATTGATAATTGCCCCTAGTTCTTTCGCTTTCACGTACTCGTGAGCCGGTGTATCGTTAGAGGTGAACATGATTTCTTCACCCGTGAGTCCGACCCGTTCTGCTAGAATCAGTTCTGGTAGAGAGCTGCAATCGGCACCCATCCCCTCTTCCTTCAGGATGCGAAGAATATAGGGATTAGGTAGAGCTTTGACCGCAAAGAAGTTCTTGAAACCGCCAGGGACCCAGGAAAAGGCTTGTTTGAACTCTCTTGCCTTTTCTCTTATTCCTTTCTCGATATATAGATAGAAAGGCGTTGGATGTTTCTTTATAAGGTCTTCAATGAACTCTTTTGTGAAGGGAGGTAATTTCTTATTCATGGTACTTCGGGTGGTATAGTACTGGATGGGTTGGAAAAGATCAACACGCCTTGCCCATACAGGAGACTTCCATGTAGGTATCGCAGAGTTTGTTTGTTACTTCGGTTTCTTCATAACAGGCTAAAATCTGTTCCCGAAACCCTTCCTTCTTTACCATTTTGGCGAGGGAGGCTAAACAGGCGAGATAGTCGATATGCATTGAAGGGTTGGTAGCAAACACGAACAGTAAATGCACAGGTTTCCCATCGATGGAATCGAAGTCGATTCCTTTCCGAGAGATTCCTAAGGCTACCTTTAGGGTTTTGATTTCAGGAATCCTTCCATGGGCAAAGGCCACCCCATGGCCTAGGCCTGTACTTTGGAGCTTCTCCCGTTCTATCACTGCTTGTTCGAAGGCATCTCGATCAGGAAGATCCTGAAATACTTTTGCTTCTCGAATCAGTTCCCGGATTGCTTCAAATTTTTCTGTGCTTCTTAACTCGATCACCACAGTACCGGGGGTGAATAGTTTATAATACATACGTTCCACACATTCTTTTGTTGAAATCTAGTACTCTTCAGGATAATAGTCAAGTAGATTGTCAAATATTGCTATTCCGTGTAGTCTTCCGATATTCATGCGGATCGAACGTTCGTCTATATCCCTCGAGTTGGACAGCCGGGGGAAGAGGGTTTTAAAAACGGTAAACCATGCTTTGGGAACCATTCTCGAGGCGTGTACAGGGATCGATGTATACCTCATTGAGGGAATCCCAGAACTTACAACGGAACTTATTGAAGAGATTTTCCTGGATTCGGTAGCACAACGGGTTTGTATCGATCGAGAGGCGGTAGGGGACATTCTACCTCAATGGGATCTTCGGATAGAGGTAGCTTATAAACCGGGAGTGACGGATCCCGAAGCGTTGACGGCGAGAGAGGCAATCGAATTGTCCCTTGAACACGTGGACACGAAGGCTGTGATACAGACAGCTCGGCAATATGTCTTTCGATTCTGCCGGGATGAAGCAGGGAAGGTGGAACAATGGGCTCCTCGAATCGCAGGGCTTCTCCATAATTCGTTGGTAGAGGTAGCTACCTGGATGGTACGGAACTCTTCTCATAAATCAACCGCTTTCCCTTCCCTGTATCCGTCTCAAGTAGCCCCAAGCCGGGGAGAGGTAGAGCGTATCCCCCTCCAAGATCTGAGTGGGGAGGAACTAGAGGTCCTGTCCCGGAAGCGTCTTTTGGCCCTTTCACGGGAAGAGATGGAAGCCATCCAGGCCTACTACAGGGATCCGAAAGTACGCAAGGAGCGGGAACGGCTGGGGTTAGGGTCTTCAGCGACCGACGTAGAATTGGAGATGATTGCACAGACCTGGAGCGAACACTGCAAACATAAGATTTTTGCTGCTCAGATCCAGTATCGGGAGCGAAATATCGATGGGAATCTAATAAAGGAAGAACGGATCAACTCCCTGTTCCAGACATACATCAAGGATACTACTCGATGGATTTCACAAAATCGAAAGGATTTACGTTCCGTTTTCCATGACAACTCAGGGGTAGTGGATTTCGATGAAGAGTACCTGGTCTGCATGAAAGTGGAGACCCACAACTCTCCATCCGCTCTGGATCCTTATGGAGGGGCCATCACAGGAATCGTGGGGGTGAATCGCGATATCCTGGGCACTGGGTTAGGGGCTCGTCCGATTTTCAATACCAATGTCCTCTGCTTCGATTATCCGGACACCCCATCGGAAGAGATTCCTCCACCCTTAATCCATCCGCGACGCCTCCTTCTGGGGGTGCATCGGGGAATCTTGGATGGGGGGAATCAGTCGGGTATCCCTACAGTGGGAGGAGCATTTCTGTTCGATGAAAGCTATCGAGGAAAACCTCTTGTATTCTGTGGCACCGGTGGCATCTTACCAAGAAATATTCTGGGAAAACCTAGTTGGGAAAAACGGATCGATCCAGGGGATTTAGCAGTGATGGCAGGAGGCCGGATTGGAAAGGACGGAATCCATGGAGCGACCTTTTCTTCTGCCGCGTTGGAGGAGACCAGTCCTTCTTCTGCGGTTCAGATCGGGGATCCCATCACACAGAAAAAGTTATCGGATTTTCTGTTAGAAGCCCGGGACCGGGGATTGTTTAAGGCACTTACAGACAATGGTGCAGGGGGACTTTCATCCTCATTGGGTGAAATGGCACAGCTCTGCGGTGGAGTGCGGATCTTTTTGGACCGTTGTCCATTGAAGTATCCAGGCCTCGCCCCCTGGGAGATCCTGCTTTCCGAGAGTCAGGAACGAATGAGCTTTGCCGTGGGAAAGGATCAGATCGAAGAGTTTCTTGCCTTGGCAAAGGAGCGGGGGGTGGAAGCAACCGTGGTAGGGGAGTTCACCCATACGGGTCTTGTGGAAGTGTACGATGGACCCCATCTGGTGGGATGCTTGGACCTTACCTTTCTCCATGATGGGGTTCCACGAATGAAATTGGTGGCAGAATGGGTACCGCCTAGGGGACAACAGCAGGGGCTCGAAGATAGTACGGCTGAGCATACGATCGGCTTCTCGGCTCAGACTCTGCCCAATTACGATCGGTTGAAAGAAGTCCTTCTCAAACTCCTACAGGATCCTAACATTGCCTCCAAAGAGTCGTTAGTGCGTCAGTACGATCATGAGGTTCAGGGAAGCTCCATCGTGAAACCCTTTATGGGAGTAGCCTTCGATGCTCCAATGGATGGAGCCGTAATTCGTCCTCGGTACGATTCCTATCGGGGAATCACGGTAACCCATGGAATCAAGCCCCGGTACAGTGATCTGGATCCCTACGCTATGGCTCTAGCGGTGGTGGATGAAGCGTATCGTTCCCATATTGCTTTAGGGGGAAATCCTAATCTAGCTTCTGCTTTGGACAATTTCTGTTGGCCCGATCCTATTCCATCTCCTCAGAATCCCGATGGATCCTTTAAGCTTGCACAATTGGTGCGAGCCTGCAAAGGGTTACAGGAGGCCTGTCTAGCGTACGAGTTGCCCCTGATTTCTGGGAAAGATTCGATGAAGAACGATGCCCTCATTGGAGAAAAGAAACTATCGGTACGTCCTACATTGCTAGTCACCGTAATGGGGATCATAGAGGATGTACGAAAAGCAATCACTACCGATTTCAAAAGGGAAGGAGACCTGATCTATCTTCTGGGTAGGACGACGGAAGGGTTGGGTGGAACTTACCTCGAGCATGTATTGGGAAAAAAGTTAGGAGATCTTCCTTACTTCGACCTAAAAGAAGCACGAACGCTGTACCTCCGGCTCCATGAAGTGATGGTACAGGGTCTCGTATCTTCTTGCCACGATATTTCTGATGGTGGGCTAGCTGTTGCAGTATGCGAAAGCTCGTTAGGAGGGCGATTGGGTGCTACCATCACCCTAAGACCAGACCTAATGCGTTCACAAAGATCGATTCGAGCCATCGAAGAGGCAGTAGGAACGAGGGAGATCCTTTTAAACCTCCTCTTCGGGGAAGGACCGGGGAGATTCGTGGTAAGTGTAGCAAAGAAGGATAGGGAAGCTTTTGAGAACGCGTTCAAAGGGTATCCCTGCTATAGCCTAGGGACTGTAACTAGGGAGTCTACTTTGCAGTTCCTGTGGGAAGCCAATGGATCAGTGATGGATCTGTTGGAAGTCTCCCTTAAAGAAGTGGAAGAGGCTTGGAAAAGTTTTTCTAAGGAGATTATTGCCTAACTTAGGTAGATAGGATATGGGGAAACAGGTAAGAGCGTTACTGCTAACAGGGTATGGAATCAATGCAGAACGAGAACTGGCAGAAGCGTTCCGGCAAGTGGGGTGCATCGTAGAAGCAGTCCACTTAGGAGAACTTCTGCATTCACCGGATCGGATTCTGGATGCACAAATCTTAGGCGTCCCGGGAGGGTTTTCTTTCGGAGACCATCTAGGATCTGGAAAAGTACTAGCCCATATCCTGAAACAGAAACTAAAGGACAGAATCACGAGGTTTGTCCAAGAGGGTGGATTAGTATTGGGGATCTGTAACGGGTTTCAGATCCTTGTGAAAATGGGGATTTTACCCAACGTGGATGGAACCTGTCGACAGGAGGTTTCTCTGATTCACAATGAACATGGGATGTTCGTGGATCGATGGGTAAAAGTATCCTTCAACTCTTCCAATCCTTCTCCCTGGATCCGCGACTTGACCGAGGAATGGTATCCCATTCGCCATGGGGAAGGTAGATTCATCACCGGAACCAAAGTAACAGGGGAAACCTTACAGGCACTGAACCTGATCGCCCTTTCCTATGCGGATGAGAACCCCAATGGTTCGGAACTCGGTATTGCAGGGATTACGGATCGGACAGGCAGGATACTTGGGATGATGCCCCATCCTGAAGCGTTCCTCATCCCCGAAAACCATCCTTGGTGGCCGAGAAAGAAGATTCCGAAAGACGCGGGGTTATTGATTTTTCGGAATGGGTATGAGCATGCCCGAGGGATTCTGTAGCGCCTTCATTAAGCTGGCCAGGTCTGCTTCCCCCCATCTACCCGAATCACCTGACCGGTAATGTAGGAGGAAGCTTCAGATACGAGGAACTCTACGGTGGTAGCGATTTCCTGGGGCCAACCGTACCTCTCCAAAGAACCGGAGGTCTGCATGCGCTTTTCTTCTAAAGGGCGGCTAGCCTTGAAACGCTCCGTTACAGTATCTCCTGGAGCAACCGCATTAGCTCGGATCCCATAGGGCCTTAACATAGTGGCTAAACACCGAGTGTATTCATGCACCGCAGCTTTCGCGGTAGCGTAGATGGCTGATTCGGCGAGTCCTACCAATCCTGCGATGCTTCCGATGTTCACGATTACTCCTTTTTTTCGCTGGATCATACTCGGAACCACTTCACGACAGACATAGATACAGGTTAGAAGGTTTCGGTCCAAGATTTTCCGAAGATCTTCGATGGATATGAACACTGCATCGTTCCGTTCTGGTTTCCCTGCTTGAGGCGCCTGCACTCCTTTTACCCCGATATCTCCTCCGGCATTGTTCACTAGAATATCAATCGGACCCAGGGAAGATTCTATCTTCTCTTTCAATGCTCTCACAACTTCAGGATCGGTAAGATCTCCGATGACATACGAAGTGAGCGAGCCGGTTTCTTTCTCTATGGTACGAGCAAGTACTTCCAACGATTCTGCTTCACCAAACGCGTTGGAAGAGTAGAGGGAAGAGCCATGCACACAAACCTTAACTCCCTTACGAGCCAATTGAAACGCGATCTCTTTTCCAATGCCTCGGCTAGACCCTGTAACCCATGCGACTTTTCCCTCTAGATGACGTTCTGACATTTAAATGCCTCCTCTAAGATGCGAATCTCTAGAGACTAATATATCAGATATTGTATAGGTTTGGAAGGGGGAGAGGGCTATATTGATAGTTCTATTTTTTTTAGTATGGATTTCCTGAGTGGTGGTTGGGTGGAATCTTCTGGGAAAAAACAGTACATTATCAGAAAGAAAGAGAGGGGCGTTGGGTATGCTGGCTGCGCTGGAAGAACTAAAGAGGGCAAAGATCCCGTTCTGGTATGAAGGGGTGTCTGCTCTGGATCAGTACTATAAGGTTGCAAATCGCCCTTTTATCTATGTACTGGTGGAAGGTTCTCTAGTAGATTTGGCAAAAGTTCTTCCGGGTCTCCGATTCCCTGGGAGGGAACACATCGATGCAGAGTTTCAACCATCCAGTGAAGAGGTGGTATATTTCCGATGTCGGGAAACCCAGGGTAGAGGGTGGACACCGAGTCCCCTATTTTCGCTCCTGTACGAGCCCGTCCTGGGAAAGTTTTTAGATCCTCTGGGAATCTATGGGACTCTTAGGAAGAAGAGAGTATACCAAAGTGAATTGGGCACCCTGTTAGGGTATGAGGCTGCTTTGCTCATTGCGCGATACGGGTTCCAGATGGAGCCTACAGGGCAGGAGCCGGCTATCGAAGCGGTCCCGTTAGATGTGCAAACCCAGAGGGACCTCCTTGCTTTGGTCCTTACGGGGAAACACACTGCCCCTGGACTCCAGTTCCTTTTCCATGCGGGATACTTTCATCGGTATTGGCCAGAACTTGAAGGGTTGAAGGATGTTTCCCATTCGAAGGAATACCATCCCGAGGGAGGGGTATGGGATCATACCACAGAAACCTTCACATACCGAAAGAACCAGGACCTATCGATTTCCCTTGCCCTACTCCTCCATGACGTAGGGAAGCTTCATGCCCAGACTCTGGAGGGCCGTAAGTTCGATAAGCATGCCGAAATTGGAACTAGGATTGCATCCCAGTTTCTCCATCGTTTGGGATTTGCGGAACCGCTGGTCACGAAGGTGTTGTTCCTAGTGCGGAATCACATGATGCCAGGAGCTTTGAAAACCCTCCCTATCTATCGGGTCGAAAAGGTGCTGGAATCGGAATGGTTCCCCGAGTTGCTGGAAGTGTACCGTTGTGATCTCTCCTCTACCTTTCGAGGTCCCGGAGGGTACTACGAAGCGTGTAAAATCTATCGGGCTTTTTTACGGAACAAGAAGAATCCGTTTCGAACGGTGGAGGGAAAAAAGATCCAACGGATCCGTGAACCCTTCATCCTGCACACGAGGAGGGGTTAACCATGGAATACAGGATGTTCGGTAGAACCGGGGTAATGGTTTCTGCAATAGCGCTGGGAACGATGAACTTTGGGAACCCCACATCGGAAGAAGAGTCTATTCGCATTCTCCAACGAGCAGTGGATGCAGGGGTTAACTTCATCGATACAGCCAATGTCTACAACAATGGTGAAAGTGAACGGATCGTAGGGAAGGCCGTCAGATTGATGAAAAGCCGAGATAAACTGTTCATTGCCACAAAAGTCTACAATCCTATGGGAGAAGGGCCGAACGATCGAGGGGTGTCCCGATACCATATTCTTCAGGAATGTGAAAACTCCCTTAAACGGTTGGCAACGGATCATATCGACCTGTACCAGTTGCACCGACCCTGTTTCTCTATTCCTCAGGAGGAAACCCTCAGGGCACTGGATGATCTGATTCATCAGGGTAAAGTACGGTACATTGGTACTTCCACGTTCCCCGCATGGAAGATCATGGAAGGGTTCGCGTTGAGTGAACGATATTTACTGAATCGGTACGTTTCCGAACAATCCCCATATAACCTTCTGGATCGGCGGATTGAGAACGAACTGGTTCCCTTTGCTCTCCACCATGGACTTGCGATCATTGCGTGGTCTCCCTTAGCAGGGGGAGTCCTCACCGGGCGATACTCCCCTGGAGAACCCGTTCCTTCTGGAAGTAGAGGTGAATGGGGGGCAAGGATATGGAAGGAACGGATCAATGAGGAAGGAAAACGTGTGGCGGCCCAATTGAAGGAGTATGCGAAAGAAAAAGGACTCACTGCTGCACAGATGGCGTTCCTTTGGGTAAAGGATCAACCAGGAATCTGCGCTCCATTGCTCGGGCCTCGTACTATAGAACATCTGGAATCGGCTCTAGAGGTGGTGGATAAGCGTTTGGATCCGGAGGATATGGCCTTCTGTGATACCCTTGTACCCCCGGGAAAAGCTGTAGCGGACTTCTTTAATACTTCGGGATGGATGAAGTAAAAGATTAAAAACGCTTCATTAAAAAACGTTTCAGTTCTTCTGAAGAGTTTCCTATCATCACCGCTTGCTTGGGGAGTTCTAGTACGGCCTGTAATTGGGCTGGAAGAGGAGGACGTTTTCCCGTGGCTTCTTCCACGATTTCGAGGAACTTTCCGGGATGGGCGGTTCCCAGACTTACGATGCAGTTTGGTTTCGGAGTGTACCCTTCTGTAAGGTACCGTTCCGAAGCTCGTACACCCAAAGCTGTATGGGGATCGAGGAAGATTCCTTCTGTAGCATAATACGTACGGATTGTATGGAGAGTCTCATTGTCAGTTACCCAGATCCCCTCGATCCATCTGTGCATTTCTGCATGATTTCCATGAAAGATTCTCGAAAGGCGTTCAAAGTTACTAGGATTCCCGACATCCATCGCGTTGGATAAGGTTTGCACGGAGGAACGGGGTTTGTAGATACCGTTTTGCAAGTATTCTGGCACTACCTTGTTGATGTTCGTGGCAGCAATGAACCGTTGCACGGGTAATCCCCATTTCCAGGCTAGAACCCCCGCTGTAAGGTTTCCAAAGTTTCCACTGGGCACACAGAAGATGCAGGCCTCCTGTTCGGTTGGGGAAAGGTTCGCATAAGCCCAGATGTAATAGAAAGCTTGGGGGATCAGCCGCCCAATATTGATGGAGTTAGCACTGGTGAGTCGGATTTTACGGATGAGTTCGGGATCTACGAACGCTTCCTTCACCATTCGCTGACAATCGTCAAAGGACCCCTTCACCTCCAGAGCATGGATATTTCCGCCAAGGGTAGTGAGTTGTTTTTCCTGCAACGGACTGACCCGCTGAGATGGGTAGAGAATCACCACGTCGATGTGTTCCCGCTTATAGAATGCCCGGGCTACCGCGCTTCCTGTGTCTCCAGAGGTAGCGGTAAGAATCACCGCATGGGATGCTTCATCTTTCAGAAACTCCTCCATTACAGCAGCTAGAAAACTAGCCCCAAAATCTTTGAAGGCACAGGAGGGTCCATGAAATAGTTCAAGAATTTGGATTTTCCTATCTCCCTCAGGGAGAATCCTCCTCAAAGCGGGAGAGAAGGGAAAAGCCCGTTGGGCGATTCGTTTGGCTACACTGGGTGAAATCTCTTCGGGAAAGAGGCGAGGCAGTATAGACTCAGCTAGGTCTGCAAAGGACTGGCTGGGTGCAAAGGAGAGAAAGAGATCCCTTAGATCGGGAGTCTCGATAGGATGATACAGCCCTCCATCTGGGGCAAGCCCCTGGAATACGGCTTCTCGGAAGCTTACTCGAAGGTTTGGATCCCGGGTACTGGTAAACTGCATGGACTATCTCTCCTTAGGACACCTCTTTCGAATTACGGGCAGGATTTTCTCCAAAGAAGGCTCGATGAATCGTGTTGAGTGCCCGTGAAGCGTCTTTGCTTTCGATGACGAAGGAAATGTTTCTTTCAGAGGATCCCTGTGCTATGGCCAGAATATTGATGCCCTGAGTACCCAAAGCACTGAACAGTTTCCCCGAAATCCCGGGAGTACCTCGCATATTTTCCCCAATTACGGCTACGATCTCGAGATTTTCCATAGCCGTGATATCTTCGATCTGTTTGGCCTCGATTTCCGATTTCAGTTCGTCTTTCAATTTTTGAACGGCTTCCGCAGATTGCTCCTTCCGAACCACCATACAGATACTGTGCTCCGAGGAAGCCTGGGAGATCATGATAATGTTTATACCCGCTTCTGCGAGGGCAGAGAACACTCGAGAGGCAATACCAGGAACCCCTAACATTCCGCCCCCTTCTACATTGATCAACGCCACATTTTCTATGGATGCGATACCCGATATCGCATGCCCGTGGCGTTTGATGTTTCGGGCAATCAAGGTGCCTCGCACAGAGGGATTCCAAGTATTCTTGATCCAGATGGGGATATTCTTTTCGATAGCAGGAATCATGGTATATGGATGAATCACTTCAGCTCCGAAGTAACTCATCTCCATTGCTTCTTCATAGCTCAACTCGTCGATTACGAAGGCATCCTTTACCTTGTCTGGATCAGCGCTTAGCACCCCATCTACATCTTTCCAGATTTCGATCGCTTCTGCTCCTAGACCTGCAGCAAGTAGAGAAGCGGTGTAATCGGACCCGTTCCGCCCTAGCGTAGTGGTTACCCCTTCAGGAGTGGAAGCGATGAATCCTGTTACAATCGGGATTCCCTTTTTGCGACCAATTTCTTTCTTAATAGTTTGAAAGGTAAGTTTGAAGTCCACCACTGCATTTCCATGTCGATTGTCCGTGAAGATGCAACTGCGAGCATCCACATATTCTGCAGGTATTCCAAGGGAACGCATGTAGGAGGAGACCAGGATACAGTTGAGCCTTTCTCCAAAGCTCATGATTAGGTCCAAGCTACGTTTCGAGCATTCCCGAACCAGTTCCACCCCATGGAGGATATCCATGAGTTCTTTACATAATGTTTTCAGAGGAACCCATGTTTGTTCCCGCTGTTCCGGAGGAAACAGTTCATTTACTGCCTGGAGTTTTCGTTGTTCCAGGGATTCTACGAATTGACGGTACCGAGTATCACCCTGTTCTGCATCTCGAGCTGCGCGGATCAGTCCATCCGTTACTCCACGCATTGCGGAGAGAACGATGCAAAGTTTTTCTGTTGACAACCGCTTCTGAATGATAGTCACTACGGTGCGAATTTTATCCGCATCCTGAAGGGAACTCCCCCCAAACTTCAATACACGCATTGATTTTTTATATCGAATTTCAGGGAAAAATTCTATCCCATTTGTGAGCACTGTGTTGCACTAGAGTTCTTATCCGTCTGGAATTTCTTTTACAGGTTCGGTATAGTGCGGGAAAAGACATGAACGGGTTCACGCATAGGGTTCTCGGAGTTGCCTTAGGGCTCCTTTTGTTGCTGGTGAATACTTCTTCTCTTCATTCCCAGCCCTATACAGGCGTTCTGTTACAAGCTGTGAAAGATGCAGTACGAAACCTTCCACCGGGATTTGAAGCCCTTCAATGGGACGGGTATCCCCTTGTGCTATTCTACGATCTTGATGGAGATGGAATGGAAGACCTGTTCCTTCTCTCTACAAAAAAAATAGATGGGTTAGGAACGACAGATCTAAAGGCCCTTTCGGAATACAGTAGGGTCTTTGATGGTAAGGCTGCTCAGCCGTATTTTTTACATATCTTTCTTCGTCGTCAAACTTCCACATCCCTTTTGAAAACCATCGACTTGGGATCCAAAAGGGTGTTCGGTTCTTTCCAAAAATTCGAGATTCGGCACGCTGCGCGGATCCCCTTTGGAATAGAAATTACCTTTCCGAACAGGGTTGGATTGGAGCGGGTCTGGGTACTGGTTTCTTCATCGTCTCGGATTGAGTTGTTTACCTTTCAGGAACAACATAATGTGAAAAGCTACGTGAAAGACATCAATGGGGATGGAGTGATGGACCTCATCCTATTCGAAGATCTATTCGAAGATAGTTTGGGGTATGAAACATATGCTTCCTGGTACCAGTGGGATGGAACTACCTATAAACGATTCCGGAGTGTGAACATCCTTCGTAACTTGCGAAGTTTTTTGAGTACCATCAAACAACAGATTCTGTCGAAGAACTGGGATGCTTTCTTCCAGTATGCTCTGCAACCGCAGGATGCCTCCTTCGCCAAAGGTGCAGGAGTTCAGGTTGCCCTTCCGAGAATCTTTCGGGTTCCGCCTCCTCCCATGTATCCCATGGTTGGTTCAGAAACTGAGAGTATCGGAATCGAGATCTTACAGAGAAAGTTTATCGATTTAATCTATCCGGAAATCCTGGAAAACCCTTTTAACCTTCGGGAGGATGGCCCTGAGAGTTTCTTGTTGACCTTTCGATTGGTAGTAGAGGGGGACTCTTTTCTGTTATCAACCCGGGTGTCCATGTATAAGAATTTCTTCGCAAACCGATTGTTCTACCTGGTTCTTCAATGAATAAATCCTCAAGCCTTTGACATGGAGCATGGGGGAACGGTACACTCCCCCACATGTATAAATACTGCATTGAAGGGAATGTCCCCCTAAGAGGGACTATCCGGGCCAGCGGGAATAAAAATGCTGCTCTTCCCTGTATCAGTGCCGCATTGTTGACGGACGAACCTGTGCGTCTACGGAATGTTCCTGCTATTGAAGACGTGAATGTAATGCTTTCCATCCTTTCTTCCCTTGGTGTACAAGTGAAGCGAATTGAAAAAAACACGTTGGAACTACATACCCAAGATATCAAGGGGTATGAAGTTTCCCAGGAACTCACCCGAAAGATCCGTGCTTCAGTTCTTGTAGCGGGGCCTTTATTGGCTCGAGTTGGGAAGGTGATTCTCCCTCCACCGGGAGGAGATGTGATCGGGAGAAGGCGACTGGATACTCATTTCCTTGCTCTTACTGAGTTAGGAGCGAAGGTGGAGGTGGATACAGTGTTTCGCCTTTCTGCGGATCGATTGAAAGGGGATGAGGTGTTTCTCGATGAAGCTTCGGTCACTGCAACGGAAAATGCAGTGATGGCAGCTGTCCTTGCGGAAGGAGATACCATTATCGAGAATGCCGCCTCGGAACCGCATGTCCAGGATCTCTGTACTATGCTGAACTCTATGGGAGCCCAGATCGAAGGAATCGGATCGAATATCCTGAGAATCCATGGAGTGAAGAAACTCCATGGGACCGAGTTTACCATTGGATCGGACTACATGGAGATTGGTTCTTTCATTGGGTTAGCTGCAGTAACTCGAAGTGAGCTGGAGATACACAATACTGAACCAAGACATCTAAAGATGATGAGGATCGTCTTTGCCAAACTAGGGATCGAATGGGAACAGGAGGGATCGATTCTTCATATCCCGGCCAACCAAAAACTAAAAGTGGTGCCTGATTTGGGAGGGATTATTCCCAAAGTTGATGATGCTCCCTGGCCAGGGTTTCCTGCAGATCTCACTAGTATTGCCTTAGTGGTAGCTACCCAAGTGGAAGGGACCGTGTTGATTCACGAAAAGATGTTTGAATCGAGAATGTTCTTTGTGGATAAACTAATTGATATGGGTGCAAAGATCGTTCTGTGCGATCCTCACCGGGCAGTGGTAAGTGGACCCGCTAAGTTGCACGGATCCATTCTAACTTCTCCGGATGTTCGAGCCGGAATGGCGATGGTAATCGCAGCTCTCTGTGCGGAAGGAGAAAGCGTTATCCATAACGTGTATCAAATTGAACGCGGGTACGAAAACCTTACGGAACGATTGTCCGCCTTAGGGGCACGGATTAGCAGGATAAACACGTAACGTGAAATTCAATTGTTCGATGAACACTTAGTCGGAACTCAAGCGGTTTCACGGGTAAAGGATTGTACTCCGTAGAATAAGATTGCCAGCAGGAAGATTCCCTGGAAGCCTAAGAGAACAATCCCAGCTGTTACGAACCCTAACTCAACTTTATCGATGAGGATGGATATGAGTATGGACAGTTCATACTGGAGTAGGGAGATACCAATAGTGAACAGTACTGGTAAGAATGGAATCGAAAGGTATGTGATTAAAGGAGGTCGGGTATAGTACTTGCTATGTAACATTCTACCAAGAATCAATACCAAAACAGAAATATTCAAACAGATAAAGGGTCCCTGTAAGCGCATAAGGAGAGAGTGAACTACGGGCATTGGTTCAATACTAGCTACTGGAAATAGATCTATCAAAGAGATAGCTGTGGCGAAGGGAGTTTCCATGGGCGAGTGGATCAATCGAGCCAATGATACGAGGTCCTGGGGTTTTAGTTTGATAGGGAGGATCGTAGAAGGTTCGGTGGGTGGATCCCCATACATGTAGGTAGGTTTGGAAGAAAGATTCGGATCTTTGCGGTTCAAGCAGTGCATCAAAAGAGTGCTGTCTACAAATTTCCCGAAAGGTGCTTTGAACCGATAAGCCACTTTCCCTGACTCCTCGATGCCGATTCCTTCGATATCGAAGACATAGTAAGAGCTGGGTCCTGTAGCTATGATTTTGCTGAAAAAGAGGAACTCATGTAAGCCGTTCCGAAAGGAATTCTTGAACAATAGATCACTAGCGAGGGGCTCGCCGGTTACTAGAGAAATTTCATCCTGAAAGAAGGCCTTCTTCTTCACCTCTTCATACGCTTGGTGGAGATATTTTGCAATTTCACTGTCTTTTGGGTGGCGTTTAGAAAGCTCTTGGAAGTGATAGTATGCAGAGATAGGGTCCCCCTGTTTGAGGTACTCGTACCCCTGCTGTTTTGCCTGAAACAGGGACCGGCGGGCTTCCTGATCGGGAGTAAGACGGATCCGGTTCAGGGTGTTTTGCGAGGATGCTAGTAACCGAAGCATTTCTGGATGATTGGGTTTTAGCTTCAGAGCCATCAGGGAAAAGTACTCAGCAGCCACAAAGTCCTGTTCCTGATAATACTGGATTGCCTTTTCCTGTAGATCCTGGAACGTGAGTTCCTTGAACTTGAGGATAGTCATGGGTTCCTGGGGCTTTATACTTGGCTGTACCTGCTGTTCTCGCTCCTTCTCCCGTATTTTGTCCAGTAGAGACCGTACCTGGTCATCTTTAGGAAACAGGGTCAAATAGTATTCCAAGTAGAAACGAGCATTGGAGTATTCTTTGGTTCGTTCTGCAGTAAAAGCTTTGTCCCTCAACTCGTTAGCGATCTGTGTTTTTCGAAGGGCACTTTGCTTCATCTGTGTGGCCCAGGGCAAAACCCCCTCTTGAAGGATTCCAAATAAAATAGCTACCCCAAGAGAAAGGAAAAAAAGTTTTCTCAGTTGGTGCAACGCATCTATGGTAGAGTATTGGAGAGTTTCTCCCTCTACCCAGAGGGATGTTGCAAGGATCATCCCTGCTGTAACCAAGGGGATGAAATGGGTGATCAAGGTTTCTAGACTTGTTCCGAGAATCCAGATGGCCTTGTAGTTCCCTACTCGAAGAACCGGAACAGAGAAGTATGCAGCTAGAAATGCATAGAGGAGTCCGATTCCTAAGAAACCAAGAATAGTAAGTACGATCACCCTAATATCCCTATCCATGATGGCTCCTCATCTTTTACTTGAAGGTCGTAGGAATAGTTGGAACCCAAAGCAGAGAATAGCAATCCCGCCATGCAGAATGGCTGGTACATACTCTAATGCAGGAATTTTTCCCAGTTCATCTAAAAAGGCAATACTCGCTTGGATAAGAAAGGGAATAGCCAGCACAAGTAGGGCGTTGAATAGTAGCCAGCGGGTAAGATATAGGAGGGAAAAAAGAGCGGCAAGCATGCAAACAAAGGTACCGATGAAGAGGATAGCGCGGAGATCGAAGAACTGTTGGGGGGTGATACGCTGAGTAAAGTGTTGAAGGTTCGACCATAAGCTACTTAGTACGTAGGGACGAAGTGTCGTAATCCTGTCATGTAAAGGAATATTTTCTCCCGTTTGAAGGATATGGAGACTGTTCTGTTCTGGATCGAATATCCCCTCGGGATAGATTTTAATGGGATCCTTTTGGCGTGGTGTGTAAACCAAAATCGGTCCTTGAACACTTTCCTTGGAGTTCCCTATCCAAATGAATTTTTTTGAAGCATAGAAGATCGTATTTGCGGAGACAGCACGGCGAGTTGTCATTGCCGAAGGAATTGTAGGCAATCGAAGGTGCGGGAGTGCTAGAAGCAGAGGGTAAACAAGAACTATTCCTGTGAAAAGGAGTACGATCTGTCCAATTAAAGGTTTGGGATTTCGATAGAGGAACAGGTGGACTCGGAGGAAGGATAGAATGATAGAAGTAATGAAAAATGTGTTCCATAATGTGATGAGCCGACTAGAAAAGTACCAAGTGCCTTCCTGAGGAGCTTGGGAAATCAAGATCGGAACTGCAAAAATATTGAGTAACAGAAAGAAAAAGAACGTAGAAAGGAAAAACCGCCCAATAGTTTTTACTGCAATATTCACATTAAAATGGTAGCATGGTGTAGTCGCTCTTGCAATGTCAAATACACAAAAGTATCCACAATTTATACACAAGAGGCGTGTATAAAAAATATGCAATTTTTAGGCCAACTTAAGGTTCTAATGAAGCGTCAAGAAGGATGATTTATAATTATTTATTATACAATAATTTAATTGTTTCGAACGATTCTGAAAAGTAAGTACTACAGCTATAAACAGTACTCCCAGCTTATATACTTCCTACCAACAGTTTATCCACAAGTTTTTCACATGGTGTAATCGTGTGTAATTGCTCAATCTGTAATGAGATAGTACCCTAATCCCCTTGCTGATCTGATGAGGTTCTCCTCGGATTTGTGGGAGGCTTTTCTATAGGAGGGTAGACAGCAACGAATTTTATTTCTTAGTCTCGCCATGTGAGCATCGAGCCTTCGGGAGGAAGGTGCGAAAGAGGGGCCGGGAATCATTTGTTCCAGCACGGACCTTGGAACGATCGATCCTTTTGCTCTGAGCAACATCAACAGTAATGAGACTTCAATTCCTGACAAGGGGATCGTCCGATCCTTTGCATGGATCCCATCGGGGAGGATTCGGTACTCTAGACCTTTTAAGCGGAATTGTTGGGGCATATGGTATCGCAGAGCCCGGTAAAATAGTTCCTCTGGGTACCAAGGCTCTGCTAGATAGTCGATACATCCCTGCAGGAAAGCTTTGGGCATAAGATCGATGGGTCCATAGACGATCACCCTGTATTGGTTGGTGAGATCCTTGTCCAATGGTGCTAGGCTAGCGGGAAGTACCAGTATGTCGTGGTTATTGAAAGTCGGGGGGATGGTTCCTCGGGTAATGCAGGCAAGGGATGGGAAGCGAGTGGATGCAACAGTCTTTATAAGAGCTCGCCTGGACGGATCGGAACACACAAAGAGAATGGTAGGAAAGAAAGGTTCAGGATTTTTCTTCAAGGAGTTTGCGTTTTAAATCTGCCAATAGTTTGTCTGCCGTATCCTGTTGAGAGGATTGTTCCAACTGTCTGAATTGGTTTTCCAGCCTAGAATCGGAGAAACTGGTTTCTAATTCGCTCAGAGCTTCTACTTCCGCTTCAATCTGGTCAACCTTGGCAGCCATCCGCTCAAAGGCTTCGAAGGAGGAGGTATCACTGATAGCTCCCATCGTTTCCTGCATCCGTTTTGCCGTCTCTGCCCGTTTGGCCCGGGCGATGAGAATGTTCTTTCGTCTCTGGGCTTCCTCCACCTTCTTTTGCAGATCCCGGAGAGAAAGTTTCAGTTTTTCTACTGCCTCATGTTGAGAAACGAGTAGGTTTTTCTGCTGTAGGATCAATCCCTCGATTTCTTGCTTTCTTAATAGGGCTTCCTTGGCTAGATCATCCCGTTGTTCCCGAACGGCTAGAATGGCTTTCCGTTCCCATTCGTTTGCTTGTTCGATATACGTAATCAACTGCCGTTCCAACCTCTTTTCGTCTGCAATGGCCGCTGCAACACTCTTTTTTACCTCCATCAGCTGCCTGTTCATGTCTAGAACCAGTTGGTTCAACATTTTTTCTGGTTGTTCGGCCTTTGAAAGAAGGTGGTTCAGTTGGGCAGAAAGGACTCTTCGGAAACGCTGGAATAGTCCCATGACAGATTATCCTAGGAACACCTGACCGTTACTATCAATGGCAAGAATGGTCTTACATTCGGAGCAGCGGAATCGTCCCGGCTTCGTGGCCTTCAATTTCTTTCCACAAATGGGACATTTGAAGATCTTGGGGAAAATTTCAGATTCAACCTTTTGTCCTCCCTTTGCAAAGAATTCTACTGCTTCGTCAAGATTGTCTTTGATGTTAAAGAATTGGGAGAATCCGAGGAGTTGAAACACTTCATATACTTTCGGTTGAATTTCTAAGAGCACCAGGTCTCCACCCCGGGGTTTTACAGCCTTGAGAAATGCCGTAAAGGAACCGATTCCTGTACTGGAAACATAGTTCAGGCCCCCACAATGGAAGATGAGGCGGATAAATCCAGATTCGATGGCTCTATTTACTCGTTTTTGAAAGAAGTTCGAATTGTAGGTATCGATGTAGCCGGTTAGATAGAGGATCAGACAACCATCGATTGTGTCAACCTTTTGGAGCCGGATCTTGAGGCTTTCGTCTTTTTCTTCGTCAAATCCCGGTACAATTTCGTTATTATTCATGGCACCCCTTCGATCACTTTCTTTTCTTCTAATAGTATCTATCGAAGTATATTTTGTCAAATATATATATCACAGTATCGGCAAAAAGGGGAGATGAAATTACATCATATGAACTTGACTTTTAATGGAGTCAGGAGATAATGGAGGAGTGAAGGGAAATGATCGTTGGAAAACCGTGGGTAGAAACCTGTTAAGCATCTGTATTTTATTAGGAAGCAGGATTCTTCTCTATGGAGCAGAACTACCGAAGACTCAGTTGTCCAGGGTTCTGGATCTTTCATTAGACTTGAAGGGGGTGGTACAGCTGGTAAGAAAACCGGATTTCAACTTGCCTTCCTTCCAAAAATTCCTTCTCCTCGATGGATCCATCGCCGGAATTACTATTTTGGAGAAGAACCCTACAAACTTCACGGCTGAATTAGAGTTGGTGCAAGGGGAATGGATCGGTACGGAGGAGGTGAAACTGTATCGGGCTTACGTGTACGCCCAAGGCCCTTCCTTTGCTTCTCTCCTAACCTCTTCCATAAAAGCTAACGATTATGTGTTGGTAATTGGTAGTATTGAAGATATCTATACGGATGATGCAGGAACTCGGTATCCGGTGATCCTTGCTCATTCCATCCGAAAGCTTCATTGAACCTTCTATAGACATTTGATTCGGCACAATTCTGTACAACGTTAGGATTCAATAAAAATGTATTAGTTCGGGTCCAATATCCGAAGACTCTGCTAAGCAAACAGCTCGTTCCAACACATTTTTCAGTTCCCGCACATTGCCAGGCCATGAGTGTTCCAGAAGTTTCTTCAACGCTTGGTCTTTCAAACAGAATGATGCGGTAAAGGAATTCCTCTGTTGGGTATGAAGAAGATAGTAAGCTAATAAGGGAATATCTTCTTTTCGTTCCCGCAAAGGTGGAAGGGTGATGCGGAATACGTTCAAACGGTAATACAAATCTCTACGGAAACGACTTAGTTCGATGGCACTGCTCAAATCCTGATTTGTGGCTGATACGACACGAACATCGATCTTTTTCCCTTTGGATGACCCAACCGGTCGGATTTCATGTTCTTCCAGGACGCGAAGCAATTTAACCTGTACCTGGAGTGGCATTTCCCCTATTTCGTCTAGAAACAGGGTCCCTTGGTTCGCTGCTTCGAAAAGACCCATACGGGTCGTTGCATCCGTGTAGGCTCCCTGTTCACTCCCGAACAGTTCGGTTTCGAAGATCGATTCTGGAACGGCACCGCAGTTGATAGCGATGAAAGGGCCTTCCTTTCTTTTGGAGGTTTGGTGAAGAGCTTTTGCTATGAGTTCTTTACCGGTACCGCTTTCTCCGGTAATGAGAACCGTACCTTCTGCAGGCCCAAACCGGTGGATCTGCTCTCGTATTCGCCGCATAGCTTCGGATCTTCCGATCAACCCGAACTCCTCGATATCCTGTGTGGAGTGAGTAGCTCGTTCCGTTAGATAGGAAGATGAAGGTTTCTGGTAGGTATGATGAAGATACTTCTGAAGAATCCGTTTCACCGTCTCCAAACTATAAGGTTTGACCAAGTAATCTAACGCACCCGATTTGACAGCTTCTACGATGATCTCTGGATCGTCATATCCGGATACCATAATGAATACAGGGTTCTCTTTTTTGTTCTTTCGAAAAAGTTTTAATAGTTCGATTCCGTTGATATCAGGAAGGTTCACATCTAGAAGCACAAAGTGAGGGTCCTTTTGCTCGTACACCGTAAGAGCTTCTTGGCCTGTATAACAGGAGTACAATTCAAAATAAGGTGGCAGGGTTAGGTTGAGGATCGCATGATCCTGTGGCTCGTCATCTACGAGCAATACTTTCCACATGGGAAACTCCCCATCTAAGTATAGGAAGGGGAGGATGAAAATGCAAACCGAATAATCGTTTGATTTTTTTTTCTCCATTCTTTATAATTGTATTGGACATGAAGGACGGAATGTTCGTAGAAGCAGAAATCTGGACAGTGGCTCATACGGAACAGGGGAATGCAGTTCTAGTAAAACCCGTGGGTTCGGAACTTGCGGTTCCTATCTTTATTGGTCAGTTGGAGGCTCATTCCATCCTTATTGGGTTGGGGGGGGTCCCTATGCCACGTCCCCTAACTCACGACCTATTCGTGTCTTTACTGGAAAAATTGAATATTACCCTGGAAAAAGTAGAGATTACAGAACTTAAAGAAGGCACCTTCTATGCTAGATTACTCTTGAAACAGGGGTTAAAGAAATATGTGATCGATTCTCGTCCTTCTGATGCGTTAGGGTTGGCAGTTCGGGTGAAGTGCCCCATCTATATCGCAGAGCAGGTAATTGCCGAAGCAGGGGTCTCGATCAAGCTGGTCTCCGATGAGGAATCGAAAGAAAAAGAAAAAGAAAAAGGGCCCTCTGCAAAAGAACTAGAGGTGAATCGGCTGAAAGAAGAACTACAGAAAGCGATCGAAGCGGAAAACTACGAAGATGCAGCTCGTATACGGGACCGGCTTCGAGAGCTTGGGGAAAACTGATCTTTTCTGAAAGCCGGTATTCTAGGAGGTGCATCATGCAGTTTTCCGGCTTTTCCAGGTATGAAAGTGGGGTGATCCTCCCGGTTTCTGCCCTTCGAAGCGAGAAAAGCCTTGGCATTGGAGAGTTTGCTGATCTACCCCTCTTGGGTTCCTGGTGTTCTGAGGTAGACCTGCGATTCATCCAGATTCTTCCTGTGAATGATACAGGAACAGAAAGTTCACCTTACAGCGCTCTCAGTGCGTTTGCCTTACATCCTGTATACCTTCGCTTGGAAGACCTCCCAGAGTTCGATCCCTCGATGAGGTCAGTGCTGGAAAAAGAGCGGAAACGACTCTCAGGATTCCACCGGATACCTTTTGCACAGGTTGTACAGCTCAAGGAACAGTTTTTATCTCAAATTTTCACTTCCCACCAGAAAGAACTCTGTTCTTCCAACGAGTTAGTATCCTGGGCACACTCGAATCCATGGGTCCTTTCCTATGCAGCTTTCCGCTTAGAAAAGCGACGTCATCAGGGGAAAGCATGGACAGAATGGAACATTTCATACCCTGGGGACGAGGTCATCCTGCACAAGCTCCATGAAGGGGATGGAGAACTTTTCTTTTATGTATGGGTGCAAAAACGGTTAGAGGACCAATTCGTCCAAGCAGCTCATAAGCTAGACAGGATGGGACTCTGCCTGAAGGGAGATCTACCCATCCTGATGGGAGACGACTCGGCCGATGTGTGGGCTTTTTCTCATCTGTTTCACCGGACCCTTAGAGCTGGAGCTCCGCCAGACATGTTCTCTCGCACAGGCCAGAATTGGGGTTTCCCCATCTACAACTGGGAAGCCCTAGAAGCGGAAGGTTACCGCTGGTGGAAGGAACGTCTTAGAAGAGCAGATCTATTCTACCATGCCTTTCGGATTGATCATGTGTTAGGATTCTTCCGGATCTGGGCGTTGCCAGAGAAGGAATCTTCCGGCGTACTGGGGTTCTACTTCCCTTCCTCCTTCTTCAGCAAGGAAGACTTGATTGGAGAAGGAATGGACTGGGGCAGGATCCGATGGTTATCGGAACCCCATATTCGGGGGGAGGAAGTTCGTTCTTTTGTGGGGAAGATCTCTCCTGGTTTAGTGGATTCCCTATTTCAACAGATCGGAAACGAAGATCTGTTCCTATTCAAACCCGAAATCGGGGAACGCTACATAGAGCGACACATTTCTGCTGGCGAGATACGGGACAAACTCCTCGAGTTGTACCGGAACCGATTCTTTTTGGAAACTCCGTACGGGTATGCCCCTGCCTGGTATAGGGATTCCGCTCGGGCATTGGGGGTGCTTAGGGCTGAGGAAAGGGAAAAGCTACAGAGCCTCGTGGCTAAATACTACAGGTCTTCAGAGGTGCTTTGGGAACAGGTGGGAGAAAAGCTCCTTCGGGTTCTGAAAGAAACTACGGGAATGCTTCCCTGTGCAGAGGATTTAGGGGTTGTCCCCGATTGTGTTCCCAAAGTGCTGGGCCGGTTGGGGGTTTTAGGGTTACGGATTCCCCGATGGACCCGGCGATACAAGGAAGCAGGGTACCCTTTCATTCCTCCGAAGGAATATCCTCGGCTTTCGGTATGTGCTACATCGGTGCATGACACCTCTACCCTAAGACAGTGGTGGGAAGAAGAACCGGATCGAGACGCTTTTTGGAAATCTTTAGGGTACACGGGCTCTGCTCCCGTATCCTACAACATCTCTACGGCAGAGAAAGTGCTCTATGGAATCCTTGAATCTAGTTCTCTGCTGGTCATGGTGCAGTTGCAAGATCTTTTTGCCCTATCCCGCACCTATCGGGTAAAAGATCCTACGGAAGAAAGGATCAACATTCCAGGGACGGTATCGGACCGAAATTGGACTTACCGGTTGCCTTTTCTTTTGGAAGAGTTTACTACTGATACAGCATTTAAGGAAAAGGTTCGAGGGCTATTGAAGGATAGGTCGTCCCGAACCGTACAGTGAGGGGGTAACATGTTGGTTCTTCGGTTGACAGTTCTGGAATCCTCTCTATATCCAGAAAGGAACAGGTACATAGGAAAGAACCGATACGGTAACCCAGAGAAAGAGTTCCATATTTCACGAACTTCTAGGGAAAAGTACCAGGTCGACGAAGCTCTTTTTACTTCCCGAGGGAATGTGATTTTTCCCAACTACGCAGCGGTGCGGATTTTTGCCAGAAACATGAATCGAGGCCGGGAAGCTGCCCTGTATCCAGAACGGTCAGTTCGAGCGGGTGACCTCAATGCGATGGGATTGATCGACGAAATCCTCCATTATGTGGTGACTCTTTATACCCAACAGTATGGTCGGGAAATCTTTCAGAAAGCAGTGCAAACCCTGGAACAGAGCCTGGGAAGGGATGCTGTAAACCACACATTACTGCAATTTGTGGAATTCTTTCCCCCTCTTTCTGTATATCGGGGAACCCTTTCCCCTGAAGCATATTTAGAAAGAAGAGATGAGGGAGTTCCTAACCGAGAAACTGCCCTGGAGGAACTGCTTCTCCTGTGGCTGGCGAACGAGAATCCTGCCTTTTCACCTTTTCGGGAACTCTTTGAGGATGAACCTCTTCGTCGGGGAACTTCCTATCTGGAAGTGATTCGGATCCTTTCTCAGTATTTTCAGACCTGCCCGACCTTTGGCCCCGACAACCAACCTCTGGTGGAGATGTTACAGTCTCCGGTAAAAGAAAGTCCTCACTCTTTATCAGGGCAGCTGGACTATATTCGTAGGCGGTGGGGTCTTCTGTTGGGAAGTTATTTAGAACGCCTCCTCCGTGGGATGGATTTCATTCGAGAGGAAACGAAACTTCGGATAGGTGTGGGGCCAGGACCTGTGGAAGTATACCGATATACGGGCCCGGGGTATGAGGATGAAGAAGTCGAACGGTTCAGCATGGACAGGGATTGGATGCCTAGCCTAGTGTTGATAGCGAAAAGTACCCTGGTATGGCTGGATCAACTTTCGAAAAAGTACGGAAGGGATATTCGTACCCTCGATGCCATTCCGGATGAGGAACTGGATTGGTTAGCCCAGAGAGGAATCAATGGATTATGGCTCATTGGTATCTGGGAACGAAGCCGAGCATCGAAACGGATCAAGGAACTCTGCGGAAATCCTGATGCCGAAGCATCGGCTTACTCCTTGTATGAGTATGAAGTAGCGTGGGGTTTAGGAGGATGGGCTGCCCTGGAAAACTTAAAACAACGAGCTTGGAAACGGGGTATTCGGCTAGCCAGCGACATGGTGCCCAACCATACAGGGATCGATAGTCGATGGGTGATCGAGCATCCGGAATGGTTCATTCAAACGGACAAACCACCCTTCCCCAACTACACGTTTAATGGAGAAAACCTTTCCCATCATCCGGATGTGGGAATCTTTTTGGAAGATCATTACTACGACCGAACGGATGCGGCAGTGGTGTTCAAACGTGTCCATTGGCCGAGCGGGGAAACCCGGTACATTTATCATGGGAACGACGGTACCCACATGCCCTGGAACGATACGGCTCAGTTAAATTTTCTTCTTCCCGATCTCCGGGAAGCGGTCATCCAGACGATCCTCCACGTAGCTCGTACGTTCCCCATCATCCGATTCGACGCAGCCATGACCCTTACAAAGCGGCATTACCAGAGGTTGTGGTTTCCTGAACCAGGAACAGGGGGTGATATTCCTTCCCGTTCAGAGTTTGGAATGACGAAAGAAGAGTTCAATCGGCATTTTCCTGTGGAGTTCTGGCGGGAGGTAGTAGATCGAGCGGCGAGGGAATGTCCGGATACCCTACTTCTGGCAGAAGCTTTCTGGATGATGGAAGGATACTTTGTCCGGACCCTAGGGATGCATCGGGTTTATAACAGCGCCTTCATGAACATGCTGAAGAACGAGGAAAATGCCAAATACCGATGGACCATCAAGAATACGCAGGAGTTCGATCGAAACATCTTAAAACGGTTTGTAAACTTTATGAACAACCCCGATGAGGAAACCGCCATTGCCCAGTTCGGAGATGGGGATAAGTACTTTGGGGTATGCACCCTTATGGTTACCCTTCCGGGGCTTCCCATGTTCGGTCATGGGCAGATCGAAGGATTCCGGGAAAAGTATGGAATGGAGTTTAAACGAGCCTATTGGGATGAGAAGCCCAATCAGGCTTTAATTGAACGGCACGAACGAGAAATATTCCCCCTCTTGCATAAACGGTATCTGTTTGCCGAGGTAGACCATTTTCTCCTGTATGACCTGTTTCAGGAAGATGGGAAAGTGAACGAGAATGTCTTCGCCTTCTCCAACCGGAAGAATCGAGAAGCTGCGTTGGTTCTGTACAACAACGCCCTACCAGGTGCAGCTGGATGGATCTACCGATCCAGCGCCTATGCGGAAAAAGATGAAAACGGAGGCAAGGTGCTGGTTCAGAAGACTCTAGCAGAAGGATTGGGTATCCATGGAGATCCGGGATGGTACTGTATCTTTCGGGAGCAACGAAGCAACCTCTGGTTCATACGGGAAGGGAAGGAACTATCCGAGAAGGGCCTTTTTGTGTCCTTACGAGGGTACGAGTCTCAGGTGTTCTTCGATTTCTATGAGGTATACGACGGAGACACGGGCAAGTTCGCTCGTCTTTGTGCGAGTCTGAACGGACGGGGCACACCCAGCATTGAAGATAGTTTGAGGGAACTTGTATACACGCCCTTGTACCGGAGTCTGCGAACGCTCCTACAAGAGGGATTCCAGGTATTTCGGGCTGGATGTGAGGAACCTGAAGGATGGACCCGATTATCCTCCCTCTATAGGAACTTTTTAAATGAGGCATCCTTACTGTTAGGGGGGCAACTAGTATCGGATTCATCGTTGGTGCCAGACTCAGCGATTACAGAAGGAGTTCAGTTCCTCCAGCACCTCTGTCGACAGGTGAGTACTCAAAATGATACCAATCTCCCTGCGATGGGTGAGGGCATCCTCTTTCTTTGGGGTGTATTAAGGAGGTTGGGATTTATTCGGGAATCCATATACAATGGAGCTACCGACCTTTCCAGGACACTGTTGGAGGAATGGTGTCTGGAAAAAGAGTTGGAAAAGTTTCTCCGTGACCAAGGGTTGACTTCTGAACAAATCCATCGATCCATCCTGTTGGTAAAAATATTTCTCACCCATGAAGGGTGGTGGAAAACCGAAAAATCGGAAAAAGACCTCGCAGTACGAGCGGCTCGAATCCTCCAAGACTTACTCTCTGATCAAGATATAGCGAGTTTCTGCGGGGTGAATACCTTCGAAGGGGTTACGTATTTTCATCTGGAAAGTTTTCTCGAGTTTTGCCAGTGGATGGATGGGATGCAGTGCCTGTTTCCGGAACAGTATCCTAGATGGGCAGCGATGTGGAAAGAGGCGGTGAAAGAGTCCGAATACCGGGTAGATCTGCTACTGGATCTGATTGTCAAGTCATCCCGGATACGTTAGGATAGCAGCATAGATGGAAAAGGTGATTCTCATTGCAGGCATCTCGGGGGAATTATCAACCGAAATGCTTCAGGAAGCGTTATCGAGACGTTTCCAGACCATTGTAGCGATGAATCCTGAAGCGGAGCATCCTCCCATTGGGGAAGACTGGGAAAGACTCCTCCGATATTTGGAATGGAATAAACGATCCTCATTATCGGCAAAGAGTCTAGTGCTGGAGGTGCTATCCTTTGCGGACGCATTGGATGAGGTGTTTCTCGTGTTCGAACCCCCAAAGGATGGGAGACCCCTCCATGAGTTGCCGGTAGCGGAAATCGAAAAAGTTTTCGATGAATGGATGAAGGGCTTCCTATTTCTAAGCAAGGAGTTGATCTTTCATTTCCAGCGAAGGAAAAAGGGAACCCTAACCTTTGTGCAGTACGAGCCGATTCCAATCATTACCCCTCTTTCTTTAGGATCCAGCGCCTTCTTCCGAGCCATGGGCAATGCCCTTTTCACCCAGTATCAGAATGAACCTTTTATTGTTCGAGGATTCCAGTCCCATACGGAGGATGTGAAGGATTTTGCTCGTTTTCTCCTTGCTCCACGTGAAAAGCCTGAAAAAACCTATGGCAAATGGACAAAGTATTCAGGTAAAAGCAGTTTTTGGTCCTTTGGGAGATCTGGATCATGAAGATTTGGTTCAAATTGCTTTTAGGTACCATTTTAGGAAGTGTGTTAGGCTTCGTTCTTTCTCCAGGTGGAAACGGAGCTGTCCTGGTTCAACATCTGGGGAGAGTATCTCTGCACTTTGGGCGGTACCTCGTGATGCCTATCATGTTCTTCTCTCTCGTCGTAGCGGTGTATGAGCTCCGTCTCCAAAGAAAGGTACTTCAAACCTTTCGACTTGCCCTTTTCTATGGGGCGTCGATGACCGCAGGAATGGTGGTTTTAGGAG
Organism: Spirochaetota bacterium; assembly: GCA_026418195.1. Lineage (GTDB taxonomy): Bacteria > Spirochaetota > Spirochaetia > DTKZ01 > DTKZ01 > DTKZ01. The sequence continues at coordinate 38,013 of JAOABU010000037.1, read as the reverse complement.
TCATTCTGGTGCTCTTGCTTTCTCCGGAACGGATCCCTATCATTGCCACTCCTCAGATCCCTCTACAGATTCCTTCCTTCTGGGATCTTGTCCTTCGTCTCTTACCTACCAATTCTTTTCTAGTATTCGTGGAACAGGGTGATTATTTCCTTCCTCTTCTTTTCCTTGCATTCGTGATTGGGTTGAACCTGACCTCCGATAGACAGATTGCACGTTCCGTGATTGAACTATCCGATTCCCTCAATAGGGTATTCTGGCACATCAACGTATTCATTACGGAGTTCCTGTATGTGCCTGTACTGTTTTTATCTTGTTCTCTTGTCTTAAGGTTTCGTACAGGAAACGATCTTGGGATCTTTCTTCCTGTGGTGGTGGCTATTGTAATTCTTACAATGATAGTCGCGTTCATCGGTTTACCGATGGCCCTTTACTTTTTTCATCAGAAACGGAACCCCCTCCGCTGGATGCATGCTCAATGGGGACCGGGTATAGCTGCACTGGTTTCTGGGGATATTCTATTTAGCTATGGACAATTGGTACGCCATGGGAACGAGGTTTTAGGAATTCCGAGAAGGATAGGCGCTGTTACTTCTCCCTTCCTTCTAATATTCTCCCGAAGTGGTTCTGCTTTCGTAACGGTCGTCACCTTCCTGGTGTTGTTTCGATCCTATTCCAGTCTGGAATTAGGACTATTCCAAACTCTGTGGGTAATTTTTCTTTCGGTTCTTGTCTCTTTTACCCTTTGGGCAGCCCCTGGAATGGGTTCCTTCGTAGGGATTGCCCTGTTATGTAAGCTATTCAGTAGAGGGATGGAGGAAGGATTCCTAATTCTTACCCCTGTGGTACCGATTCTTGTGAGTTTGGGAGCTTTTCTAGATGTCCTTTGTGCTTCACTCGTTTCTCAATGGGTGGCGGAACGAATGGAATGCATTCATCCAGAGGAAGAGAGGCATTCCATTTAACCTTTGATCCGAATCCCGATTCCAGCACCGAAGAATAGTTGATCGTAGAAGGGAGTTCCTTCTCCGTCCCATAGGTGGAAGATGGGTAATAGAGTGCGAAGGCGGACCGAAATTCCCAACGCTCGGGTGATAGTCCAGTCAAGGGTTCCTTTAAGTTCTAGATAGAAGAAGCGAGCGTTGGAAAGAAAATACCCTCCTACTTCTTGGGTCGGGGCATCCCCATGGGGTACCAAGGGAATCTTAAAGGAGAAGGCGGGTCCAAACCCTCCATTTAGGACCAGAGTTTCCCCCTTCAATGGGTACCGATAATAGAGGAGGGGATCTATAAGGATCCCTATCACTCCAACGGCGTCTTTGTATTCTATTTCGGCAGGGTAGGCCTTCCCATCCCGGTAAAAGTATTCCATTCCATACAGTCCCAGCTCGGGTTGAAAGGAAAAGGAGTCAGAAAGCCAGAACCTAACCCCTCCCCCAATTACTCCTAAGAGAGGAGAAGGAGCGCTATCCGTATCGGAATTACCCAGCCATAGAAGATCGTAATAGAATTCGAACGATTCTTTTTTGAACTCCCACGCAGGATACACATGAGCAGGAATGAAAACAGTCAGAAACCCTATAGTTACCCACAGTACGAGTGTGCCATTCTTCGTATAGCCTGACATTGTACTGTACAGTATACCACGAAAACTCAATAACTCTTAGCGAAAATGGCCAGATGTTTGGCAGGGTTTCCGCATACCACACATACCCCGTTTGCTCGTTCCTCGTTCCCGAACGGTAGGACTCGGATAGTGGCTTTGGTGTCTTCTTTGACTCGGGCTTCGCAGTCAGCAGAACCACACCAGGGGCTTTCGGCAAATCCACCATCCTCTTCAAAGAAGGTTTTAAACTCGGTGTACTGGGCGATTTGCCGGGTATGAGAAATTCGGAACTCCAGCGCTCGCTGGTAGAGGTTTTTCTGAATAGCATCCAGGAGCTCCCGAATCCGTTGCTTCACCTCGTTCAAAGCAACGTAGGACTTTTCTCCTGTATCCCGACGAACCAGTACCACTTGATTCTTCTCTTTGTCCTTTGGTCCAACTTCTACACGGACGGGTACTCCCAAAAGTTCCCACTCGGCAAACTTGTATCCGGGCGAACTGGAGTCATCGGGGTCGTATTCGACGGTGAACTCTTCCTTCAATGTTTGCACCAATCGGGAAGAGTAATCTAGAATCTCACCTTTGTTAGCTGTTTTATAGATGGGAATCACTACCACCTGGGTCGGAGCAATTTTGGGCGGGAGGACCAACCCCTTATCGTCCGAGTGAGCCATAATAAGGGCTCCAATCAATCGGGTGGAGACTCCCCAGGAGGTGGCATAGACATAGGAGAGGTTTCCGTTCTTGTCCTGAAACGTAACGTCAAAAGCTTTGGCAAAGTTCTGTCCCAGGTTGTGAGAAGTCCCTGCTTGAAGGGCTTTGCGATCCTGCATCATCGCTTCGATAGCGTAGGTAGCCACTGCACCCGCAAACTTTTCGGATTCGGATTTACGTCCAGTGAGCACAGGAAGGGCAAGGTACTCTTCCGCAAAGGTCCGGTACACATTTAGCATGCGGAGGGTCTCTTCCTGAGCTTCCTCGGCCGTAGCATGAGCTGTATGACCTTCCTGCCAGAGGAATTCGGTGGTTCGGAGGAATAAGCGGGTTCGCTTTTCCCATCGGAGCACATTGGCCCACTGGTTAATCAGGAGAGGCAGATCTCGGTAAGATTGGATCCATTTTTTGTACATGCTCCAGATGATGGTTTCCGAAGTAGGTCGGATTACGAGAGGCTCTTCCAGAGGTTCCCCCCCGCCAATTGTAACCACTGCGAGCTCTGGTGCAAAGCCTTCCACATGTTCGGCTTCCTTTTGTAAGAAACTTTCTGGAATCAGTAGGGGGAAGTAGGCATTCTGATGTCCCGTCGCTTTGAACATTCCATCCAGCACAGACTGGATCCGTTCCCATAACGCATACCCTCTGGGCCGGATCACCATGCAACCCTTTACCGGACTGTAGTCAGCCAGCTTAGCCTGGATCACGATGTCAATATACCAGTCTGAATAGTTTACGTTCCGTGGTGTGATACGATCTGCCATGTGCCCTCATCGAATGTTAGGAGGATGTAACCCTAAGGTGGTGAGATTGTAAAAGATATGATCCGGTTTCGTCAAGGAACGGTGACGAAAACTCCTTAGCGCACAGAAGAGAAACGGGTTCTAAGGGTTAAAACAGTTTCGCTGTCTCCACCATGTACCGGATCGAAGGTCCTTGCTTGCCGTACTGGATCGTTTCTATAACGAATACTACATGCTGCTCGTCTGGAGAAACCAGAATCTGGCGGATCCGGTAGTCTTGGATACCAGGACGGTAGTGATCTTTCAGACCAATAGTATGGGTTTTCGACTTCCCATCTTTTAACGTAAGGGACACATCTAAATAGAAGGCGGACTGCACCTTTTCCCCTTTTCCTTTGATATCTTTCACCATTTTGACTTTGTAGGTGGAGGAGGAGACGAAATCTCGGAATTCGAGATTATCCTTCGGTGGTTCGCCATTCATGAGTATATAGATCAACCGTCCCTGTTTCATATGATTGATACCAAATTTTTTCGTGAGGGGACCGTTCTCTTCCAGAAGGGTATAGAAAGCACCGGCTGTATCCTGTCCGGGTGCGAGCTGTCCGGGATACTCTTTTTTGGAGACTCCTCCGGGAGCGAACCGATTTTCCTTCACCTGTACAGTATAGATTTCGGCAAAGAAGTGCTTCGCATCCGAGTCCCATCCATGGAAACCGAACATGAAGTATTCCGATTTGGAAGAGAATCCTAAATTCACAAAGGTAGCCACATCCCCTGCAAACACATTTACCAGGCTCACTGTGCAAAGAAGGATCCCCATTAGTACGAAACGAAGGATTGGACGAGTGTTCATCGATATTCTTCTCCTCTATCTATGAATATCGATAAGAAAAAGCGTTTCTCAAGAGTTTTTTCTTGCAACTTCCTACTTTTCAAGGTACTAGTTAGGATATGAGATTGGCAGTTCGGAGAATCTTTCTTACCGTTGGAGCGGTAGTCAGCTTACTGTTCTTTTCCTTATACCTTTTAAGCCTAGTTCTCGGTGTTTGGATGCTAAAGGATTCCCAATGGAAGGAAAACATCTACCTCTGGCCAATACTCATCACAGGATTGACCTCGGCTTTTTCGGTATTTGGAGGGTTTGGGTTTCGCAGGTTGTTCCGAAGGATGTCTTCTCTGGAAATCTACTTCTTCCTCGTGTTTCTGATCACCCTTTCCTTTGATGGGCTTCGGATTCTGAACTGGATATTCCAATTGAAACACATCACTCCATACTTTGGTGGATTACTCACACGAATTGTGTACTTTGGCTATTTTATGGGGTTGTTCTGCATGTTCGCCAGCAGCATCTATTCGGGGGAAGTGACTTACCAGAAAGTTGGGACATTGTTGAGTGTTTTGGGTACTTTTTCATTGGCTCTTTCCTATTCAATGCCTGTAGACATTACCACCCTGAAACCATTCCTCCTATACCGGGTAGGAGGTGAAGAGTACTTGCTTCTAGTGCGGGGAGGGTTGATGGCATTGACCATCCTGGGTTTTGCTCGTTCAGCCCTCCTGTCTCGGTCAAGGGAAGCGTGGGCTATCTGTGGGGCAACAACCGTCCTACTGGTAGGACGAGAAATTGTGTTTTTCCGCTCCGATACCCCGTTAGGATTCCTTGGGGTTTTTTTATTAGGAATAGGATCGTTTTACTTCAGCCGCAAGAGCTACCTGAAACATCTATGGATCTAAACACCTTAGAGGAAAAGCAGGCTAGCTGCAAATCCACTACCCATAGGTAAGATGATATTATCGAGGTCTTTTATAGGAACGGCCTCTAGGATGGTAGCAACTCCTGCTATGACAAGGGAGGGTAGAGGAGTCCCAACCATTCGGAAGGTAATGTAGAATACCAGGATGAAGCATGCTAGACTACCTTCCAAGGTTTTTCCTTGAAGGTAGGGGAAGGGGCTTCTCCCAAACAATTTACCGGCAATGCTGGATATACTATCTCCGAAGGCTAAGGAATAAATCGCGATTATAGATGCGGGAGCGGGGTACAGGAGGAGGGATACCATGGCACCGATACCCAATGTGATAGGACCGAGAATCATGCCCTCCCGATCAGTTTGACGGGCAGCTGCATTGGTGATACGAGTGATGAGAGGGATGCTTCTGCCATGTTTCCTCTGATATTCGGCAAAGCTATAGAAGAGTACTCCAGCCGCTAGAAGAGCTAACGTGATGGCAGCTCCTAATAGGGAAGCAAGGAGAGGAACTAGGGCGATCAGCATATGAATGGACTTTCTGATAAGTTCTGTTTTCAGTTCTTCTGCAAAATCTTTTTCTCTAAGGTAAAGTACACCGACAGTGCTGAACAGTTCCATACTTTGTGATCCTTTGATGTGTAGTTCCGAGATCGTTAATAAAATGCAATATGTATGCCAATTAAAGAGATTTTTTCGTTGAGTGTATTTTTCTGTAAGACAACTAGTTAGAAATTAGAGTTTTGTTATTTTTTCATTTTTCAGTAAAAATGTATAAAAAAGTATACAGTCTCATTCAAAATTTGCTATGGTGCTTCCCTATTCATCTCCCAAACAGGTTCCGATGTTGCGAGCAGTGCGGATCAAAGGATGGTCTAGAGGAACTCGTTTCAACTTGCCTGCCACTTCTTCCAAGGGTCGGGTAATGATACGGGAACCTTCCAGAGCGACCATCTTCCCAAAATTCCCTTCGGCCATGAGGTCTGCGGCTGTGGTACCGAAGAGGGTTGCGAGAAGTCGGTCGTATGGGGAGGGGGTTCCCCCCCGTTGGAGGTATCCAAGAACGGTAAGTCGGGTTTCCATTCCGGAGGCTTCAGCGATTGCCTCTGCTACCTCATGACCTTTGGAGAAGTAGGGGTTTTTCTGCTTCTTCGGTTTAGAGTTCTGGATTTCTTCTTGGGACACCGCACCCTCGGCTACCACGACAATAGAGAATTGTTTCCCGCTACGAGCTCGTTTTAATAGATGCCGGCAAATTGCATCTATTGAGTATGGAATTTCAGGAATGAGGATCACGTCGCCTCCCCCTGCAATTCCCGCATAGAGAGCTAACCATCCAGCTTTGTGCCCCATCAACTCGATCACCATCACTCGATTGTGGGAATGAGCGGTAGAGTGAAGACGGTCAATTGCTTCGGTGGCGATGTCCACTGCACTATGGAATCCAAAAGTCACATCGGTTCCCCAGATATCGTTATCGATGGTTTTAGGAAGACCGATAATGTTTAGACCTTCCTGTTTCAACAGGTTGGCAGTTTTATGGGTTCCATTTCCTCCAAGCACAACGAGGCAATCTAAGTTTAACCGATGGTAGTTTTCGATGATCGCTTCAGGCTTCTGTCTTCCTAATGAAGAATCCTTGGGAGCGTTCTTATCCAGCTTGAATGGTTTTTCCCTAGAAGTGCCCAATATAGTCCCACCCTGAGTGAGGATTCCGCTGAAATCTTCGGGTTTGAGCAGGCGAGCGTTTCCCTCGATCAGACCCCTGTACCCTTCGGAAATGCCGATGACGGTCATGTTGTACGTGAAGTGAGCAGCTTTCGCTACCCCACGGATGGCAGCGTTCAATCCCGGACAATCACCTCCAGAGGTAAGGATTCCAAACGTTCGGGTGACAGGCTTTTTCATGATAAATCCTTTCAATTGGACTCCGAATCTGGATACTTGGATGCAATGGCTTTGATGTTGGGTAGAACCTCAAAGAAGATTTCCACTAGCTCGGGATCGAACTTGGTGCCGGAGAGTTTGCGCATCTCTGCCAGAACCTGTTCTTCTGTCCAAGCTTCCTTGTAGATGCGGTGGGATACAAGGGCATCGTACACATCGGCTATGGAAACGATCCGCCCGAATAGGGGTATTTCTTCTCCTTTCAAACCTCGAGGTTTTGCTTTCCGGAGCCGCTCAGGATCGGCCGTGTCAATGTCGATCTTTCCAGGGTACCCGCTACCGTCCCAATTCTCGTGATGGGTCAATGCTACCAGTTGAGCCAGTTCGTCGAACTCCGATTGTTTATCGATGAACAAGCGGGCCCCCATGTACGTATGAGATTTCATGATCTCGTACTCGTCATCGGTGAAACGGGCAGGTTTTTTTAGAATGATGTCTGAAATGGCCACCTTTCCCACATCGTGAAGCATGGCAGCCATCCGTAAGTTATCCCGTGTTTTTTCGATTTCCCGCTGGGGAATGTTGTGTTTCTGGGCCCAACGTTCGTAGATTTCCACTGCATACCCTGCTACCCGGTTTACATGAGGGCCTGTCTCCTTAGGATCCCGAAGCTCGGCCATACGGATCATGCGTAGAAGGATAGCCCGGGTCATCTGAGCCCGTTGGAGGGCGGTAGACACATTGGTAGCGAAATGGAGGACTAGCATTTCGTCTTCATCGGTAAAGGGGATTACCTTTCCATCCGTATCCTTCGCGTTAATCATCTGTAGTACCCCGAGGATTTCCCCCAAATTGGTTCGGATGGGAACAGTCAGGTTGGAAACGGTGCGGTACCCAGATATTCGGTCGTAGGAGGGATCGAAACTGAAGGGAGCATCGGGTGAAATTCTGTATACATCGGGTATGTTTACAGCCGAACCCGTACTGGCTACATATCCGGAGATTGTCTTGGGATTGATCTTTACCTTGAAAACCTTGTAAATCAGTTTCTGGCCTGGGGGAAGAGACTTCTGGATCGTATCGTTCTGTGCATACTGGATTACCAGATGATCCCCTTCTTTGATGTAGATGGATCCGGCATCTGCATTTACAACTTTGCGAGCTTCGTATAGGATCCGTTCCAGTAAAATATCTAAGTCGTGAATTTTGTGAAGTTCGGAATCTAACTCGATAATCTGTTTCAGTTTCTCCGGATCGGATTGCGGCATCGTGTTTCCCATCATAGAAGAGGGTGCTAGAATATGTCAAGTTTACGATGTGTGACATATGGGCTAAAGCGTACACTCATTCGAATTCCCCTCCACTCTTTACTGTATATATCGGCATGTGTTGTGGTCTTTCCTCTATTTTTTCTACCTCCAGCAACAAGGATCGAACGGTGGGACCCCAATACAATCATGTACCTGTCCATTTGGAGTATTCATTTTCTATATGCACTATACAGAATGAATTGGCGGGTCGATGGTAGGAAGACCGATCCTAAAAAGCGTCATCCCCTTGAAGATGTCCCCATAGGAGGAGAGGAAGTGCTTCTCACTTTAACAGGAATCGGATTCCTTTTCAGTTACATCTTTGCCGCCAATGCGAATCTTGATTATGTGCAATGGTTCATTCGGAGTGGGGGGAACTTGAAACTTGCCCCTGATAGTCGAACCGAACGGGCAGTGGCTTTTGTACGGTATGGACCCCTCCTTATGGGGGGATTTTGGGTGTATATCCGGAATGCGGAGGTTCGAAGGCCGGATTCCTGGCGGCTACCCAAGGTCCTTTTCAGTTCACTACTCACGACTCTGTCCTTTCCTTCTTTTTTACAGCTGGATGGTTATGGAGCCCTAGCCTGGGTAGCTTTGATTCCCTTGTTCTCGGTGCTTTTTCGATCGGACCGAAAGGCCATTGTGTTCTACGGCACTGTGTACGGAACTTACACGTCGACCCTGATCAACTTCTGGTTGGGAACCTTCAGTCTTGTGTCCCTCCTAGTGATCATTCTGATACAGGGAGCCTTCTACTTCCTTTTCATGATGGTATGCGCTCCTCTGTTACAAAGAGTAAAGCCCCTATATCGGTTTGTTCTAGTGGCATCCCTATTTACCCTTTTCGAGTATGCCCGATCCAGTGGTTTTCTAGGGTATCCGTGGGGTCTTTTGGGGGCTTCCCAGTACCAGTGGCCTGTGGTCCTGCAGGTGGCGGAGATCACAGGGGTTTGGGGGGTGTCATTCCTTCTGTTTCTGTGGAATGCCGCTTTGGCCGAACTGTGGACTGAGAGTTGGGAGGAGAGTTCCCAAAGGGTGAGAGCCATTCTGTTCAGCGCCCTATTGGTGGTTGGAGCCCTAGTGTATGGAGGATGGATTCTAAAAGAAGATATGGGTTTATGGACCCCCTCGCTTCCTATGAAGGGTGGTTCTGTAAGGATAGCCCTGATTCAGCAGAATACCGATCCACGGAAAGACGAGTATAGGAAAACCTTTGAGGTGCTTAAGAGACTGACCGATGAGGTGTTGCGAAGTAAGGAATCCCCTGTGGATCTAGTGGTATGGTCCGAAACAGCTTTTGTTCCCAACCTTCGACGGTGGAGTAGGGAAGATCCGGAAAAGTTCGAGCTAGCCCGATTGGTTCGGGATTTCCTTGCCTATCAGAAAACTCTTGGGACCTACCTTATTACAGGAAACGATGATTATGAGATCGTGTCTAAAGCAGGATCGGAAGAGGTGCGGAAGAATTACAACGCAGCCGTATTCTTTGCACCGGATGGGTCGATTCAAGGAGTGTACCATAAGAACAAGCTCGTTCCTTTTACCGAGTACTTTCCCTATGAAAAAGAGTTTCCCTGGGTGTACAAAGCTCTCCAATCGTTCGATGTTCATTTTTGGGAACCTGGGACAGAGCAGACCGTGTTCCAGCATCCTCAGTTTCGGTTTTCTACTCCCATCTGTTTCGAGGATGTGTTTCCAAACCTCGTGCGGAAATTCGTGTTAAACGGTGCGGATCTGATCGTCAATATCTCCAACGATTATTGGTCCCTCACCCCTGTAGAGGGGAAACAGCACGCCATCCACTCGGTGCTCCGAGCTATCGAGAACCGTAGGCCCCTCCTACGGGCTACGGCCTCCGGGTGGACTCTCTATTCAGACCCGTACGGAAGGATACAGTCCTCGCTGCCATTGTACGAGGAGGGAGCCTTGTTGGTGGAGGTGCCTCTTGGAGAAGTCTTACAAGGGCGAGTGGAGGGACAGACTTTCTACACCCGGTATGGGGATTGGTTTCCTCTGTGGTGCGGGGGAGTCATTTTCCTCCTCATCCTATTGACGGTGTGGAGGAAGACTTCTAGTTCCCCCGCTAGGGGTTACCATAGGTGTTTCCTCGGAGGTCTTCTGGGATGAAGACCGGTTTCCAGAAGGACTCGGCGTTCCTGATAATTCCGATTGTCGGGTATTCATGATCAACATCTGAAGGCGATTCTCGATATTGGCAAAGCTGGTATCAGGATCGTAGTCGAGGGGCAGAATCTGAATGTCCGGATACTCTTCCTTAAGCCGTTTCATCACCCCCCGGCCACAGATATGGTTGGGCAGACACCCGAAGGGCTGAAGCACCACGAAGGCTTTCACTCCTTTGGAGGCATAGTGCAGGATTTCACCCGGAATGAGCCAACCTTCTCCCGAAGTGAACGTTCGATGCATGATGGGGTCCGTATGAGCGGCGATCTCGGGGAGCCGTGTAGAGGGTTGGTAGAGGGGGTGTTTTCGAGCGATCGCTTCAAGTGTATCCAGGGCATAATCGAAAAGTCCTTCTGTAACGTAGGAGGCGATTCCTTCCAGGAAGGGATACCGTACATGGAAGTCCCGCATTTCGCTGATCTTTCGGAGGTAGTCCCGGCGGAACACATCGGCCATTCGGGGAAGGATTACTTCCATCCCGTGCTTTTCCAGGTATTCTTCCACGTAGAAGTTGGAACCTGGATGGTAGTTCAACAGGTATTCCCCAATGATGAACACCCGGGGTCTTGTTCTTGAGCGATCGTACGAAATACGACAAAAGGAATCGATCCCATCTTTAAAGGCTCGGATCGCGCGTCGAATACTCTGTTCCAGCCCCAGTGCGATCCCTTCGATCGCATGGGAGAATATCCGATCGGTTTCCCCTTTGTTCTGTTCGTAGGGTCGGATCTTTCTTCGGAGCTCTTCCAGAATATCCATCATCACAAGTCCCCAGAGCATCCGGATCTCGAAACCCGTTCCTAGCTTGAAACCCGGATACATGTTCCGGGTGTCCAACTTGTCGGTGGTGATGATGGGAACCTGTGGGTAGCCTGCTTCATCCAGTGCCTTTCGAGCGAGGGCAGCATAGTGAGCTAACCGACAATCGCACTGGTACTTGGCTAAACCTAGTACCACCGTGTCCGGGTTGAACTGTCCGCTCTGGAGGGCTGCCAGGCATTCTCCAATGTTCATCTGGGCAGGAAAGCAGATGTCGTTATGGACGAATTGTTTCCCTAATTTTATGGCTTCCCGGCCCCCCAAGGGTAGAGGTTCTACCCGGAACCCTTGCTTTCGGATGGCAGCCGTAGCGATTCGGCAGAACGCTCTCGATACGTTGGGAACGAGGATCGTCTTCGTCTTCCAATGGCTACGGATGAACTTGACGGGGTAGGGATCCGGTAATTCCCGAGGAGCCATAGAAAGATGGGCTTTCCGGCGGGTCCGAATGGTTTCGATGAAGGATTTTACTCGAAGAGACAAGGGCCCTATTGCATCCCCTTCGTCTAGCTTTAAAATCAAAGGATCCTTCCGGGATATCTCCTTCATCAACCGGATGATTTCATCCGTAAGAATGGCATCGTGACCACAGCCGAAACTCACGATCTGAACGTATTCGAGTTCCGGTACTTGAGCGGCCCGAATAGCGCCGGAGAGCATACGAGCATGGAAATTGTTCGTGACTTCCACCCGAACCCGGGAAAGATCGGTTTCCCATAATCCGGGTATAGCCTCGAGGGGAAGCACGGGAACTCCTAAGCGAGTGAAGTACCGGGAAAGATCATGGTTCACTAGGGGATCCGAATGGTATGGGCGACCTGCTAACACCACGGCGAAGGTCCGTTCCTTCTGGCAGCGTTCCAGCAGGATCCTCCCTTCCGACTGAAGGGTATCGAGGAAGATGCGCATAGCTTGGTCACCCTGTCGAATCGCTTCTCGAATGAGGCTGGAGGGGATCCCGAAGGTTCTCTGCATGTACTCGGTGATCTGAATGTCCCGGCTTTTCGGATCGAACCAATGAAACAGGGGTACATCGTAGGGGACCTTCCATCTCCGGGTAGGGTCATCGCTGTATCGAACTACCAAGGGGTATCCCTTCACTACGGCACAAACATGATCACTGGTGGAAGCGGTATTCTCCGAGGGCATGCGGATGATCGAAGGCATAAAGATTCGGTCTACCCTTTTTTCGATGAGGGAATGGATATGTCCATGGACGAGTTTTGCGGGGAAGCATACGGTGTCAGAGGTGACATAGGGAAGACCCTCTTCAAAGAGACGTCTAGAGCTCTTGTCTGAGAGTACAACCCGGAACCCAAGGGCAGTCCAGAAAGTTTTCCAGAACGGAAAGCTATTCCAAAACTCGAGGGCTCGAGGGATTCCGATGGTGATGGATTTAGGCTTCTCGAGCGGAGTCACCGGGTACTCCTGGAATAACAGTTCTTCCCTCTTTCGGAACAGATCGGGTACTTCCTGAAGTTTCCGACTCGCTTCTTTCAGTCGAGTTTTCACCTCTTCGGCGCTTGGCTCTCCTAGCACCTCTCCCCGTTCGCACCGGTTGCCAGTTATGTAGGTACTGCCGTTGGAAAAACGGATCACGGTACGGTTACAGTTGTTCATGCAGAAGGGGCAGGTTACCTGAGATTCCCGGGTGTACGAGAATCTCTGTAATCCTTCGAATCCGATAAAGGTAGAGTGGAAAGGAGTACGTGTTTTCTTTTCTGTTTCTTGAACAAACTCACGGGTAAGAAGAGCGATGCCAATGGCTCCCATTTCTCCTGGATAGGGAGCACGGACTACCTTTTTCCCTGTGTACTGTTCCAAAGCTCGTAGGACCGCATCGTTCTTAAAGGTACCCCCCTGCACTACCAACGTTTCCCCTAAGGCAGAAAGGTTCGAGATCCGGATCACTTTGGTGAATACGTTCTCGATAATGGAACGGCAGAGCCCAGCCATAATGTCTTGAGGGCTTTTCCCATTCTTCTGTTCAGTGATAATCGTACTATTCATGAACACGGTACATCGGCTTCCTAACTCTGCGGGATTCTTGGAACTGAAGGCTGCTTCGGCAATTTCGGATACCGGGATGCCGAGGGATTGGGCAAAGTTCTCGAGAAAGGATCCGCACCCGGCAGAGCAAGCTTCGTTTAGAATGATACCGGTGACAATCCCATCGGATAGGGAGATGGCCTTCATATCCTGGCCACCGATATCGAGGATATAGGTGGCATCGGGTACGTACTTGCGAGCTGCCTTCGCATGGGCAACCGTTTCTACAGTATGGAAATCAGCACCGAAGGCTTTGGCAAAGAGGTTCTCCCCATACCCCGTAGTTCCTGCCGCGCGAATCTGTAGGTTTACACCCAATCGGTGGCACCGTTCGTAAAGATCCAGTAGGGCCTTTTGCATGACCTGTAGGGGATCTCCCTTGTTGCTGGCATAGAAGCTTTCTATGAGGGTCTCCTCTTCATCCATCAGAACAAACTTGGTCGTCGTGGACCCAGCATCGATTCCCAGGTAGGCAGAGAGATATAGGGGTTGGCTATCCGTCATGGATACCTTTGAGGCTAAGTACTTTTCCAGGGCAGGTAGGGGAGGAAGCCGATGCCGATCCTGAAAAGATTCCCGCTCTGACTTGGAGAAGAAGAAGCTTCTAGCACCAGAGGATGGACCCTCCTGCAAGGTTTTCTGAAAGGAAGAAAGGACTTCCAGTGCCTGGGAAGGTAGGAACTCCGAAGCGTAGCCCCGAAACAAGGTTCCAATAGAGAGGGCGGTTCCTAACGCGACAAAAATCTCGGGACGCTCGGGTCGAATGAGATCATGGGAAGCCAACCCCAATCGTTCACCGAATACCCGGATCAGAGTCGGGTTAAAGGTGAGGGGACCTCCTTCGAAAAGTAGGGGCGGCCGAAACTCTAAACCTTGGGCCAATCCACCGATGGTCTGCTTGGCTATGGCATGGAGGGCTGATAGGGCGATGTCTTCTCGACTGGCTCCCTGGTTCAACAGGGGCTGGATATCCGTTTTGGCAAATACACCACAACGACCGGAAATATCGTACACATGGGTTCCCCGGGATGCGAAGGAATCGAACTCTTCTACCGGGATTTTCAATAAGTGCGCCACCTCATCGATGAAAGCTCCGGTTCCTCCTGCGCAACTTCCGTTCATCCGCATGTCACCGGCCGTGATCTGTCCAGTCTTTTCGTCGTGGTAAAAGAATACGATTTTTGCGTCTTGGCCACCCAATTCCACTGCTACCCGAGTTTGGGGATAAAACCGCTTTACAGCGATGGAATTGGCCACCACTTCTTGGATATAGAATCCATGGACGAGGTTTGCCAGGGTTCGTCCCCCGCTCCCGCACACGGCCAGTCGAAACTGATGGTATGGAAACCGATTAAAAATATCTTTCAGTACTGAAGTGGCAGTTTCCATCTGTCGAGCGTTGTGTCTTAAGTAAGTGGAGAAAAGGGGTTGGGAGCCCTCGGCTTCCAGAACTACTGCTTTTACTGTGGTAGAACCGATATCAAGACCAATCCAGAGTTCCATCGTGTTTTCCTATTTGAGTCGTTTGCGGAGTTTGCGAAGGTTCACCTTTGAGATAGAAGGGGATTGCGTAGTTCGGAATCGAGTCTTTCGGTGGTAACGAGAGAACAGGAACAGGAGGACACTTCCGCTCAAGATCATGAGGAAGCAGAGTACTTGGCCGGTGGAAAAGTTCCATGGGGTAAGCAGCAGGTATGGGGGATTGTCCAGAGAGGAAAGACGGATCACGAAACCTAAGTCTGGATCGGGTTGCCGAAAATATTCGATGAAGAACCGTACCACCCCGTATCCGATTACGTATGCACCAATAAGAAAACCGGGAAAGGGTTTTCTTTTCCGAAAGACGAACCAGAGAATGGCCCATAGAAAGATCCCTTCAAAGAAAGCTTCGTAAAGTTGGGACGGGTGCCGTGGAAGATTTACCAAGGTAAGGGGAGAAGAGAACTCGATTCCGGCTTTCTGAGCAATAGCTTGAAGACGAGGATCCCGGAGGGATACCTTCTCTGCATGGGGAAAGAGCATCCCAATGGGGGATGCGGTAATCCGTCCATACAGTTCTCCATTGATGAAATTCCCCAACCGACCAAACGTGTACCCTAGAGGCACGGCAGCTACGACCCGATCCCCCCACTCTAGGATAGACAACCCCTTTTTCCGGCAATAGATCACGATAGCGATCACTGCTCCGATCAATCCCCCATGGTAACTCATGCCCTGTAAACCTACGAAGCGGAACTTTTCGTCGAAGGGCCAGAATACAAGAAGAGGGTTCCGGAGGTATCGGCCAGAAGGGTCGTATAGAAAGGCAGCGAGGATTCGTGCTCCCACAAGAAGACCTACAATGGCCCAGAAAAAGAGATTGGTGAAATCTTCGTTGGAAATTGAAAGTTTTTCTTCCCGTATCTGAATCTTCATTAGGAGGTAAGCAAGACTGAAGGCTACCAAGTACATAAGCCCGTACCATCGAAAAGGTAAACCGGGGATGATTTCTGGTTTTAACCAAGACGGGTAAGGGATATATAGAAGCATCAGGGGATTCATCGAGATTGCCTCCTATTCGAGGGGGGATTCGGTAATCCGACCGGTTGACTGATCAAACTGGATTTTAATATTTTTCTTGGGAGTTGTGAACTCATGGTACCTTCCGTGGCTCTCGATCACTACTCCCGGGTATACAGTACCCCGTACCACGATCTGGGAAGGAAAATGTTCCTCAAACTTTTCCCGCAGGGTGAATAGCTTCAAGGACAACGATTCGATCAGCTTTAGAGTTTTCAGTTTTTCCTTTCGGTAATGGTCCAGGTTTTTTCTATCACCAGATTTTTCACACTGGTGGATCAGGGTATCCAACCGAGTTTTCGCTTCGTTGAGTTTTTTCATCTCTTTTTCTGCCAGTTCGATCTGATCCGCTACGAGGTAGTCCTGTCCGAAGCTGATCTCCGTATGTACCCCTTTGTCCGTTCCGAGCCCTGCAGCAGAAACCCCATACCGGGCTTTGACAGTTCCTCCAATGAGAAACCCTTTATCCGAAATCAATTCCACCTTCCCATTACTTTTAATGGTACATCGGAGGCAAGCATTCTTTACCTTCACGTCTCCTACTGCTAAAACGATGGTTTGTTCTAGAAAGGAGGCGTATACATTTTTTTTTGTACGGAGCACCGCTTTGCCTGCACCCTTCACCCCCTGTTGGACGTAAATGGAGCCATCTGCGGAAAGAAGAGCTGCTTCTACCCCTTCGCCTATCTTGATGTCCCCCTGGGCCATCACATAGAACCCTGATAGGACAGAACCCGAAATTACGACCGAGCCGGGGAACTTAACGTTACCTGTACTTAGATCGATATTCCCTTTGATGATATGGGATTCTTGGATAAGGATCCGCTTTTTATCGTAGAGGAGTTCACCGCTTGTTTCCGCGATCAGTATATTCTTGCCATCCCGTTCCTCTGTTCGGATCCCAGGCCCGATTTCCAGGTTGAATGGGGTAGGAGCTTTGGCTGGGATGGGTTTTCCTGTAACGTCCCAGCCATCCTGTGGGGGGGTATCGGGAGGGAGCACTTCGGCAATGAGGTCTCCTGCTTTTACCGTGGTAATGAGGTCCCGGTTCTTATAGTCAGCGGAACCATCGCTTCGGATAGTAACCTTTTCCTGACTGGCTAGTTTGATGAGGAACTTGATCTGATTCGCCCCTCCCTCTTGGGGGAGCTGACCAAAGGCGATGGGGAGTTCCACTACTGGTTTTCCCTTCTGTACCCGTTCCAGAGCATCAAGAATCAAGTCCTCCCGCAGCCCCTTCACAATTCCCGACTGTTCGATCGCTTCTCGAACCCATTCTGCAGTGATAGGTTTACCCGTTCCTTCGGAAGGCATGAGGGTAAGGAAGGCTTCCATTCGATTGGGCGAAAGAGTAACCTTCACCTCTCCATCCTTGTGCGGACGCACTCGGAGGTAGATCCCTTCCTCCGTTGTCCGTTTTTCCAGGATCCCATCCACAGAGGCAATGATTACGTTCTGCTTTTTCTCCAAGTTTTCATATAGAATGAGGCTGGGATCCTTTCCCGGAATCCCTGGGATGGAGTTCCCGTATACATCTATCCCGGGTTGACCAGGGATCATGGGGCTGAGAACCAGCACCCGTTGGTCCTTCACCACTGGCCCTGCTTCTTGAACCATTTCCAGGGGGAACGCAGAAATAGAGGGAATAGCGCTTAGGGCTTGGGGACGATGGAGAGCAGCTTTTTTCAGTTCTTCCCACTTTTTCGGTTCAAAGAACTGTACTGACCACTCGAATTTCCGGTCGGGTCCCTGAGTAGGCGGTTTCCCTTCACAGAGAAGATAATCCGTAAGCTCAATGGAAGGCCCCTGATAAAAGGCCAGGATATCGGTCTTGATTTTTTCGAAGTTCAGTCCTTTGAGATTGCTATTCTTGATGAGGGTTCCTATTTCCTTCAAGGAAAGGGGTTTCCCCTTTCCCCTTCCTTTTCTCAAGTAAAGGAAAGCCTTCAATTTGTCCTCAGTCACACGGATCTCTGCCTTGGCATCGGCTGATTGACTGATGGGAATGTTCTGTACAGGTTTACCGAAGGAAAGGATTTGCCTAAGGAGGGCATCCATCTCATCGGAAGGGATAAGGAGTTCTCGGGGATAAGGAAGTTTTTCGGCAGCTGATAGGATCTCTTCTGGCGAAGGTAAGGTAGCTTCCCGGTTCCCTGGAGTGAAATTGAGATAGCAGGTCGCTTTGTCGTTGGAGAGAGTAACTTCCCAGGTGTGGGATTGAAAGGGAATGATTTCTGCCCAGTTCTTTCCCCACCGAACGAACCCAGTTTGTTGGGCAATCAATTCCCCATTTTTTTTCTCGATTCCCCTTCCTGCATACACGTAGGGTTCGATTAACGGTTCAAAGGGGATGGTAGCTCCATTTACTCCTTTGCCAGGTATTCCCTCCTGCATGGGTTCTATCAGAGCCACTTTTTCCCCTGCTTTCACGTATCCTACTCCCAAAACCTTGGGATCTACGTAGACCCGTTCTTGAACTACCTTCTTCTCAAAAGCAGTGACCGTCTCCTTCTTAGGGGGCAAGAAGGGGAGGGATGGTTTCTTTTCGACTACCTTTTCTACTTTTACCCGTTCAACCTTCTCCTGCGTGATCACAGGAACTCCGGCTATTGAAAGGGCAGTCTGGGCGTCCTTCTGGAGAGGTTCAGGAATAGGTAGATTTTGCCATACCGGCTTCTCGGGTTGTGGGTTCTGAGGAGGGATGCCCTTGGCTACAACGTATTCTTCGGATTGGGTAGCCTTTTCCAGTTGCTTTAGGATCTTTTCCAAACTCTGAGGTGAGATTCCTTCTTTAATCCCATTCTCGAAAAGAAGAGCCATTAAGTCCTGAACGTCCAACTGAATGGCCTCGGTTCCGGGTTTAAATTGAAGGACTCCCTCTAAATAATTGTTTCGGGTCAGGATCGTGATGGTCCCTTTCAGAACAAACTTTTTGGATGGCATTCCCGACCCCTCAGGTTCCTTTTAGAAGGTTCATTATCTTTGCTTTCAAGAACTGGTTCTCTTTTTTAAGTTGGGTTATCTCGATCTGTTGCATCTTTACAGTCTCGATCAGGTCTCCAGTTGTAAGAGCGCCTGTGTGGAGGAGTTCTTCCAGATACTCCATCTTTGCCTCGAAATCCACCTCTGCTTCCAGGGAAGCTTCCTGATAGGATTCATCTATCGGGGTGATGGAGGAATCCTCCTCTCCTTCTGACTGAATCAGCTTGTCGGCAATCCGTTTGATAGCCATGGAAAGGATCGACTGGGGTTTATAGATCAGGATGGGTAGTCGGGATCCTAATGCGATATCCTGTAGATCGTCTCGATAGATGATTCCTAAATGTTCCAGGTCGATATTTAGGTACTGCTGGCAGGACCGACGAAGTTTGTGGGCTTTTTCTGCATCCCTGGGATCCTCAACCATGTTGAGAACGAAGCGGGGGCGAAAGCTCCGGACGTTCCGTTGGAAGGTTTCGTAGGTTTCTATGTCTCGTGAGCGGATCTGTTCCAGAAGCCTGGGAATATAGATGCTTTGAAGGGCGGTTCCCTCCTTCCGTAAGCTTTCTAAGTACTGATGGGCTTCGGATTTCTTTTTCATCGACTGTCCGAGGATTCGGAAGACTGTATTCTTTAGGAACAGGTATGCATTCACTGTAGCAATAGGGGTAGGTGCAGTAATCACGATTCCCCGTCCAGAAAATAGAAAGAAATCCAGCACTAAGTTGTGGGTACCTGCACCGAGATCAATGATGAGGTAGTCTGCCTCTAGGGAACACAGAGCTCGTCGAATTTTTTGTTTCTGATGGGAGGTGATGTTCGCTGCACCCGGGATTTCCCCATCTCCAGGGATGAACCAAACATTGGGATACTCTGTCTGGATAAGGATGTCAGAAAGCCGAAGATCCGGACGGTTGATGAACGCTCCCATCCCCCCCTCAGCAGGAGGAATCCCTAGCATAAGGTGGAGGTTCGATCCTCCTAGGTCTAGGTCGCAGAGTACCACCCTCTTCCCGGCTTGTCCCAGTGCGAGAGCGAGGTTTGCCGCTAGAAGAGTCTTTCCTACTCCCCCCTTTCCACTTGCGATAGGGATTATGTGCATCTAGGGCTCCTGTTGATGGGGATAGAATAACAGAAATAGGAAAAAAAGAAAATCGATCCATCCAATGATGATGGGAACCGCCATCCCCCATCGAATGGCTTTGTCCATTCCTCCGGAAGGGAGAAGGTAAAGGAAGGCTAGAAGGATACCTAATGGAATCAGCTCTAACACTTTTCCAAAAACGAGGATGGGTCGAAGGGATGGAATCCGTTCTGATTGGTAGGCAGATAGGAAGAACAGGAAAGGGATCACCAGAAGGGGTGCGCTCACCCAGAGAAAGTAGAGAGTATACAGAACTCTTCCCCCGGGATTCACCAGGAAAGAAACGAGGGAGAAAAGGAAAATGAAACGCAACACTTCCCAAATGCAACCTAGATAGAATAGATTCTCTTTTTTCCACATTGGTTGGAATACTACGGAGGGCTCGAATGGTGGTCAATACGTAAAAAATACTGTACCCTATACAAGAGAGTCTGATAGAAAAGGAAAGGAACGATATGAGTGACCGATATCCTGCACAAGCACGGAAGATCCCCTGGGGGGGGGTGAGCATTGCAACAGCTTTGATCCTAGCCAGCTTACTCCTAGCTCCTACCCTGGTAGCCCAGGCAGTGGACGGAAAGACGCAGAACCTTCTTTCGTTGTTCCAATTCATCTATCTGTACGTACAGAACAACTATGTAGACCCTGTTAACTCGGAAAAATTGATAGATGGAGCCTTGAAGGGTCTGTTTGAAAGTCTCGAGGATCCACATTCAGCGTACCTGACTGAAACAGATATGCGTACGCTGAACGATACCACAGCCGGTGAGTTTGGTGGGGTGGGATTGTACATCAATAAACAGGTACTGCCGGAGGGTAGCAAAGAAACCGCATCGTTTGTCGAGGTAGTTTCCCCCATCGAAGGAACTCCTGCGTATCGAATGGGTATTCAAGCAGGGGATCTTATTGTGAAGATTGAAGGGGAATCCACGGAGAAACTTAGTATCGATGAAGTAGTAAAACGATTACGAGGGCAACCTGGAACAACGGTAACGGTCACTATCCGAAGGGGACCCAACCTTCAGTTCGATGTACCCCTTACCCGTGCTGTGATCCAGGTGCCAACAGTGCGGTACGGGATGATTCCTGAGGGTATCGGGTATATTCGTATCATACAATTCACTCCCTATACGGACGACAAGATCCAGGAGGCGATTGAATCTTTTCGGACTGTAGGATACAAGTCCCTTGTAATCGATCTGCGGATGAATCCAGGGGGCCTTCTGAACTCGGTAATCGAGACGGCAGATCTGTTCTTTGACGATGGGGTAATCGTGAGCACCCGAAGCCGGATTCCTGCAGAAAACGCAGTGTACGAGGCCAAACCGGGTTCTATTGTTCCTAAAGAGATTCCTATTGCCGTACTGATCGATGGGGGGTCGGCCTCTGCTTCCGAGATCTTTGCCGGTGTGATGAAGGATCGTAAACGGGCGACCCTATTCGGTACAAAGACCTACGGGAAGGGATCGGTTCAGCAGGTGCGAAGTCTAGGGAGAACCGGGTTCCGATTGACCACTGCTCGCTACTATACCCCTTCGGGAGTTACCATCGATAAAGTAGGAGTTGCCCCTGACCGGGAGGTAAAGGAACCCGCCCTATCGGAGAAGGAAACGGAAGCCTACTCCAAACTGATCTCATCCCGTCAAATCCCAGCTTTTGTGGCTCAGAATCTCAACCCATCTGAGCGGGAAATCCAGCAATTTATAGACAAGCTGCGAAGAGAAAATCCTGATCTTTCGGATCGAATCCTAAGACGTATGATCCGAAATGAGATCAATCGCCATCTTCCCAACCCTCCAGTATACGATCTGGAATACGATGTGGTACTGCAGGAAGCTGTAAAATTCCTTCGAGAGGGAGGAAAGGGGAGGTAGCGGATGAACACCCTTCAACTGCAAACGCGGTCTCCTACGGAACTGTTGGAGATTACCCAAGACATTCAGGCTTTAGTCTCTGCTTCCGGTGTACCCGAGGGGCTTTGTGTGGTGTATGTGCCCCATACCACTGCGGGGGTCACGATCAATGAAGCAGCAGACCCATCCGTGAAAGCCGATCTATTGATGGAATTGAACAAGATCGTTCCCTTTCAGGATCGGTACCAGCATACCGAGGGAAACTCGGCTGCCCACATCAAAGCGACTTTGGTAGGGTCCAGTGTGACCATCCCTATCATTGGAGGATCCTTAGCTTTAGGCACCTGGCAAGGGATCTATTTCTGTGAGTTCGATGGTCCCCGCAGGCGGCAAGTCTTTGTCAAGATTGTGGGAAGTGGCGCTGGACACGAGTAGAAGTATGCGCTTGTTCATTCTCCCCCCTTCCTTCCAGGGACAAGAAATTTTTCGCCTCGAAGGGAAGGATTACCATTACCTGGTTCGGGTATTACGGAAACGAGTTGGGGATTCCTTCAATGCCTCTGATGGGGCAGGGACCTATTACTATGCTACTGTGGAAGAGATCGCTCCATCCTTCTGTATCCTTCGTGTACAGCGAAGGGGTCCCTTAGAGCGGCCATTTCCCGAAATTACCCTATTCCAGTGTATTCCCAAAGGGAAGAAGCTAGATCTGATCGTCAGGCAAGCGGTAGAGCTAGGGGTGTCCCGAGTTGTCCCTGTAATCAGCAAGTTTTCTGTACCCCGCTGGGAATCACTATCGGAAAAGATCCAGAGACTCCAGCGGATCGCTAAGGAAGCCGCCCAACAGTGCGGTTCCCTAGAGGTTCCCAAAATTCTTCCCCCCCTACCACTAGAGGGGATTGTAGAAGTCTTTCATCCAGCGGAACCTGATCAACTTGGGCTTTTCTTTCACCAGGCCCCCCTTGCACGAACCACCCTCCATCAGTATCTTTCCCTTTATCGAAAAGGAATAGCACTGGTAATTGGCCCTGAAGGAGGTCTGTCCGAGGAGGAGGTGACCTGCCTTCAACAAAGGGGGTTCTCTCCTGCGTATTTAGGGCCATCGGTGCTACGTACCGAAACTGCACCGGTTTTTGCCTTAGCAGCAGTGCAGATCCTTCTATTGGAGAAGACCGCGTGGAAGTTGCAACAGGAACCTTGAGGGTCAAGAAAGAACGATTTCTTGGCATCCCTTTAGACGACATTCACCCCGAAGATTTGGATGATACTCTAGCTAGCCTACTTAAAAAGGATGGAGTATGCCCTGTGGTGTTTTTAAACCTCTGGGATCTCCTTAAGGCACGGAGGAATATGGAGTTCCGGGCCTGGGTAGAAAATGCTGCTCTGGTGATTCCTATCTCTAAAGGAATCCTGCGGGGAGCCCGGTTCTTGAAGAAGAAGATTTCCCATCGCTACTATCCCTTCGATGTGGTGATCCGACTTCTCAGGATTTTAGAAGAAAAGGGACATTCCCTGTACTTATTGGGAGGAAAATTGCCTTACCTCCAACAGGCGGAGAAAAATCTTAAGCAAACCTTCCCAGGGTTGAGACTCGTGGGACGGTACCCAGGATACTACCCCCTTCAGGTAGAAGGGGACATTCTGTTGGCAATGAGGAAAGCTTCCCCTCACTGCGTGCTTTTGGGAAGTGGGCTTAAGGGAAAGGAACGATGGGCTCAACGCAAACGGGAAGCGTTACCTTCTTCGATCGTGATCTTTAGCCCAGAGACCTTCGATATCATTTCGGGTAAACGGATTCGACCTTCAAGGGAGACGGTGGAAAAGGGGCGCGAACATATTCCTGAACTATTCCGACACCCCTGGCGAGTGTTCCGGGGAGTGTTCTACCTGTATTACCTCTTACTCCTTGTAGTATACCGAATACGAAAGCTGTAGAGACATTGACATCCATATTCCCCTGCCATTAAACTGAACTGCTTTTTCAAACATTTAGTTAGGAGTAAAGAATATGAAATACGCAACTCGAACTTTAACGTTGATTCTTGCTGTACTAATTGTAAGTTTTGCGTTTGTAGCGGTCCTTAGTTGTTCTAAACAGGAAGCATCGAAAAGCACTGCACAAGCTCAAGGGAATACGCAAAAAACGATCTCTGCTGGACCCAAGGTGAAGATCACAGTGGCTAGCGATTGCACCTGGCCCCCGATGGAGTTCGTGAACGAAAACAAAGAAATCGTCGGATTCGATATTGACCTGATCAAGGCGATTGCGGAAGCTGCGGGATTCGAAGTAGAAGTCAAGAATACCGCTTGGGACGGAATCTTCGCAGGGCTTGCCAATGACAGTTACGATGCAGTGATCTCATCTGTCACTATCACCGATGAACGAAAAGCTACGATGGATTTCTCCGAACCTTATATCAATGCGGGGCAAGTGTTGATTGTGCAAGCCTCAACTCAAGGTGTAACCAAGATTGCCGATCTGAAGGGAAAGGCCCTTGGAGCCCAGATCGGTACTACCGGTGCCATGGAAATCCAGAAAGTACAGGGAGTTACCCTGAAAACCTATGACGAATTGGGTTTAGCGATCGAGGATCTGGTAAATGGCCGGATTGCCGGTGTGGTAGCGGATACCCCGATTGCCGCTGATTACGTTCTTCAAAACAAGAACTACAAGGGAAAGCTGAAAATCGTCGGGGAACCCTTTACTCAAGAGTACTACGGCATCGCTGTGAAAAAAGGGAACAAGAAGGTACTGGACTTAATCAATGTGGGTTTGAAGAAAGTGAAAGAGTCTGGAAAGATCAAGGAACTGGAGAACAAGTGGATTTGGGGCAAATAGATCGAATGCATCATGGCAGATGAGAAACCAAGGATTGAAGTAACGGATAGTACCCTCATCCCTGAACGGGGAGAGGGTACGATTTTTTCTGCCTGGAAGATCTCTTTCTTCGGGGCTTTACTTCTTATCGTCCTGCTCCCTGTCCTCATGCCCGAACCTTACTGGGAAATTCTGAAATTCGTACCGGACGGGGTGCTGGTGACCTTTCAAGTCACCCTGCTTTCCATTTCACTAGCCCTGGTGATCGGGCTCCTCACGGGATTAGGGCAGATCTCTCGTGTGACCTTTGTGAATCGCCTTGCCACAGTGTATGTGGAAGTGATCCGAGGAATTCCTCTTCTCGTGCAGCTCTTCTATATTTACTTTGCCCTGGGAAAAATCCTTCGCCTTCAGGGGATCCCGGCAGCGGTGATTGCCATGGCTGTATGCTATGGAGCTTACATGGGAGAAATCTTTCGAGCCGGTATACAAGCCATTCCCAAAGGGCAGATGGAAGCAGCTCTAGCACTCGGAATGAGCCGTACCCAGGCTCTCTGGAGGGTAATTCTGCCCCAGACGATCAAGATCATTCTCCCTCCCATCGGAAACGAGTTTATCGCCCTACTAAAGGATTCTTCCCTTGTATCCATTTTAGCTATAGCAGACCTCCTCCGTCGGGGTAGGGAATACGCTTCCACCACCTTCCGATACTTTGAAAGCTATACGATGGTGGCTTTAGTGTATCTGGTACTGACCCTATTCCTTTCTCGCTTGGTCGGGATTATGGAAGAGCATCTCCACAAGAAAGGAAGGTGAGGATATGGAACATCGAACCTCGCAAGCCCTGTCCTCCCTTACTACTACCGCATTGGGAAAACCCAGAGTTAGGATCCGAGGGGTCAGTAAAAACTTCGGCTCGGTGCAAGCCCTTCGGAACGTGAGTCTCGATGTATGGCCTGGGGAAGTGGTGCTCATCATAGGCCCTTCTGGAAGCGGGAAGAGCACCCTCCTTCGGTGTGTGAATCGATTGGAACGTCCGAGCAGCGGGGAGATCTGGGTGGACGACGATTGTGTTACCGATCCTAAGACGGACATCCGAAGGATCCGAGAAGAAGCGGGAATGGTTTTCCAGAGCTTTAACTTGTTCAATCATCTTACTGCGTTAGAAAACATTATTCTGGCCCCTCAGATCGTCAAAAAGATCCCTAGAGAAGAAGCTGAACGAAAGGCTAGAGCCCTCTTGGCTCGGGTAGGTCTTCAGGATAAGGAGGATGCCTATCCATCCCAGCTTTCCGGAGGACAACAGCAGCGGGTAGCCATTGCCCGAGCGCTGGCCATGGAACCCAAAGTGATGCTCTTCGATGAGCCTACCTCTGCGCTGGATCCGGAGATGATCAAGGAAGTATTGGACGTAATGCTGGCACTGGCGAAGGAAGGAATGACCATGATGGTGGTTTCCCATGAAATGGGATTTGCTCGAGCAGCGGCAGACAAAGTAGTGTTCATGGACAAGGGCGAGATCATAGAAATGGGTCCTCCGGAAGAACTCTTTTCCAATCCCAGGGAAGAACGAACGAAGAGGTTCCTCCAGCACATTTTATGAAAACCTATATGACGAAAGAAGAGCGTAGCTGGGTACTGTATGATTGGGCCAACTCAGCTTACTCTATCACTATTACCACGGCTATTTTCCCCATGTATTTCAAACATGTAGCTGCAAAGGGACTGGACCCATTCCTTTCCACAGCTTATTGGGGATATGCCAATAGCTTCTATACCCTACTCTTGGCGGTGCTGGCTCCTTTGTTGGGAACCCTAGCCGATTTCAGGGCTATGAAGAAACGACTTTTCCTTGTGTTCCTCCTTTTGGGTGCGGGAACAACTGCTACCCTCACCCTGACCGGAGAGGGGCAGGTATGGCAAGCTTTAGGATTGTACGTGCTGTCCGCCTTAGGTTTTGCTGGTGCCAACATCTTCTATGACTCCTTCCTCACCGATGTGACTACAGAGGATCGAATGGATTGGATCTCTACCAGTGGCTTTGGGTGGGGGTACATAGGGAGTGTGATCCCGTTCGTATTGAGTATCCTCCTTATCATGCATTACCAGCTTCTGGGATTCAGTTCCAGTGTGCCTGCAGTCCGTCTATCCTTTCTCATCACGGCTCTCTGGTGGCTGGGGTTTTCCATTCCTATTTTAAAGAACGTGCACCAAAGGTACTTTCTCGAGCCGGTAGCTCACCCTGTGCGAAGTACCTTTTCCCGGCTCTGGGAGACGGTGCGTGATCTTCGAAGGTACAGAGTTCTCGCCCTGTTTCTCCTTTCCTACTTCTTCTACATCGATGGGGTAGACACCATTATAAAGATGGCTACTCCAATAGCCTTGGATGTAGGGATTTCTGAGAACTCTCTTCTCCTCGTCCTGTTGATGATCCAGATTGTGGCCTTCCCCTTCGCGATTCTCTATGGGAAACTCGCTCGGCTCTGGTCTGCCAAGGTAATGCTCTTTATTGGGATTGGGATCTACGTCTGTATCACCCTGATCGCGTTTTTCCTGCCTGGTCTTCCCACGGTAGAGCTGAAAACAGGGTTGTTTTGGATTCTAGCCTTCCTTGTTGCTACTTCGCAGGGGGGAATTCAAGCCTTAAGCCGATCCTACTACGGGAAATTGGTGCCCAAAGAAAAATCGGCCGAGTTCTTCGGTTTCTATAACGTGTTCGGGAAGTTCGCTGCGATCATGGGACCTGCATTAGTGGGATTCGTATCTACGTTGGCCCAGAACACCGCGTATGGGATCCTAAGTGTGAATATCCTTTTCCTGGTAGGTGGGGTTCTGCTTATATTTGTTCCATGAACTGACCCGATCTGTAAACGGGGGAATGGAGCGACACGATGCCAAAGGAACTCACCCATTGGTACTTGGCGAAGAAAATATCAGAGACGATCCTTAGTCTCTCCAATTCTGATGGTACCTCCATATACCCAACGTTATGCCAATGCCTTAGGGAAGCACCCAATACGTTCCTTCTTGGAGCGGTCGGACCAGATTTTCTCTTTTACTACCTATACGGCCCGGAGCTGAATCATTTCCGAGAAGCCGCTATGGTTTTACACGGTAGAGATGGTGGGAACACTCTCAGGCCTTTCTATTCCGTAGTGGAAGCGAGCGGGGGAAGGTTCGGTTCGGCACTGGGTGCCTTTCTTTTAGGTTACCTTGCCCATGTGGTGGCGGATTCGGTTTTCCACCCACTGGTACTCTACACGGTCGGGAAAGGGGTAGGGAAGTCTCAGTACGAACACCATGTATTCGAGTCTGTTCTGGATCTTTATGTGTGGGAGCAGTGGGGGCAGAAATATGGAATACCCAGAACCTTAAGGGAGTTAACTCGAGGAATGGAACAAAAAGGAGAACTCAGTAGGGAGAGGTTTCTCCGACTTCTAGGAATTGTAAGTTTTCTAGGGGCCGATTATTGCTCTAAGGCGTTACGAGAGTGTCTTCAAAGGTTCGAAAGGATCCAGAGCTGGTTCTGGTCTGCATGGGCTTCGAGGGGGGCGAAGCTCCTGAAACTTCTTAATTCGAACCTTGCCTTTTTTGAAGCTTCCTTCTATCAGCAAAGGTTTTACTCGTTCCGGGATGCCTTTGCCAGGATCCTCGAATACCAGCATCCTGTGCTTGGGGAATCTCATGCCGATACCTTAGATGATCTGGTGGGACAAACGGTGAAACAATTTTTTACCTATACACTCCGAATGGAACAGCTTTTTCATGAAGCGATAGAAGAAGAGCATGAAACGAGGTTAGAGGAAAGGGTTGGTGCAGTCCCTCCGAACCGGGGAATCCTGGAAGGGTTCCGATCCCTCCAGGGGCCGAACCTGGAAACCGGCTTGTTCGGGGATCGGGCAGACAGGATCCTTTACACAAGTAAGGAGGGCTTGGAGGGGCTCTTTGGCCCGTACGGATACCGGTATCGATAACTGCACGCCTGCCCCGTTTCCAAATATTCCTGAATCATGTTATACCAGTACTAGACATGGAAGATAACGTAGCGATTCTCTGGGACATCGAGAATGTAACGCCTAGTGCGAACTCCCAGTTCCTAGAAGGTCTGAAAGAATACACGGAACACTTGGGGAAGCTCACCGTATGTAGGGTTTATGGGGATTGGACTAAAGGGTACTTAGGGAGGCTATCCCGACAGCTATCGGAAAACGGTTTCGAGTTGATCCACATACCGGTAGCTCGGAAGAACAGCGCTGATATTTCCCTTATCACCAACGCGGTGGAATTGATCTACCAGTACCCCCATATCACGAAGATCGTGCTTATCACGGGAGACGCCGATTTTCGGCCTCTTCTCTATACTCTGCGGCGCAACGGAAAGAGCGTGCATATCATCTGTAACTCTAGTAACGCTAGCGAAGAACTTCTATCTTTAGCGGATTCGTTCAAGGATTACCGCGAAATCATCCCTGGAGAAGCAGCCGAAGAAGCTGCCGATGCCGCGGAAGAACGACGGGTTCGAAGAACAAAAAGAAGGTTCCGTCAGGTGGATTCTAGAGGGAGCGTCGAAGGACGAGAGGAGGGAGGCTCAGAAGAAACCCCCGGACTCTTTCAAGGTTCCAACCAGGGAAAAACCCAGGGAGCCAGGAAAGGAACCGTGAAGGGAGACCGGAAACCTCCTGTAGAGCTGGCTTTCCGACTGCTGGCAGAAGCTGTGGAAACGATGGAAAAGCAGAGAAAAAAACCTGGGATGGGTGCTGTAAAAGTGCGGCTTAGAATGCTAAACCCTTCCTTCGATGAGAAAGCCTTTGGGTTCAAATCATGGAATGATTTTGTGTACGCGGCACGAGAGCGTGGCATCATTGACTTGATAGAAGAAGATCAAGCCATCTACCTTAAAACCAAACCAAAGGTATCGGGAGAACAGAAAACTCCCCTTACCCTAGCTTTCGAAACCCTTTTGGATGTGCTGGACTCTCTGACCCGGGAAAAGGGCAAAGATACTCACTCTCTCGCTTCCATCAGCACCCGCCTTGCGGATCGAAATGTAGACTGGACAGCTTTGGGTTACAAACGATTGAAGGACTTTATTCTATCTGCTGCCAAGCGGGATTACATTGACGTAACTTTCGAGAATGGTGGGTACTGGGTGCGTAAAAAAAAGGAACCTTAACGAGGAGACCCATTCCACACGAGGTTATATGAGTGAAAACCCCTGTTTTACCTGCGTTGGAACTCCCTGCTGCAGACGCCTCCCGTTGGAAAGAATCAAGGTGCGGACCCGATCTGATCTTAAATCCCTTCTTGAGTTCCTCAGACACCGGTGGTTCGAATTGGGACTAAAGGATGACGGTACCTGGATGCTATTCTACGCCCGATCTTGCCAGAACCTGGAAGCGGACACGGGGCTTTGTGCTGTTCATGGTACTCCGCAACAACCCTGGATCTGCAGAAGCTATCCATCGTACCATTGCTGGTACGAGAGAGTGTTCGCTGGGGAGCAGTCTTTGGAGTTCATCCGGTTTGATCTCCGGCGCTTGGAAACCCTCTGCCAGATGGTGAGTTATGATGAGGATACTGGGGAGATTGCAGGTGTCCCATCCTGGGAGGAGATGATTCAGGTGTTTTCCAATTTGCCTTTAGATGATCCTGCATCGCGTGCGCTGCAGGGGATAAAGAAAAAGTTTTCCTTCTCCCTCCCTAGACCTCGAAACGAAGGGCAAGAACAATTGTTCAAGTTTCGGCGTCAATTCTTCGGAGTTCGGATAATCGAGGGGAGGAGGGAGTGGATTACAGAGGTTGAAACGTATGGAGAGGAGATTTCTTGATTTTTTCTACCTGTATCTTGAAACCTATCTTAAAAAGCGAGACCTTCCGGGAACCTTAGCCCTGATCTCAGAAGACATGCGAGGGTTTGGAACAGGGATGGATGAGAAGATATTTTCTGCTGAGTTGATACAGACTTTGTATGAGAGAGACCTTAAGCAGGCTCCTTCAGAGTTTCGATATGCCATAAAGGATCTCCGATATACCCAATGTTGCCCCTGTACGGCCGTCATCCATGCAGAACTGGATGTTGAAACCCAAATACTCGAGCAGAATATCAAGTTACATAATATTCGACTTACTACGGTGCTTACCATGAAGGATCAGGGTATTCGATTGCAAGGGATGCATATTTCTTTTCCTACCTCTGTACATGGGGAAAACGAAGCTTATCCCTTAAAAGAACTAGAAGAAATTTCTGCTGTCATCAACCGCTTAGTGCAAGAAAAAACTTCAACGTTACAGGAAGCCTATGCGGAACTTCAATCCTTGGTAGCAACAGACAAACTTACCCAAATCTATAACCGTATGAAGTTGGATGAAGTTCTTGACACAGAACTCCGGAGGTTCACCAGGTACGGCACCCTATTTTCCATCATCCTATTCGACATCGATCGTTTTAAGCAAATCAACGACCAATATGGGCACTTGATAGGAGATAAGGTTTTAATGGAAACAGCAAAGATCCTTACGAAGCAAACTCGAAACACCGACGCTTGCGGCCGCTGGGGAGGCGAAGAGTTCGTAGTGATTCTACCCGAAACATCCACCCTAGAGGCTAACGCTATTGGTGAGAGAATTCGCAAAACGATTGAAGGTCATACAGTATCGGGAGTCCCGCAATTCACTATAAGTGCAGGGGTTACCCAAGTTCTAGCGAACGACACTAAAGTTTCGATCATGGAACGAGCGGACAAGGCTCTTTACATGTCGAAAAACTCAGGCCGCAACAAGGTGAGTGTCCTTTAAACGGTTCATTTTAACTCTACCAGACTCCCCACATCGATCCGTACGTTTTTCCTCCATTCGTACTTGGCGCCATGCCCAAAGTTGAAGAGAATGTCGTAGGTACCGGGCGGACAGCACACGGGGAATCCGGGTCCTTCGATTCGCCAGAGTTCATTCGGAGGATACTGCGTCCAGCTCTTGATGTCCCCTGCTTTGTCTGCGGTACCGGGAAGATACAGGTGAATTAGATGGGGCATGTTCGAGCTTTTCACGATCACCGCTCCTCCGTTCAGAATGAAATCGATCTGGTATCGAGTATTAGCTTCCAAGTTGATGCCCGGAATCCGAACGTCAAAAGATTTTCCTGCCCGGCTGATGTCGGCGCTAAGCAAAAGATCGTACTTCCCAGGCTTGAAGGTTCCCCACCAGTCTGCGCCTTCGATCCCTTGCACCATCTTCTGAGTTCCGGCTTCAAATAGTTTCGGTCTACCCACGTATCCCCCATCTTTCTTCTCTGGGGCCCAAAAGGTTTCCAGATCCCATCGAGTCTTTCCCTTCAGATCTGCAGGGCTTTTACGGATCCGAACCTGGGGCAAATTGAAATCCAGCCGAACCGTAGTGACGGAGCTTTTAGGGATCGCTTTTTTCCCTTGAGCTGGGGGTGTGACGGGAGGATCCTTTATTTCCAGCCCACTCAACAGGAAGGAAACTTTACCGAATCCATCCGCATAGGTGCCGGTGATTTCGGCTGAATATTTTCCGGCTGGAAGGGATGCGGGAGGTTTTCCAGGTTTCGGTTGATCCACCACTTCTCCTTTCGCGTTCATTACCTTAATTTCGAAATCTGTCAGTTTTATGACAGGATACCATCCAATGTTGAAATCGAACTGACGCTTCGTGCCTTCGGGGGTCTCCTTAAAATCGAATTTCTGGGTTACGTTTGAAAAATGCCAGCTTTTTTCGATTTTAAGCGGGATTCCAAACTCGGTTACGTACCGAATACCCTCCACTTTTTGTGCAATTCCTAGGGAACAGAATAGGATCGAGAAACCCAATGTTAAGAGAATTTTCCGTTTCATAATCACCTCCTTTTAGTCATTAATTATATCTTTTTTTATTGAAATTTCCGGTGTGGAATTCCTTCGTGCGTTTTCGAGGGTTATGGATGATGGAACGTATTGTGTTTCTGTCCTTTCTTGCCTATTCCGGTGAAACCATGTTAATTTGGAGAGCATGATTCTCCAAGCCATCATCAACGGCATACTCTTTGGTTCGGTGTATGCCATGATCGGGATCGGGTTTTCCCTCGTCTGGGGGGTAATGAATATCGTAAACTTAGCTCACGGATCCTTCATCATGATCGGAGCCTACCTTTCCTTTACCCTGTACGCAGCCTATCGGATCGATCCGTTCCTTTCGATCCCCCTTGTAATGGCTGCCCTCTTCCTGATCGCCTACGGCATTCAGTACTTCCTCATCAACCGTGTGGTGCGAGGCCCCTCGTTCGTTACCCTCACCTTCACCTTTGGGTTACAGATCCTTATTGCCAATATTTGCCTCCTCATCTGGACCGCCGATTACAAGAGCGTGAAACTGCCCTACTCATCAGCAGGATTGGAGTTGGGGGGGCTAGTGATCCCCCTCGTCCGGTTCGGGATTTTTGGAGTGGCGGTACTGGTCACCTTTCTTTTCTATCTTTTCATGAGAAAAACTAAGGTAGGGATCGCCATCAATGCTACTGCGTTGAATTTCGAAGGAGCCAAGACCGTAGGAGTGGATGTGGACAAAATCTACGCCATTACCTACGCAGTGAGCGCAGCGCTAGCCGCGGCAGCCGGAGCGTTGATCTCTCCGATCATGAGCATCAATCCCTTTACAGGGGGAGCGCTGGTAGGAAAAGCGTTTGTGATTTCTATTTTGGGGGGACTGGGGAGTACAATTGGAGCTCTTGTAGGAGGCCTTACTCTCGGATTGGTGGAAACCCTCGGTACTGCCATCTTTCCTTCCGCGGTGCAGGATTTTTTAGGGTTCGCGGTTTTAGTGCTGGTGTTGGTGCTCAGGCCCCAGGGATTGCTGGGGAAACGATTCTATTAGGGGCGCAGCATGAAGAATAGATACGTATGGATAGGCGTTGGAGCCCTACTCCTTGTAAGCTTTCCCTTTCTGGTTACAGGGTTTTGGGTTCGACTTTTAACCCAGATTTTCATGTTCGCCGCACTCGCTTCGGCGTTGAACATCATATCCGGATTCACCGGGTACGCTGCTTTTGGAAACATGATTTTCTTTGGGCTGGGAGCGTACACCACTGCGGTTCTAATGACGAAAGCCCACCTTCCGTTCATCCTTGCCTTTCCCGCCTCCGGGGTGATGGCGGTGCTCCTCGCCATCGTGCTGGGGTTGCTCCTTCTCCGGTTACGAGGGCATTACTTCGCTTTGGGAAGTCTGGGAGCGATGGAAGCTTTTCGACAAATCATTGACCTGTGGACAAGTCTAACAGGAGGAAGTCAGGGAATTACGGTTCCTGCTTTTCCGGGTAACCCTTTCGTGGTGAACACCTTCTTCTATTTTGCCATGCTTTTCATGGTGGTCCTGGTGGTGGCGTTCGTTGCGAAACTGGACAAGAATCGCTTAGGGTACGCGTTCAAAGCGATCCGGGCAGACGAGGAAGCGGCCAATGTAATGGGAATCGATACTACCCGATACAAGATCATTTCTTGGTCCTTGAGTGCCCTGTTTACCGGTCTTGTGGGATCGGTGTATGCGTACTGGTTCAGCTATATCGATCCACCTACTGTGTTCAACGTAATGTGGGTGGTGAACATGTTCGTGATCATCCTGATCGGTGGGATGGGAACGGTGTTTGGTCCTGTGGTAGGAGCGGTGATTTTGGAAACCGTATCCGAGTTGGTGTGGTCCAAGTTCATTAATCTTCATTTGGGGATCCTTGGAACCATCATCATTTTAGCGGTACTTTTCATGCCTAGAGGGGTTTTGCACCTGAACTGGAAACTCCCTTTCTCCTGGCGACCCCCTACCCCTGCAAATTCAAGGGGTGGTGCTTTCGTTTCCAAAGGAAAGGAGGACCGCCATGGGTGAAAGTATCCTGCGGGGAACGAAGGTCACCAAGTGCTTTGGCGCATTACGTGCGGTCTGGAAGGTGGATTTCGATGTCAAACGGGGGGAAATCCTTGGAATCATTGGGCCGAACGGGGCAGGGAAAACGACTCTCCTGTCCCTCATCAATGGTACTCTACCCTTGACGGAGGGAGAGATTTTTTTCAAGGGTGAACGAATCTCGGGGTTAAAACCCTTCCAAATTGCCGAGCGGGGGATCTCCCGGACCTTTCAGATCGTGAAGCCCTTCCCCGGGATGACGGTGCTGGAAAATGTATCCATAGGAGCCCTGTTCGGAAAGGATAAGATGAAGGATGCCCGAGAGGCCAGGGAAAAAACCAGGCATATTCTTTCCCGGGTTGGGCTGCAAGGGAAAGCAGACCTACGGGTAGAACACCTCAATATTTCGGAACGTAAGAGGTTGGAACTTGCCCGAGCGTTGGCGATGGATCCGGAATTGATCCTGTTGGATGAGGTGATGGCAGGTTTGAATACAGCCGAGGTAGAATCCATCATGGATCTGATCCGGGAGCTGAATCGAGAAGGTCGAACGATCCTGATCATCGAACATGTGATGAAAGCGATTATGGGAGTTTCCCACCGGATCATGGTGTTGCACCATGGGGAGAAGATTGCCGAAGGTTCGCCAGAAGAAATCAGTAAGGATGAACGGGTCATCTCTGCCTACTTAGGGGAACGGTATGCCAAGATGAAAGGAAGTGCACATGTTGCAGGTTGAAGGATTACACGCGGGATATGGGGATGTACAGATCCTCTGGGATGTGAATGTGACAATCGAACAAGGAAGCATCACCGCTTTGATCGGCTCTAACGGTGTGGGCAAAACGACCTTTATGCGCTCTGTGGCAGGTGCCCTCAAGCCCTTTAAAGGAATCATCCGGTATGAGGGAAAGGAAATCCAAGATGTTCCCCAACCAAAACGGGTGCAGATGGGAATCGTGATGGTTCCCGAAGGACGACAACTGTACAGTGGGCTCACTGTAGAGGAGAACCTTTTCATGGGAGCCTATACCCGCAAGGACAAGAAGAAGGTGAAGGAGGATCTAGAATGGGTGTACACGATCCTTCCTCGATTGAAGGAACGACGGAAACAGCTTGCTGGAACCCTTTCAGGAGGGGAAGCTCAGATGTGCGCTGTTGGGCGTGGGCTCATGGCAGATCCTAAAGTACTCCTGTTGGATGAGCTGTCGTTAGGATTGGCTCCCGTAATGGTGGATACGTTGGTGAAAGTGTTGGAAGAGATTCACCGAACCCGAGGCATCACCATCGTTCTGGTAGATCAGGATGTACAGGTAGCGTTGAGCTTGGCCCAGAAGGGATACGTGTTCGTCCATGGAAAGGTCGCCATGTCGGGTGATGCAAAGGAGCTATTAGCGAATCCGGATATCCAGAAAGCATACCTAGGGATTTAAAGGATAGGGGAGGGATGTTCATTTTAGAGTGACCATGATCCGGAGTTAAATGGGAAAGAGGTCGCGTTGAGTAGGATTTTAGGGTATTTACCGGAGCTTCGCTCCGGATGTTAGAAAACTTGAACATAGGAGGAACAGTATGAAACCATGGAAAACGGGTTTAGCGTTCGTTTTGGCCCTTCTCATGGTAGGTAGTGGGACTTTGTTCGGTGCAGGAGGTAAGGAAGCTGCTAAAGGTCAAGAGGTAATCAAGATTGGAGCTTCCTTGGCGTTAACGGGAAACCTGGCCCGGTTCGGAAACATGATGAAGAATGGGTATGAACTGTGGAAGGAAAAGGTGAACGCTGCGGGGGGAATCAACGTTGGGGGAAAGAAGATGAAGGTAGAGATCATCTATTACGATGATCAGTCGGATAACCAGACATCCGCGAAATTGACGGAAAAACTCATTACCGAGGATAAGGTGAACTTCCTCCTAGGTCCTTATGGGAGCGGCCCCACCTTTGCCACTACGGCCATAGGCGAGAAGTACAACATCATAACGATAGCGACTCTAGCAAATGCTTCCAACATCTATGGCCGCGGTTACAAGAACGTGTTTTCCGTGCTCCCTCCCGGGCGGAAAATCTTCTACAGCTTTATCGATATGCTAGCAGCCCAGAAGCCAGCCCCGAAAAAGATCGCCATCATCGCGCCCAATGACAACTTCCCCGTTTCGGTAGCGGAAGGAGCCCAGGAATACGCAAAGAGCAAAGGGTTTGAAGTTGCCTATTATGAGGTGTATCCCAAAGGGGTGAAGGACCTTTCCTCTACGATCTTGAAGATCAAAAACTCAGGGGCCGAGGCCCTGCTTGGTTCCGGATACCTAGAGGAAGCGATCCTCACGGTACGCCAGTTGAAAGAACAGAAGGTGTACCTGAAAGCAATCGGTTTCACCACAGGTCCAGAACTGAAAGATTTCAGGGATGCGCTGGGAACGGATGCGGATTTTATCTATGGGGTAGCCTGGTGGATGCCCCAGATGAAGTACTC
Organism: Spirochaetota bacterium; assembly: GCA_026418195.1. GTDB lineage: Bacteria > Spirochaetota > Spirochaetia > DTKZ01 > DTKZ01 > DTKZ01. Next base: position 1,244 of record JAOABU010000037.1, on the reverse strand, counting down.
GGATCCTTTCTTTGGGACCTCCCAAGATTATGCGAAGGAATACACGGCCAAGTATGGGGAGGGAATCGCTTACCAAGCAGCAGCTGCTTCCCAGGGAGGATACCTCCTTCAGTTAGCCATTGAAAAGGCTGGTTCTATCGATACGGACAAGGTGCGGGCAGCCCTCCAGTCCTACGATGGGGTGACCTTCTGGGGACCTACCAAGTGGGATGCTACGGGTCAAAACATGGCAGGCGGAGCTGTTACCTTCCAGATCCAGAAAGGGGCAATCCAAACCGTATGGCCTGAAGCTGCGGCCAGTGCAAAGGTGCTGTATCCGAATCCACAGTAAGAACTTTTAGAGGTTCGCGTAATTCTATGGCTGCCCCGGTGTATCGGAAAGCAACCCTAGTGTCCCGGAAAGAGAATCCTAAAGGGTACTTCCATCTCGTAATCCGGGAGGAGCAGATCGCTCAAACCGCTGGGCCGGGGCAGTTCGTGATGGTGCGGGGATGGCATACGGGGGATCCGATCCTTCCCCGCCCCTTCGATATCGTGTTAGCCGATCCCTTGAAAGGGGTGTTTCGACTCTGCATCAAGGTAGAAGGGAAAGGGACTCGACTCCTTTCCACCCTAAAGAAGGGCTCTTCCCTCTACGTAACAGGTCCTCTAGGAAAAAGCATCACAGAGTTCGATTCTTCAGGAACGGCCTTGCTGGTACGGGGAGCAGGTGCCGCAGCAGTGGTCTTTTTGGCAGAGACCCTTACTAAACTGAAGAAACCCGTTTTCACAATCCTTTCGGCTTCCACAAAGTCTCGGCTCGTGTGTCGGGCTCTACTAGAAGAATTTTCCAACGATGTCTTCATCGCTACGGATGATGGAACGGAAGGGTACCATGGGAACGGTACTGACATTCTGGATCAGCTGATTACCGAGGGAAAGGTGGACACGGTGTATACCTGTGGATCCCATCGGTTTGCTCGACACGTGAAAGCCCTCGATCTAGCAGGAAAGGTGAAGGGATACCTGTTCCTGGAAGGGTACATGGGATGCGGAATGGGTGACTGCCATGGGTGCGCAGTGAAGAAGGATGGAGAGGATGGATACTTCCTGGTGTGCATGGATGGCCCTGTGTTCCGTTCCAGAACCGTGGTAGTAGATTCATGAGAGTATCGCCCGATCTATCAGTAGAAATCGCTGGGGTCCGATTCCCCAACCCCGTAATGCCCGCCTCTGGGGCTTACGAGGTAGATGAGATCCATGAC
>JAOABU010000080.1 GCA_026418195.1 Spirochaetota bacterium | reverse complement strand
AAGTAATCCACCCTCTGCACATATGGCTTCCCTCAACACCTTTGCCTATATCATCGCTGCAGAAAAGAAAGTAGCCAGAGCGGAATTGATCGCGGTACGGAGGGGTAAAACCACCTACAATGGTCAGATCATCGCTCGAGCGGGAGGGGGTATTAAAAGCCTACAGGACATAAAAGGGAAGGTGTTTGCTCGAGTAGATCCCACCTCGACTACTGGATGGATCATTCCTAGTTTGATGTTACGGGCAGCCAAAATCGATGTGGAAAAGGACATCAAAATCCTCGATGCAGGAAGTCATGATGGAGTCGTTTCGGCTGTGTATCGAGGAGATGCCGATGCAGGGGCTTGCTTTGTGGATGCTCGGACCAATATCCAGAAAACCAACCCTGACGTAATGGAAAAGGTGGTGGTCATCGCTACTACCATCGATGTCCCCAACGATGGAATCCAATTCTCTCCTGCCATGCCGGAAGAAATGAGGAAAAAGATCGTGTCTGCCATGCTGAAGATTGCTAAAACAGAGGAAGGAAAGAAAGCCCTCCGTCAGGCATACAACTGGGACGATCTAGAAGCCCTAGGGGGTAGCTTCTACGATCCTTTCCGACAGGTCCTTCAATCAGCAGGTGTGAACCCTTCTTCTTTTGTAAAATGATTCCATTCATTCAGGGGAGGAAATCCTCCCCTGTATCTTCCTACTTCGAGGCCCCGGCTTGAGGCTCAAAAGAGAGGCGACCATGCTGGAAGTCCAACATCTCACGAAAGTATACCCCGATGGCACAGTTGCTTTAAAGGATGTTAGTTTCTCCGTGCAGGAGGGGGAGTTTTTAGTCGTGATAGGGCTATCCGGCGCAGGGAAGTCTACCCTCCTTCGATGTATCAACCGTCTTATAGAGCCAACCGAAGGAAAGATCATTTGGAATGGAGTCGACGTAACGAAAGCAGATCCCAAATCCCTTCGCAGGATCCGGCGGGATTTTGGAATGATCTTTCAGCAGTTCAACCTTGTTCAGCGGCTCAGCGTGCAGATGAATGTTCTGGCGGGTAGGTTGGGATACGTGTCCCCTGCCATGAGTCTTCTGTATCGGTTCAACGAAGAAGACTATCAAATGGCAGAAGAAGCGTTGCGGAAAGTAGGATTACTGGAAATGGCCTATAAACGAGCACGGGAACTTTCTGGGGGTCAGCAACAACGGGTTGGTATCGCTCGGGCTTTGATGCAACAACCGAAAGTGATTTTAGCCGACGAGCCCGTAGCTAGTCTAGATCCCGTACTGGCTCACTCGATCCTTGGGTATCTGGAACGGTTAAACAAAGAAGAAGGTATTACCGTTATCTGTAGCCTCCATTATCTTGACTTGGTCCAGAGGTATGCCTCCCGGGTAATTGGCTTAAGGGGAGGACAACTCGTGTACGAAGGATCTCGAGAAGACATCCGTCGAATGACAGATGCCCAGTTCAAAGAAGTCTATGGGGAAGAAGCCGAACGGATTGCCCCTCCCTCTCTGTTAGGAGGGACGAAAGATGCTTAAGGTTGCCTGGATTTTTTCCATCCTGCTACCCGGATTGGGCCAAATCGTAATGGGACAAGTGCGCAGAGGAGTTTTTGCCCTTACCGGATTCCTCACATCCCTTGCTATAGCCTACTGGCGGTTCAGTCTTCTGGCGCCTCGCGAAACCACACTACTGGGAATCCTTCGAAGATCCTTGGAACGCCGACCTTCTTTTACCTTTTTAGTTCTTATACTAGTAATTCTTTTTTGGATCCTAGGTATTCTCGATACCGTCAAACTTGCCCATCCAGGTCCAGGAAGGAAAGCTAGAGGACTCATATCTTTTTTCTTTACCTTGAGTCTTCTCTTGTTTGTTTTAGGATGGCAAATTAGCGAAATCGACGTACCCCGGATGGTGAAAGACTTCAACAAAGCCATGACTCCTCTGAACCGGGTACTCTGGCCCTGGAAGGCTGCCGTTACCCGAGATACCCGGGTCCTATCGGCTCGAGCCGAGATTCTTGAAGGAGAAGGGCCTCCTCCTGGCAAACCAGTTCCCAAATCCGGAAACCCCTACGTGTACGCTGAACCGACAGTAGGGAAATCCTCCAAATTAGATGAAAAAGGGCAACCCGTCCCCGGAACCCTCATTACTCTCTATGGTTCTGGGTTCGAGCCCAACACAAAGACCGATATCTGGTGGGAGGATCCCATTGGAAGTCGATTTCAAGTCCGCATAGGGGGGGAGTACCTTTCCGTTCAGACGGATCAGGAAGGAAAGTTCTCAGTACAACTTCCTATTCCCTATAGCATTATTCCCCCGGGAGCGGTGAAGGGACCGTTGATCCATTACGTAGAAGCTCAACAAGTGTTCCCTGTCGGCCCATTGAAACTTAGTACCCCGTTCCTGGAAATTGTAAGTCGAATGGTGGAAACCATCGTGATGGGATTGATGGCAACAGTACTCGGTATCGTGTTTGCCATTCCCCTTAGTTTCCTCGCTGCCCGGAACATCATGCACGGTTCTTGGATCGGGATGAGTATCTACTACTCCATGCGGTTTATCATGAACGTTGTGCGATCCATCGAGCCCATCATCTGGGCGGTGATTGCCGTAGTATGGGTCGGACTTGGCCCCTTTGCCGGAGTCATTGCCTTAACCGTGCATTCCATCGCATCCCTTGGGAAACTCTACTCTGAGGCTATCGAAGGAATCGATCATGGCCCCATAGAAGCGGTGCAAGCTACAGGAGCTACCAAACTACAGACAATCATGTTTGCAGTCATTCCCCAGATGGTAAGTCCTTTCATCAGTTTTTCCATCTATCGTTGGGACATCAATGTGCGGATGTCTACCATCATAGGAATGGTAGGAGGTGGGGGAGTAGGGTTTGTACTTCTGCAGTACGTTCGTTTATTGGATTATCAGGCTGCAGGGATCGCTGTATGGTTCATCGCGATAACTGTGGCGGTTCTGGATTATGTCAGCGCGGAGATCCGGGAGCGGATGATCTAAACGATTCATGAACCTCTTCCTGCACCTCACGAAGAAGGGTTAGAAACCGCCTTCCATACTCTAAAAACGTCTCCACACGTTTTTCTAGGGGAGCTTTTACAGAAGGATCATGGTACACTACTTGCATATGGGGTTCTAAAGAGAATCCTCCATCATACCCACTTCGCAGCAAGTCCACGAGGATTCTGCGGACATCTCCCTTACCCTCTCCCGGCCAACAGTAAATCTCCTCTTTAGTGTCTTCGTTCCAATAGGAATCTTTGATGTGCACATACGCAATGGCAGGTCGAACCGCCTTATAGAATTCCCAAGAAGATTGCATGGGATATGGATACGGTTTGGAATAATCTCGGGTAAGGGGAGGATTTCCAGTATCGAACACGAGTTTCAAGCCTGGCACCTGTTCCAACATCCGAAGAGTATGACCAATGCTCATGCCCCCGTAGTTGGCACAATTTTCATGTACTGGCGTAACTCCTCCATCGAGAAAGAAAGAGGTAAGGTACCGTAACCTACGAAACCGTTCCTCCTCTTGCTGATCCTCCAATGCCTGCCCGTTTTCATCCAGAAGGATGGCATAGCTCATGATCCGGATCATTCGAGTACCAAGTTTCTGCATCCGCTTTAAGGCCCGCTTTGCCACTTCCAGGGTCTGATCGAAGGGTGTAGAAATGGAGGTTCCCCAATTTGCAATAGTAGATCCAAAACAGTTCACCTCAATTCCTGCCGTTCCCAGCTTTTCTATTGCCCGTTCGAATTGGTCTTCTGGAAGATCGTGAATGTTCATTCCATCGATACTCCGGGCCTCCATGTGTTTGAGCCCTAAGGTTTTCAGGACTCGAATTTGGTCTTCCAAACGATCCGCTGCTTCGTCAGCAAAAGCACTCACGTACATTCATTCCTCCCATACCTTTCGTAAAAACGCTCTAGTATCTTGCAGCACCCCTCTCGGATTCTCCGGTACGGTAAAGATTTCCAACGATATCCATCCTTTATACTTGTTTTTCTTCAGCCCTTGGAAAGCGGAATGGTATTCGGAATCTTTACCTTCCTTCTCTGGCAACGGCCATGAGCCATCCCGGCTGTTGAAATGCACATGTTGAAGTATAGGGGAATATTTGGATACCAATACATCCCAAGCCTCGGTTTCATCCCCTGTATTATGAAAATCGAACATACCGGAAAGGCCTGGATGCCGAATTGTCATCACCCAATCATACACTTCCTGGAGGGTATTCACCATATCGGTGGCAGAAGAAGGCAATGCTTCTAAAAGGAGCACCGACCTATTCCGATGAGCCTGCTCAGCTGCTCTAGCCAAACCTTCCCGGAAGTACTCGTTGGCTCGTTCTTTCGGAGTAGTTCCCGCAGCTCTCTGCGCAGGCGACCCTAATACTAACACCCCTCCGCCTAACTCTCCCGCTACCTCAATAAGGAGATTCAGGTGTTCCCAGGCTTTTTCTCGTTCTTTTAGGTTTTCCGTAAGAAGGCGAAGCCCTTCTGGCTTTAAAAAAAGCCAGTGAAACCCAACGAAGGACAATCCGGATTGAGAAAGTGCCTTCCGGAGGGATCGAAGCCCCTTCTCAATATTAGAAGGAGAAAAACTCTCAAACAAAGTGAAAGGAGCAAACTCGACTCCTTGAAACCCCTCACCGGCCACGAGATCGCACGCTTCTTCCAGCGGTAGGGAACCAAACAGCTCATTACAGACGGAGTATCGTCCTTCCATAGTGCCCTTTTAACACCCAAAAGTCTTAGTGTCAACGCGTACCAAGCAAATACCTTCTATTCAATCGATGGATTTCTTTGTATAGTGGGATGTTATGGAAAGTTTGTTCTTCCAAAATCCTCTACCCTCAGAAGAATTAAAAAAACGAGTTCGCCCCAGGCCAAAGGACTCTATAGACCTCAGGGGAGTGTACTTTCGGGACACCACAGCCATCATCCATTCATATCCTTTCCGCAGATTGAAACACAAAACTCAAGTGTTCTTCGCTCCCAAGAATGATCATATCTGTACTCGTATCGAACATGTGATGCATGTTTCTACCATTGCCGCGACCATCTGCAGGGCCCTTTCCTTGGACTCCGACCTTGCCTGGGCCATTGGATTAGGCCATGATCTAGGGCATACCCCCTTTGGCCATTTAGGGGAGCGGATCCTTCGAAGCATTATTCAGGAGATGAAGCTTTCCTTTCCAGAGTTTCATCATGAACTCTATTCCCTTCGAATGGTGGATCATCTGGCCAACTATGGACGAGGACTGAATCTGAGTTACGCCGTACGGGATGGGATCGCAACCCACTGTGGCGAGAAGTACGAGCAACAGATCGAACCTGACTTTAGTATCAAGGATCTTGGTTCCCTTACAACGTTGAATCGGTATCCAGCTACCTGGGAAGGTTGTGTTGTTCGTATGGCCGATAAGGTAGCCTACCTCGGCAGGGATTTGGAAGACGCACTCCAGCTAAAGATCATCCATCGGGACCAAATCCCCAAAGAGGCTGTTCGTGTATTGGGGGATTCCAACAGTGAAATCATCAACACATTAGTAAACGACATGATCCTGGAGGCCAATCGAGAAGGGAGGATCGGATTCTCCGATGCTGTGTTCCAAGCAGTTCTTACCCTGAAGTCCTTCAACTATAGAACCATTTATGAAGGACCTGTTTTGACCAGCTATCACGACTACTTCGAACGAATTCTTCGCACCCTCCATTCCTACCTCCTTGATATTTTTACCCGGTACGGAGAGGATTTCTCTGCCTATCGTACCGAGAACAATCGGTTGGCCATCCGATTCGGTGACTATCTGGCTAAAATGGCCCCTTTTTATCGGGAGGTAGATGGCGACTTTCGGTATGCGGTGATAGACTATATCGCTGGGATGACGGACGATTATGCCATGGAATGTGTCCAGGAAATCATGATCCCAAGAAAGTTCGAGTACCGTTTCGATGAGGAAGCCCTGACATGAAGGCAAAGGAACTCCAGCATTTCGATCTATTGAAGGAACTCGGTGTATGGGATGAATTAGAACAACTCCGAAAAGAACTACGAGATTCTGAGAAACTCTTTAGTGAGGTCCTCGAAATGTATTCGAGGAACTCTCCCGAAAGCCTTATCGATTTGGTGATTTCCAATTTTCTCGATCGATTCATCCCTTCTACCCTGCTCTTCCTGATTGAAGACCCTCTCAACTCCACACTTTCCTCTTATTTTTTCCGTAATTTGAAACCTGCGGTAGTTTTCACAGGGATGGATTGGTACTTCTCCATCAAAAGCATCCTTTCTCCCTACCGTGGCCCCATCCAGTTCAAGAAAATGGAAGCCCAATTTCCACCAGCGATTTTAACTACTTTGAAAGAACTCTACAGCCCAGAAGTACTGTATCCCATACGGGGAATCGGCGGGGGATATGGGATAATCCTATTCGGCAACAAGGTGGTACCCGGTCCCTACTTTCCCCAAGAGCTGAAATACATCGAAAAACTCATGCTTTTTTTCTCCGTTACCCTTCAGAACATCCTGCATCACTACAGCAGTATCACTGATTCAAAAACGGGATTGTACAACCATCCCTATTTCCTGAAGAGACTGGAAGAAGAAATTGGGAAGCATCGAAGACGAAGACAGGGGTTCGGGATCATACTGATGGATATCGATCATTTCAAGTTGTTCAACGATATGTACGGTCATCTTGCAGGGGATGTAGTGTTGATTGAGCTGGGAAGAATCCTGAAAAACCTAGTACGGAGTGAAGACGTGCTGGCTCGGTTTGGAGGAGAAGAGTTCATCCTGCTCATATCGGATTGCAAGCTCCGGATCTTGATCGAGATTGCTGAACGTCTCCGAACCACTGTTGAAAGAATTCCCATCCTGTATGAAGGGAAGGAATTGCATGTCACCATCAGTCTGGGTTGTGTGTACCTTCCAGCGGGTAGTACCGCAACTCCTCGTTCCTTGATAACTCAAGCCGATGCTGCCCTCTACCGTTCCAAACAGGAGGGAAGAAACCGCACATCCCTGTACAAGGCGGGACTCCTCTATCGAGGGCTACTGCATCGCTCTCTTAGGGAATCCCGCCATCTGTCTCCTTAAACACTTTAAAAGCTGGAACTATTCTCGCAGAAGGATGAACTCTACCCTCCGGTTAATCCATCGTTTCTGTAGGTCACTGAAAGGAACAATGGGGGCGGATCCTCCATATCCCTCTATCTCTATCCGTTCTGGGGAAATACCTCGCTGGACTAGAGCGTCTTTCACCACCTTTGCCCGATTCTGGGACAGAGGGATGAGGACAAACTTATGTTCTCTAGCTGAAGCATCCTTGTCATAATAGAGGACCGATACTGCATGCCCTTCTAGTCGCACCCTATACTTGGGGAAGACCTTCAGCATGGCTGCCACTTGATCGATGGAAGCTACGTTGGATTTGGCAATTTCCTCGTTCCATTTGAGGTAATCAGTCGTCCAAGGCGCAAATTGAACATTGGCTACCCGGATCTTATCCTTGCCTCCTTCTCTATACACGAGGACATCAACAAGAATCTTCACTGAACCTTTTGCCGTATTGCCTACCTCATCCATCACGACGAACTGTAGGGGATATTCTGTAGCTGCTTGTACGAGATCCCCTGTTTTCGAATACCCATCCCACTCCACGGTAGCAGGAGGTGTTCCCTTCCCTTCCAAAGACTGGAACTCCCTACCCTTTGGATCTAGGACCTTGAAGCTCCAGGATTCCACGTTACTTTCATCTTTCACCGAAACCCCTACCTTCAGGGTGTCCTCCCTACCATCATGATCAGGACTGAAAGGAATGGGTGCGAGTTCCAAGGTTACCAAAGGAGGAGTTGTATCTATCCGTATGGGTATGGGAGCATCGCTAACTACCTCTCCACTGGAATACTGTACGGTCAATCGTACCGTGTAGGTACCATCTGGGACGACCGCTCCCTTTGCATCCTTTCCGTCCCATGTAATATTGGGCGGAAGGGGACCTTTTTCTTCCCAAGCAGCTACTTGCTTTCCTTCCTTCAATAATTCCAACTTCCATCCCAGGATCCCTTCCTTCACCGTAGCCGATAGATCGAGGGAAAGAGTGTCTTTCACCCCATCCCCATTGGGAGAAAACACTGACAACTGCGGCACGACCTTTACCTCTGGTCGTAACCAGCTCACCCGTAGGTCCTTCACTTCCCATACTTTTCGGTTCCCTGCTCGGTCTTCCCCAATCAATCGGTAAAGGTATGCTCCATCCGGTACAGGTTTCCCTTCAGGACCTTCACCCTTCCAAGTAAAAGAGGTTGCTCTTCCGGACCATCTCAGCTGGAATGCCACTTGCCCTGTGCTGATAGAAACAAACTCGCCGGTCCACGAAGGTTCTTCACTCGTTTGTTGCTCTATGGTAAGGGGTTTCACCGTGCCGTTAGGATCGGCTTTTATCTCCTTTTCGGCAATCTGCACCGTAGCTTCAGGATACAGGGTATCTATCTCAAAGGGAGCGGAGGTCGCCTTGGGGCGATTGCCGTTTCTGTAGGAAACCTCCAATTCAGCGGTATATAGCCCGTCTGAAACGGTGGTTCCTCCATCGTCCCGTCCATCCCAGTAGATCTCAGGAGGGACTTCTCGAGCTTCTTCGATCGTACGAACTACTTTTCCTTCTCGATTCTTAATTAGGAGTCTGTACGCTTCTGTTTCCCTACCTTGATGCAGGATGGGCCGGATCGCGATTCGATCCTTGACTCCATCCCCATTGGGCGAAAAGGCAGACAAATCTGTACCAACACCTAGAGTTGTAGGCCGGGTATCCACTTCCAGAACGAAACGGTTCGATTTACCAGGATTTCCTGCCCGATCCTTTCCTTCGATTGAAAGGACATACTTACCATCAGGTATGGGTTTTCCATCCAATCCCATTCCATCGAAATAGAGAGTTGAAGGAATCGAACCTTCATGATCATAGCTGAATAGGATATTCCCTGCCTCATCGGTGATGATGCCCTTCCACGTACCTTCTTTTCCTCCCGAAAGAGTAAAGGTTACATCATCCTTGTTCCCATCCCCATTCGGTGAGATGATGGAGGTGTTAGCTGTGATCTGAATCTGTGCAGGCTTTGTGTCCAGAACGATCGGGGGTGTTTGAGCTTCCGCAATTGTCCCATTCTCATAGGTTGCCGTTACCCGAATGGTATAGGTGCCATCGGGTAGCAAGGCGCCCCCTTGATCTTTCCCATCAAACTTCACGGAAGATGGTAAGGGAGGAGTAGCTCGTTCAGTTCTTCGAGCTGTCCCGCTCTGGTCTACTACCTCTAATACCACTTCCAATAACCCATCAGGTAGGAGTCCTGAAGGGGTGATCGTCACTGTATCCTGTACGCCATCTCCATTGGGCGAGAAAAAGGGATAATCGATCCCCAATGTAAATGCCCGGGAACGGGTATCGATAGTGATTGGTTGAGTGGTAAGAGAAAACGTGTTTCCCGCTCGATCCTCTGCTGAAAGAGTGATCGTGTAGATTCCATCAGGAAGAAGATTCCCTTTTTCATCCTGTCCCGTCCAGTAAAACACTTCCGGTAGTTGATCTTTCCATTCTCCCTGGGCCACAACTTTGCCATCCTTGTCCCGAACCGCTCCCTTCCATCGATCCTCCTTACTAGCGGTGAGCCGAATCGGAAGGGTATCTTTCCGTCCATCGTTATTGGGAGAAAATACTGTATAGTCAAACGAGATCTGAGCTGATGGAGGTGTATTGTCCACAATCATCTTTCGAGGTTCCGATTCTGCTCGATTTCCTCCGTCGTCCCATGCTTCCAACACATATGTGTATACCCCATCAGGCACTACCTTTCCTTCCGAGTCTTTTCCATCCCACGTGATGGTCTCTGGAACTTCTAATTCTGGTTTTTTCATAAATCCAAGGGCAATGAATAGACGTGCAAAGAATCCTGGTTGCCGTTCGTCCCTGTTTTGCCAAACTCGAACTTCCTTCCCTTGTGCGTCCCGGATGGTAAGCCGATATTCTTTGATCACCATCTTGTTCTTTCGGTCAGGTTCTATGCTGATTTTTATCGTTACTGTATCTTTTATACCTGGCGAGGATGCAGGGGAGAGGTATTCCTCCTCTTTTTCAACAACTACTCTAGGGGGAAGCTTCTCCGAACTTCCACCTCCAAATACTAAGGGATTCAATAGAACTAGATATGTCAGAACGAATACACCAAACCAGATCTTAGTTCTCATAGGACCCTCCATATTCATCATATATCAACCTTTTTTAATCTACAACCTGTACCTATGTTTTTCTTTCCACCCTTTGCACTATGCCCCACTTTCCGTTTATTAACCAGTTGGGATCTCTCGCAAACATTTCTTGTGCCTTCTCTTCTGAAATCCCTACCAGAATCTCACTTTTCAGTGTACGCAAGACTGCCAAATTCGTAGGAAACCAGGTGAGCAGGTCTTCCAACTGCGTAGCATACGGCCATTTTCGATCCTCCAGTAATCGTCTGTAATTCGCATCTCCTTTGAAGATCACCAGATCGCTTTGAGCGAACTGTTCTTTCAAGTCCGGTGGCATAGAGGGAAAGTGACAGGGACCATTCCAGAAGTAATGGTCCTTTATTTCCAGTTCCCTCGAATCTAGAAAACCCTTTAAGGATCTTCCCCAGGAAGCGTATGGATCGCTCTGTCCTAGCCGATCGATAGTTTCTAACACATCCCTCTTAGTTGCATCGGAAACAAAAAAGGGGGCTGCTTTCCCATGTAAAACGACCCGTCTTTGCCCCTTACTTACTCCCTTAGATAAAACAACGTAGGCAAAGTGAAGGTCACAGATCAATTCCGAACCTGCATTGTCTAGTACAATATCGATCCTCCGTGATTGCACGACGGTATCAGTAAGGACTTCTAGATGGTTAATTAAAAGGTCTTCGGATTCGTCATGGTGTACCCGTTTTCTTCCCTGCTGAGCAATTGTCATGTTGGAAAGGTCTACCCTATTCCCTTTTAGCATTAATACCAATGCTCGATGAGGATCTGAAGCTCGTTCCAATGTACTTTCCCAGCTAGGTTCTTGCAGAACTCCTTGCAGCTCTTCCTTTTTCAGGAAGGCAAAAGGGTCTTTCCGGTAGTAGGGAGAACTTTTTTCATAGTATCCTACAGCAATCAGAATTCTCAAATACAGGTACGCTTCTGCAAAATAGAAAGGTAAATCAATCCAACGGGATCCCCTCCATACTTGGATTTCTCGTCTCCAATCCGACACTTCTTCGGGTTGAAACTCTTCTTTCTTCACAGATCCTTCTTCAAAGGGATCAACGATACACCCCTCGGGGATTTCCTCCATAAGGGAAAGAAGATTCTTTCGTTCTTCGCTCCGATAAGGTAGAACGGCGGCAACTTTTCCAATGATCTCTGGGAATCGATTCCGCAGCGTATGCTGGGCAAACGAACCAGGGTCCCCTACCATGATTCGTTTCGGAGGTTCAATAATTTGTTCATGCATGGCAGGAAACGTATAAAGATTATCGAATCTTTGCAAGGGATATAAAAAAAGATCTCTGAGCATCAGTCCTCTAGAAGGGTGATCTCCACCCTACGGTTTTGAGCCCTACCTACCTCATTTGCATTAGAAGCCACGGGTTCTTCGGCTCCCCGTCCTTCATAGAGAAACCGGTCCTTAGGAACACCCAAACGGATAAGAGCCTCAACTATAGCTTTCGCTCGTTCCAAAGAAAGCCTTTTCTGACCTACGGGGTTCCCAACATCTGCAGTATGCCCTACCACAAGGAACCGTTTGTTCTGGATTTGTTTTAATCCCTGAGCGAGAGCAAAAAGGCGAGCATTCTCTTCTGGAAGCAGTTCAGCCGAATCCGGTTTGAATCGAAGGTTTTTT
>JAOABU010000061.1 GCA_026418195.1 Spirochaetota bacterium | reverse complement strand
AAGGTCAACCGATGAGGACTTCGTCTAAGAATTTTCAATATTTCTAAATCTTTTTCAGTTATTGGTGTTGAGAATTGGGTGGCACTTCGACCAGAACTGGAATAAACGATATCGCCATTCTTAAAAACGATAAGTTCCCCACGATGAAAACTTTCCCATCTTTCGTCAGTGAGTCGTCTTGTTGCGATAATAAACCCTTTTTGACTTTGTTCTTTTTCTTCTTCAAGATTGATGTTAAAGTCTTCATCAAGTAAACGGACTGTATGGAAAGGGGCAACACGTTGAACAAAACAGAGCCCGTTGTATCCTTGCTTATCGTGATAGCAAAACAAATATTCTCCATCGGAGATGATACAATTGAAATTTCCATAATCGTTTACTTCTTCCAATTGTTTATGGAACCAATTGAAGGTGTCATCTGTCCAATGAATAATAGTCTTCCTTTCCATCGAGTCGAGAATATGACAAAACACATATTCTGAATCGGTTTCTCCTATAGGTTTAAATCGGCCCGTTTCTAACTCCCTGTAATCATGAAGGGTTCCATTATGGGCAAACACATAATCTTTGCCATTCAATTCTCTTTGGAAAGGATGAGTATTTTTATACGTAATGGATGTTCCGCTTGAAGATCTTACATGACCTACAATAATTTTGGATTTTATTTTTGGATAATTCTTCACAAATTCAGACAGCTGACTTTCGCTTGCTTTTATTGGTTCTTTAATCACTTGAGCAGCTTCATCTGGATAATAGGCTAATCCCCACCCGTGTGGATTTTTTTCTCCTCTGTGGCGAAATCCTCTAAACGACAAAGTCGGTTTGACAGGCTCATGGAATGCCATTCCCAATAGTTCACACATTCGTTCACCTCCCAATCAAAACTTAGGTTCCTCGTGTTACCGTGTCGCGGATTCTGATGCCTCGCCTCGGGGAGGCGGTTGGCCTCTTCCCTCTCTAGGGTGTTCGACTATCGGAGCACCTACAGGAATAGCGAGATTATTGTCCTTCTGCTGTATCCCCTACGCATCCGTTCCTGGTCCATGGTAGCTTTAAAGAGTGCTAAAGTCGGTTCCCACTGCGCGGACGGTTGGATCGGTGTTGGGAAGGGATTACTCTCGTACCCTTTCATTCTCTTGGTGAAGCGCGTTGAACTGTAGAGTCCTTGCCCTGAACATCCTAGTTGGATCATGGATCATAGAAAAGGATAGAATAGGAACTCGGACTTGTCAAATTTCACTGCGCCATCACCCGGTTCTTCCATTCCCGGGGCATCTTTTCGATGGCGTACCGAAGGGCAGTTCGGGGCATGCGAGCTTTCCGGTTCATCACGAACTCGAACACTTCCGATGGGTGAGCCAGGCTCGCTACCTTTAGAAGCCATCCGTACCCCTTCTGCACTAGATCCTCCGGATCGAGGAGGAGCAGGTCAGCGATGAAAAAGGCTTCGGCGAGGTAACTCCCCCTTTTAGCGGGAACGATGAGGGACACGGCCGAGGCCCGGCGTACCCAACGGTTTTCCGACTTTGCCCATCGATACAGCTCTTTTACGTACTCAGGATAGGTTTCCAGAAACGCGCCCACCGTATGGTTACAAAAGGTATCGCAGACTGCCCAGTTGGTGACGTACCGGTTCACCCACCTCTCGAACACGTAAAAATCCTGGGGCTCGTACGCTAACCGCAGGGCGTAGGACCAGTGACAGGCTACGAACCCTTCCTCTAGATACCCGGTTGAAAGGAGCTCTTCGCAGAGAGAAAAAATCCTTGTTTTTCCTTCGCTCCGTATATCCTTGAAGAGGGTTTTCGCGATCCTTTCCACCTGCGGGGCCTTTACTCCATACAAACGCACCTCTTCCTTGAAGAAACGCCGATTACTTTCCCGTACCTCTTCCTTACTCTCCCGCTGAAGTTCTTCCCGAACCTTGCCTACGATACTGTACATAGGGAGAGTATATCCCATCGAGGGATCCTGTACCATTGCTGTGCTAACTCTCCAAATGGAACATGTTCTATTCTGATCTGATGGGGAGGAAAGGATGAGCGGATCCATGGATTGGATCCTCGTTCTTGCGCGGATCGACGTTCCCCTATATTCTTATAGAAGGATCTGCCCGAGATGCGGGAAGGAGGAATATTTTCATGAACCGGAATGTTCGGATCGGGTGCCTTCTGTTCGGGATCGTTGTATGGTTCGTTTCAGAATCCCTTTTCGCTGCCCCGCCTTGGGAAGCGCAGGTCGTGGAAGCGGTGGAGGGGATGGCGAAAAACTACTTCAAGCCGACGCTGACCACCGCCTTTGGCACCTTCACCTACGAGTACACGGGTTTGGGAAGTGCCTTTTCCCGGTACCTGGAAGAAAAGTTAGCCACTTCCCTACAAGGATCCCAGAGAATCAAACTCTTCGCTCGTCATGCAGTGGAGAACATGGATCCTGAGTTCCGCAACCTGTACCGGGATTTCTTCAAGGCCACCGATGTGGATGCCGTACTGTACGGCAAGTACTTCAAAGAACCGAATGGAAAGGTACGCCTCCATCTAGAACTGGCAAGCTTGACTACGGGAGAACTTCTGGGTAGCACCGACGTTTATGTACCTAGTGAGGATCTTCCACCCCGGATCGATCTGGAACCTCCGGCATTGGGTAAGGCAATGAATGAAAAGAAGGACTTGGAAAATCTTTTGGCCGCTTCCAAAGGATCCCTCGTGGTACGAGCGGTAACAAGCAGGGGGACCAGCGCAGTGTACAAGAACGGGGAAGATATGACCATTCACGTGTTCGTCAATCAGGACGCATACCTCAAGGTGTACCATATCGATGTGAATGGGAAGGTCCAATTGATCTTCCCCAACCCCTTTTACAAGGACAATCGGGTAAAGGGTGGAACCTTGGTTACGATTCCTGATGCATCCTACCCCTTCCGTTTTCAGATGGGCCCACCCTACGGTACGGAGTTCATTAAAGTGGTAGCTTCTACCCAACAGTTCGCCGATATGGAAACCGCCTTTTCCGAACTTCCGGGCAAACCGAAGGATGTTTTATCCCGGGGACTCACGGTACTGAAAAAGAGCGATGGAGGGGGAGCGAGCGGGCCCGCAAGCGCGGGTATATCGGTAATCGGAACGGAAACCGCGGAAGCCCTGGTCTCGTATACGATCGTGGAAAAGTAGGACCATGCCGCAACCGGACTGTTCCGGGGTACTGGAAAGCGGTAATCTTTGGCGATCATTGCCTAACTAGAGGAGGTATTGCATGAAACCGAAACGCAGTAAGATGCTCCTGTACCTTCTGATGGTGGGGTTTGCACTACCCTATGTTGCATCAGTATTTGGTCAGGAAAAGACCCTATTGGACGAATGGGGTGGTATAAAGGTTCCAGACCCGCCGGAACTCAAGCAGGTCACCTTGGATCCCAAAACAACGGCCTTTCTCGTGCTGGACATCCAGAAGAATAGCTGTACACCTCAAGCCCGGCCCCGGTGCGTGGCCTCCATTCCCAAGGTGAAAGCCTTCCTTGAACTTTGCAGGCAGAAAGGGGTGTTTGTAGCCCACAGTCTCACCAGCACGGCCACTCCACAGGACATCGTGGAAGAACTCACACCCCTAGCTCAGGAACCGGTGGTACGCTCGGGAGTGGACAAGTTTTACAAGACTGATTTGGAAAAAATCCTGACCGATCGGGGAATCAAGACCGTGATCATCGCGGGCACTGCCGCTCATGGTGCTGTCCTCCATACCGCTACGGGTGCTAGCCTTAGGGGTCTGAATGTGGTCGTACCCGTGGACGGGATGTCGGCCGATGTTCCCTTCGCGGAACTGTACACGGCCTGGCATCTCCTGAACAGTCCCGGCACCCGAAGGAACAGCACGGTAACGAGCTTTTCTAGAATCCAGTTTCAGTAAGCACAGCCCGAGTTTCCAGTCCAGAGATATACTTGTAGGTATACAGAAACACAGGAGGTACAGATGACATTTCCTATCGATGAATATAGAAAGCAGATCGAATCCTTTTACGCATTGATGATTCAACATGCGGACATTGCCCAGGTAAAACTCGGAGAAGATAAATGGACCCTGAAAGAGATGGTAGGCCACCTGATCGATTCAGCGTCTAACAACCATCAACGGTTCGTTCGTCTTCAACTGGTAGAGGAACTCACCTTTCCTCCGTACGACCCCGAAGGGTGGAGAACAGTGTCTAAAGCGAACAACCTGGACTACCTATTCCTGATCGACTTTTGGAAGCAGTACAACCTGTTCCTTTTACACCTGATCCAGAATATAGACCCTGGAAGCTTGGATCATGCTTGGATCGTGAACTCAGAGAAGAAACCCTTAAGGTTCCTCATCGAAGACTATTTCCGACATATTCGATGGCATGTGGATCTGTTCGAGAAGCGGGCAGAGGAAATCCGGAGCATGAAGGGATGAGTCAGATCCATTCCATGGGAGCCCTAGAGTGGGGATTTCTAGGGCTCCTTTCCATCCTTTGGGGAGGATCCTTTTTCTTCATTAAGGTAGCTCTCGCTGGATTCCACCCCCTTTCCATCGTGTTCTTTCGTGTCTGTATCGGGTCGATCCTCCTCCTTGGTCTCCTTCGGTTGACAAGAATCCCTCTGCCCCGAACCCGAACCGTATGGGGAGCCTTCCTAGTGATGGGGCTTTTAAACAACGTGATCCCCTTCAGTCTGATTACCTGGGGACAGCAATTCATCTCAGCCGGTTTAGCCTCTCTCCTGAACGCTTCCACCCCCTTCTTCACCGTGATCGTAACCCACCTATTCACGAAGGATGAAAAATTGAACCTTAATAAGATGATAGGTATCATCCTGGGCTTCTTCGGAGTAGCAGTGCTCATCGGCCTCGATGCCCTCCGAAAAGGGACCAATTCTCTTCCTGGAGAGTTAGCTATTCTGGGTGCGACTCTATCCTATGCCTTCGCGGGGACATGGGGAAGGAAGTTCAAAACCCTAGGTGTTCTTCCCTTGCAGACCGCTACCGGCCAGCTTTTATGCTCCAGTGTCGTGTTAATACCGGTTTTCCTGTTCATTCCACATCCCTGGTCCATTCCGTTTCCCTCTCCCTATTCGATAGGGGCCCTATTAAGCTTGTCCTTCCTGTCTACTGCTCTCGCTTACGTGCTGTATTTCAGAATCCTTTCCACCTCCGGTGCCACCAACGTCCTTCTAGTGACCTTTCTGTTACCCGTAACGGCGATTCTTCTTGGAATCCTATTTCTGGGAGAAACCTTTCAATTACGACATGGGTTTGGCATGGCCCTCATCGGAGCTGGTCTCGTGGCCGTAGATGGTCGACTGTTGAAAAGGAGAAGAGAAAGGAGAGGAGAATGACGATCCGCAGGGTCCGATTGGAGGATGCTCCCAAGATCTGCAGTATCTACAACCACTATGTGACTCACAGTGTCTGCACGTTCGAAGAGGAACCCGTATCGGTATCGGAAATGGAGAAGCGTATTCGGGAAGTTCTATCTTCCTATCCTTGGCTGGTTTGGGAGGATGCGGGTGAAATTCTTGGATATACCTATAGTAGCCGATGGAAGAGTCGAAGCGCTTACAGGTATTCTACAGAGCTATCCGTGTATGTACGTAATGGGTATCACGGGCAAGGAATCGGAAAAACACTAATGGCAAGTCTGTTGGATGAGCTCCAACGTCAGGGATTTCATGCCGTTATCGGAGGCATCGTGTTACCTAATGAACGAAGCGTCCGGTTGCATGAAAGGTTTGGTTTCCAGAAGGTAGCCCACTTTTCTGAGGTAGGTTTCAAGTTCGGTAAGTGGTTAGACGTAGGATACTGGCAACGCATTTTAAGTTAAATCGCAGAAATTAATGCTAGATTTCTGAATTCCTTTGCGGTCTTTCCCTGTTCTATTCCTATAGAATGAGAGAAAGAAAACCAGGGACGCAAAAGAATGCTATCATTGAATCATGCCGATCGCTTCTTCCTCTCCCGATACGAAAATCAGCTCTACAGGCAGGGCAAATAGTCTTTCTCGCTTTCCTTCTGCACATTGCCGAAACCCTTACTAAGGACGGTTTTTCTCTCATAACGCAATTCATTCCGTCTAATTCTGAGATAGATCCATCGCTATACCTGAAAGCGAAGGATGCTTACCTCCGGAACGATCTTTCCGGAACAATCCAGCTTTTAGAACCTATGGATCAATACCTAGAACAGAACCCCGCAGCCGCATTTCTGTTAGGAAAGGCCTACTACTTTTGCTCCCAATATTTTAAGGCAGAACGGACCTGGACAGGCTTGCTGCGTAAGGTTCCCCATCATGCGGAAGCACAGCGATGGTTAGCCAGGCTTTACCTGAGCCAGGGAAAGGGAGGAGAGGCGGAAGAGCTCTGCATCCAACTATTGGCCCGGGATTCAGAGAATCCTGAAAGCCTTCTCCTGCTGGGGAAAGCTCGTCTTTTAACAGGGGATACCCGATCTGCTCTCGAGTACTTGGAAAAGGGGAAAGCCTCCTTGCGTAAACTGGCAGAGATTCCCTTGGAATTAGCGGATTTGTATAGACGATTCGGAATCAAGAACCGAAGCAGGGAAGAGCTCGAACTGGCCCTTTATTTATTGGGGAAGGAGAGCCCTCTCTATCGCGCAGTGGAAGGATCCTGGAAGAATCCGGAGGAGCCATGAAGTGGTGGTGTGTGCTTTTAGTTCTGCCTGTTCTTGCAGCATCCTGTACCTCCAGCAGGGGAAAAATCGTACAGGATCGACTCTTACGGAAAGGGTATGAGGAAACGGTCAAAGCAGGAGTGGTTCGCATTCAAAAAGTCTCCGTATCCCGATCCTTCGACGAGGAAAAGATTGCAGAAAACTCCCGCTACATCCTGAACTTACTGTTCCAGAAACGAAATGAACATACCGTAGCTTCGTCTACCCTTTCCCTTGAGGTCGCCCTCAAGGAAGACTCTTTCATCCGAGACTTTAGGACCTGGAATACCGTTACGGTAGAACTTTCCATTTTCCATCACACAACTCCCGTGTTTACGGGACTGTATTCTGAGGAATCGGATTCTTCCCTTTCCTCCTACTCCTACCTATACGATCTTCTTGAACGAGCTACTCGGGAGGTTCGATGAAATTGGAACCTTGCTTTGGAATATATTGGACTCTCTTTTTCCTTATCCTTGTGGGCACGGTTCCAGGAACAGAATCGATTCAAGGAGAGGAACACCTGCAAAACCTACCAAACCACATTGGGATCGATCTACATTCGGCTATTCGAAAAGCCCGGAAGCAAAACCTAGAACTTGCCCTTCTCTTTTCCCTACATCAGATCGAGGAGGAGAAGCATCGCCTGGCCTATCGAAGATTCTTACCTCGGATCACCCTCGGATATTCCCGGACCGATACGGTGATCTATCACCATCCAGACACCTACAACCAGCGCCTTTCCCTTTCATTAGAGCAGGATATCTACGATCGGGGAAACCGCGCTTCGGATATTAGAATAGAAGAGAAGACGCTTCGGCTCCGTCGCCGAATGCTAACATTGCAGGAAGAAGAGCTTTCCCTCCAAGTGGTAGAAGCGTACCTGAAAGCCATTGGCCTGCGTCTCCAAAAGGATATTCTGCTGAGAGCCCTTGAAACTACCCGGGAGCATGGTCGCATTGCCCACACAGAGCTATCCCTCAACGAAATTACCGAAATGGACTACCTGTCGATTCTTCTGAAAGGGAAGGATTTAGAGTTGGAGTTATCAGCCCTTCGCTGGCAAGAGGAACAGATCCTCTTTGATTTTCGCGCCCTCCTTGGTTACACCGATCGGCAAGTAGTTCCCACAGGTCGAATAGACACTTCCTACAATGGTTTCCTCCCTATGGATGTGGAAGAGGAGTACGTAAGAATGGCTTTACAGAGTTCTACACAATTGGAAGAGATCTCCATCCAACGGGAAACTTTGAGTCACAAATTGAAACAGGCCCATGCATGCTACCTCCCTGCCCTCAGTCTACAGGTAGCTCTCAGCATGGAGGGAAAAGAGTTCCCCTTGCATCAACCCAGCCTTTCTTTTGCCCTGAAACTTTCCTGGGATACTCCCGTACTTCCCTTTTCCATGGGTATCCAGGTAGGGAAACAGGGATACTACGAACGGAGCCGGGGTCTGAATGGGGAAGCTCAGGTAGGGGAGAATCTAGAAGAGCTCTATTCAGTTCCTCTATCTCATTTGAACCTTAGGCAGAGTGAAGCCGAGTACGCGCGGAGGGTAGAGCAAATCCAGTTCACCCTGAAACAGGCCTTTTCCCTTCTTCGCGAAAAATCAGAGACCTTGAAACTCCTAAGGGAAAAAAGCGCTCTCCTTAAGAAAAAAGTGGAAGTTCAGAGACTTAAAGTAACCCTAAGCGAACTGACCCGTCTTCAATTCCTCGAGGCTGAGATCGAGCTATTCCGAAACACGAGTGACATTTTCAAGGCCATCACCGAGCTCTACTTGCAAGAAACCTTGATTCTAAAGTTATGTGGGCAAATTGCCTTTGGCCGCTATCCTATCCCGTTATTGGCCGAAGATACGAGTACAGAAGGGGCGGTGCAATGAGGAGGAGATTGGGAACGTTCAAGGTAGTGTTCATAGGTATACTAGTATTGTACAACGGATGCACGTCCCGATCTTCCCAAAAGCAGGGGTTTACTCCCCCTTCGGTTCAGGTAGTTAGGGCCCGAAAAGAACCCTTTCAACCCGTCCTGAACACCTTTGGCACTCTCACCTACTCCCGTAAGGCAGATGTGTACTCCTTTCAAGAGGGAACCATTCAAACTTTGCTTGTGGAAGAGGGGGACAGGGCTACTGAAGGTCAGGTATTGGCTACCCTTTCTAGAGAGAGGCTCCTCATCGCACGGGAACAAGCTATCGCAACTGTAACCTGTCGGAAATCTATGTTGGATTTGGCAGAGGTAAAATTGATGGAAGGATTCCGTGCCGTGGAAGCTCGGCTTCTTTCTGTGGAAAAAGCCGAGGCTGAGCTCGCACAGAAAGGTGTGGAGCATGCCCGACTTGCAGAGGTGTGGGAAACGAAGAAAAAGTTGTTTCATGTAGGAGGGATTCCAGGGGGAGACGTGGAAGCATTCAGAACACAGTACCTAAAAGGAAAAACGGATTGGGAACAGGCAGCCCGGGATCTTGAAATCCAGCGGATTGGTTTTCGAGACGAGGATCTCATACAGGCTGGTTATTCTCTTCCGGCATCGAAGGCAGAGCGGATCACACTCCTGAAGGAACTTGGAACCAAAACTCTGAAAACCGAACGGGATGTGGCGCAAGGTGAACTTTCGATTGCAAGAGCGGAACTCCATCGGATCGAACTCCTTCTCTCGGAGACCGAGATTCGATCCCCTCTGGATGGAATTGTGAGCCAACGAGCCATCGAAATAGGTGAAAAGGTCTCCCCGGAAACCCTCCTTTTTTCTATCTATGATCCTGAATCCCTCTATGCTTCGGTAGAAGTGCATGAGAGGGACCTCCCCTGTATTCAGGTTGGACACCCTGCGACGATTCAATTGGAGCCCCCTCATCCCATCCCTGTCCTGTCAGGGAAGGTTCGTTTGATAGCCCCCTATTTGAACTCCCAATCCCTTTCCACCAAGGTTCGTATCCTTCTCGATCCCCCCTATAATAAGGGGAATGGTCTCCAGGTATTCCCAGGCACTTTCGTTCGGGTAAAGATCCCTACAGGTCCTATCGAGCGCCTCATCCGGATCCCCGAAACATGCCTGTTAACTGAAGATTCCACAGTTAAACACAGTGCAGGAGGAGTTCCGACCGCCACTAAACTCGATAGTACCCTTTATGGAACGGTGTTTGTTGTCCGGGATTCGATCCTATTCAAGGTTCCTGTACTCCTGAGCAATCGAACGGAAGGGAAGGTGGAAGTTCGATCAGGGATCGAAGAAGGGGACTTGATAGTAGTGAATCCAACCAGAACCATGGAACAAGGGGAACGGGTAGAGGTGCTTGAATGAAGTGGAAATTATCCCCTCGAGTATCCATCGATCTGTTAGGAGCTCTGTGGATAGGGCTTATTTCTTGCAAACTTGTAGACTTCAGGGATGTATCAGGAATACACACCTACCCTTCCGAACCGAATACCGTGGTGTCGAACACCGATAGAATTTGGGTATCCTTTCCCTTCCCTCCCGATCCTGCTTCAGCGGAAGCCCTCTTTCAGGTAAAGGACTTCATGGGGACTGTTCCGGGCAGGTTTGCGTGGGACGGGAATACCCTCTATTTCCTGCCAGAACCGGAGCTTATCATAGGAGCACGGTACACCCTTTCGTTCAGTGGAACGTTACGAGATTCCAAGGGTCATTCTTATGAAAAGTACGTAACCGTACCCTTTTTCTACCAGTACAAATCGGAATCCTCACCGTATATCCAATCAGTTACCCCCTCCAGAGGCGAGATCGTATCTGGAAATCAGGGAATAGTAATCACCTTTAACCAGGAGATGGATCCTTCATCCTTCGAAAAAGGGTTTTCCCTGTCTCCCCGGACTCCCTACGAAGTACGCTGGTCCAATTCCGACCGAACGGTTCAAGTATCTCCCCAAAAAAAGTGGGAGGATCGTACTTTGTACAACCTTACCTTTGGAGAGGGAATTACGGGCCGAGAGGGGATACCTTTGGCTCCTACTCAGCCTACAACTTTTCTTGTGCAAGAAGACACGGACTGTCCATACGTTCGATCGGTGGAAGTCGCCTTGGACGATGGAGTTTCTTTCCCTCCCATAGGCACTGACCTAGATGCCCTTCTCCATGCGTTAGATCCCATCCGAATCACCTTCAGTGAACCGATGGACACTAAAAAGACTCGCTCGGCGATTCGAATCATCCCCGCTTTGCCAGGAATCTGGACCTGGTTGGATGATCGGGTCCTTCTCTTCCTTCCGACCGTGGGTTGGGAATCAGGCGTATCTTACACTCTTCAACTGGGTAACTCAGCAGAAGACTGCTCTGGGAACCCAATCCTCCCGTTTACGCCTCTTTCCTTCACTCCTCAGATGAATCCCCTCACCCTAGAGATTCTCTTGGCGGAAGATGGAATCCTCTTACATGGAGAAACCTGCAGTCCTTCCCAAAGTATACCTCTTTCCCTTTCACCTCCGGCCTGGTCGGATTACACCTTCCGTTTCACCTTCCTGAATGGCTCGTTTCTTACAGATGCAGAGAAACTTTCGGTCCAAAAAAGGATCCAGCTCACCTGTATATTTCCCCCTTCTGCTGCCAGTCCCATTCCCCAAGGGTACTCCTGGGTAGGGGGAAACCAACTGAGCATCACATACACAGGTCTTTCCCCCTCAACTATTACTGAGACATACTACTACCTCCTCACACTCAAGGGTGGAGATGGAGGAATTTGTACCACTACCGGAAGGGGTTTATCAAAGGACCTCAAACAACTATTCGTCACAGGGAGAAGGTAAAAGCATGTCTAATAAGCTGTATATCCACAGCCGTCGACTCTTAGTTGTCCTCGCCCTTTCTTCGTTCACGTGCTCTTTCGCCAGGGAGTTCCAGAAAATGGATCCTCCGAAGGTTCTTTCCTATTTTCCCAGCCATTGTTACCTAAAAGCCTCGGAAGTTTCGGAAATCCGCCTCCATTTCTCTCATCCCATGGAAACCGAGTGTACCGAAGAAGCTTTTTCCCTAAAAACGAATACCACCCCTTTGCCAGGTACCTTTCGATGGGAAGAACGGGATAGAACCTTGATTTTTTCTCCTCTAGCCCCCTTAAAGGATAAGCAAACCTACACCCTCTCCGTTTCCTCTACTGCCGAAGACAGGTGGGGGAACTCACTACTCGAAGAGTTCAATCATGTTTTTCATACCAAGGAAGAAATTGCTCCGCCTAACGTGTTAACCTTTTATCCCGATTCCGGGGCAAAGATCACCCACTCTCGCCACCCTATAGGGGTCACCTTTTCAGAGCCGATGGATCGGGAGTCCATTCTTCGTTCTTTTTCCCTGACTCCTTCTTTGCCCGGGGTCTTTTCCTTCGGTGCCAACTCAGATTCTTTCGTATGGTCACCGATGGTGCCTTATAGGCAAGGGGAGACGTATCAGGTAACCATCAGGAAAGATGCTTGTGACAGTTCCGGGAATTGTCTGGTAGAGGAGTTTCGATTCTCCTTTCAGATGATACAAACAGAAACGAAGATCCTTTCTGTAGTGTGTTCTTCGAACGGAACCGTTCTTTTACCCACGACACCCGGGACCTATGTGAATCCTTCCCTTCGAATCGAAAAGAACGAGGCCTTCCGGATCCGATTCACGACCCCCGTAGATCCAGAGACTCGGGACGCAATCCTTACTATCCATCCTGCCACTGCGTACCGAATGGATTGGAATACAACGGGGGATGAAGTCCTACTCTACTTCCCAGAACCGCTTGTCTGGAACGCCGTGTATGAGTTACAGATACTTTCCTCCCTTTACCGGTTTCGGGTGAATGGCCCCCTCTCTATACCTCCTGAAGTAAGACGGATCCTCTACCTTCCAGACACCACCACGGAGCCCACTGCTTATGAGGAACTTTTGTTCTGCCACAACTACACCTTCCCAGATTCCGCTTTTGCAGCCTTCGATGTGTATATCTCCCTTGTTCCAGGCGCATCCATCGTCACTAGTTCTTTCCTCTCATCCTTTTCCATTGAGACAGGGAATGGATGTTTGGATCTTCGGCTACTCCGAGTCGAAGAGAACCCTAATTCTCCCCCTCCAAAGCCGTATCCCCCAATACAGGAGGGAGATATGCCTTTGAACGTGCAAGTGTTTCGAGTGCATTGTCGCATCACTTCCGTATTCAGTTCGGGCACAGTCACCATTACTCTACGGAAAGAACTTCAAGACAACTTAGGGAACCATCTGTCTCAACCCTATACTCTGATTGTGAATAAACAGTAGGAGTTCCCATGGAAAACCTATCCACAATCCCTCCCCCCGCTCAGAATCCACACTTTTCGGAAGATCCGAAAGGTCCCCCGACCAACCTTTCGTCCGATCTCCAAAAAAGGGGGTCCGGAAACCCACGGGTAAGCCTATCCCTTCCTGATTCTTTCCTTCACCATTTGCTTAGGGCAACATTGATGCGGCCTTTCACTACCCTTACGATAGCTTTGTCCATTCTCCTTTTAGGCTCGGTTTCCTTTTTTTACCTCAGGATGGAATACATGCCTACTCTCCATATTCCCGTTGTCCATGTAGTTACTGAATATCCTGGATTCCCTGCTACTGAAGTGGAACGCCTCGTGACTATCCCTTTGGAAAATGAACTTTCGGCTGTGAAAGGGATTCGAGGAATGGAATCCATCACTAAAGAGGGAGTGTCAACCGTCTCTCTGTGTTTCGACTGGAAGGTAGACTTACGAACCGTTACCGTAGATATCCGGGAAAAGATCGACAGCACTTACCCATACCTACCGCACGGAATTCAAAAACCATTGGTCTACACAGAAGATCTCAATACCGACCCGATTCTGGTTCTCGGTGTGGTTCCAAAAGCAGGACGTTCTCTGAAGGATATCACACCCTTGGTTCGAAAAGAACTGTCTTCCCGCCTTCTTCGAATAGGAGGAGTAGCTAACCTGCGGATGGTGGGGACTGCGGAGCTCGAGGTCTTGGTAGAGGGCAAGGAAGGACCGATCCAGGCGGGTTTTGTATCCCTAGATGAACTAGCGGAAGCGTTAAAAGCTAACGTGTTTCAAGCTTCCCTAGGAACCCTCATTGAAGGAGAACGGGAGTTCCTCGTTGAAGCGGATACGGGAATAGATTCAATGGAAGAGCTGGCAAACATACCTATTCAGCGCAGGAATGGCTCAAGGATAGGTTCAGGATCGGAGAAAGGAAGTAGGGGAGTACTCAAACTTCGGGATGTGGCAGCAATCACTCTCAGAGAGAAGGAGCGAACTTCTTTCTTCAATTGGAATGGTGCAGAGGGTATCGGAGTTTTTGTATATAAGATGCACGATGCTAGCGGGCTTGGTACAGCAACACATGTGATTGAATGCCTTCCCGATCTTAATACCCTCTTTCAACGGGAGTTCCGTATTGAGGTGATCCAAGATTCTACCCGTAGGATCCAAACCTCCCTCGAAAACTTACTTGGATCCATCGGGATGGGAATGATAGCTGTGTTTCTGGTTCTTTCCCTCACGTTTAAGAACCTAGCTTCCCCCCTGATCATTTCCTTCTCCATCCCTGTTTCCATGATGGGAGTCTTATTCTACATGTTCCTATCCCACATCAGCCTGAACACAGTGTCCCTTTCCGGCATCGCCCTAGGGTTAGGTATGATCGTAGACAATAGCATTGTGGTTCTAGAGAACCTTCATCGTAGAAAAGCGGTTAAGCTACAGGAGATCTGTCAAGCGGTAAACGAGGTATTCCCTTCCCTCTTTTCCTCCACCCTTACCACGGTACTGGTATTCCTGCCCATCGCCCTCATTCCCGGTGTGTTGGGAGCCCTCTTCAAGGATCTTGCCCTCACCATATCCGTCTTACTATTCCTTTCCCTTGGGCTCTCCCTATTCTTTACACCAACACTCTATATTCTCTTCACCCATAGGGGTAACCAATATGCAGGTACCAGCGTTCATGCCCTAGGAATCTACCGTTCGTACCTTCTGTATTCCCTTCGGTATCCTGCTTTTCCTGTCGGTTTCAGTCTCCTATTCATTGGGTTAGGGTGTATCGCTTTCTTTCTCCTCCCCAAGGACCTTTTACCTCCAGAAACACCGGAGGCCATCATCCTCACTCTGAGATATCCGGCAGGGAGTTCCCTTGAAAAGACCTCCCGAGAAACCTCAAGCCTGACAACGCGGATCCTGCACCTGCTAGGCGTAGAAGGGGTATTTTCCGAAGCTGGCTACGAATCCAAGTCCCTCAAAGACAAGGGAGCACCTGATCGAAACTCTTGGACTGCTCGACTCACAGTGCGGATTAAAGGGAAAGATTTCCAGCGCGTCAGGACTGAATTGTCAAATCTTATAGCTGGTATAGAAGGAATCGAATTCCGTCTGGAAGCACCAACCGACGCAACTTCCCGACTCCTAGGGTCATCCGATGCTATCCGCTTCCAAGCTCAAGGGTCCCAACGGGATGGGTTAATCTCCACGATAGAAAACCTTTTCATTGAAATGGGGGCCTCTTCTTTCATGGACTCTATCGTTTCGGACACCCGGAAACACTTGCCCCAAAAGTCCTTCCTAGTGAAGGAAGATGTAGCTACCTACCATGGTATCAGCCCCCGCTATATTCTGAACACGCTGGGAATCTCCCTTCATGGAGTCATCATTTGCACCCTGCCTATAAAGGGTGAAGATGTGGACCTTCGGCTTCGACTATGCAAGGCAGATTTCACAAAAGAAGTATCCCAATCAGTAGAAGAGGTGCCTATTCCTGTCGCAGGAGGAGTGATCAATGCAGGCAGGGTAGGCACCGTACGATCCGACTTTACGTATCCTGAATTGCACCGTACCGAGCGTAAACCCTCTGTCACCTGGACCATTCATCCGAAAGAAGGAAAAAGGGAAGCATTGGAAAGGATACTGGAATCTGTCCCTTACCAGTTAAAACAATCGGGTGAAGAACTCTCCACCACGCTTCTATCCCGTTCAGTGTTGGCCCAACAGGCTCTCCATGTGTTACAGGTATTCGTATCTGCCCTTCTCCTTATGTATCTTGTCCTAGGGGCACAGTTCGAATCATTTGGCCTCCCGATTCTCCTGCTGGTTTCTTTTCCCCTTTCCGTTAGTTCAAGTTTCCTTTTCCTATACATCTTGGGATTCAGCTTGAATCTCCACTCCTTTCTAGGGATCCTCGTCCTACTTGGCACCATCATCAATGGAACCATTTTGCTCACCTCATCATATCGATGGCAGGATAGCAATCAAATCTTAGAGATGACCGTGATCCACAC
The DNA here is from genome assembly GCA_026418195.1 of Spirochaetota bacterium. Taxonomy (GTDB): domain Bacteria; phylum Spirochaetota; class Spirochaetia; order DTKZ01; family DTKZ01; genus DTKZ01. The sequence goes on along the minus strand of JAOABU010000061.1, from coordinate 2,145 downwards.
CAGACCTCTCTTGGCAACGGTCAATACCAGCCTCGTAGCCCTGGTCCCCCTTCTTTTGGGCGGGAGAGGAAGTGTACAGGCTCACACAGCGGTCGCTTTAGGAGGTGGATTAGGGTTAGGCACCATGGCGATCCTAGCCGTATATCCTGGGCTTTATAGGATCTTTTTCCGGAAGCAATCGATCAGGAAACCCTCGATTCAACAGGATCCACAACCCAAGGAAAACACTCCTTAAGATGGTAACAATCAAACCAACCACCGATTCATTCTACCCCACTTCTTCGAATCACTTCGAACCTCCTCATACCCGCACCCTACGATTCACCTTTCTCTTTCTCATCCTCTTCACGTCAGTAGTCCTTTTAGGAGTACAGATCCCCCTATCGTACTGTTCAAGGGGAGCAAGTCTTTCCTTACAGGTCTTAATCGAGTACCGAGGAGCCTTCGAACGGGAGATTGAACGTGACATCACCATTCCCCTGGAAAACGCTCTCTCCGAAATTCAAGGGCTAAAAGAGATCGTTTCCATCTCTGAACCAGGGCAAAGCCGGATTCATCTTTACCTATCCGATGGTTCCAGCTTGGAGGATGCGTACCTTGAGACTCGGGATGCGGTGGACCGACTGTACATGCTATTTCCCTCTTCAGTTCAACGTCCTTTGATTCTTCGAAGCGATCCTAAAAACGAACCAGTCTTCATTGCCGCCTTTCCCCTCAATGGTGATCTATCGGAGGATGATCTGAAACGTCGTTTCCAGACGGTGGATGGGGTAGGAGAAGTGGAAGTAGGTGGAGGGACGAAAGAGGAGACGGTGATCCGATGGTTCGTAGAGAAAGGGCTTTCCACAAAACTAACCTTATCAGAGACAGTGGAAGTCCTTCGGGGCTGGAATGTGAGCGGAGGGGTGGTACTTACTCCAGGAACTTCCCTAAAGCTTCAAAGCCTACTCCCCAATTCAGAAAGTATAGGACAGGTTTCTCTTCGCACGATCCTCAGGGTCAAGGATGTTGCAGAAGTGGTAAATAGACCAGTTTACAGGGAACGGAGAGCCCGAGTGAATGGAAAAGAGCTTCTGGTGTTGTACCTTAAGCCAACGGGAGAGGCAAACCTTCTCCGCCTTTCCGAGCAGTTGACCCGTATCTGTCGATCTATTCCAGGCTCTTCCGTTTTGTACGATCAAGGGGGAATGATTCGGTCTGCGCTGAATGAGCTGTTCTGGGCTTTGGGTATCGGAGTTACCAGTGTAGGGATCCTTACAGGAATCTTCTTGAAATCCCTTCTTCCTTCCCTTCTTGTTTCCCTCTCCATTCCCTTTTCCACTTTCGCGGCATTGGCCGTCCTGCATCTACTCGGGAAGACTTTAGATGTGGTTTCCCTATCAGCACTAACAGTAGGCTCTGGTCTAGTGATCGATTCGGGGGTGATTCTCACTGAGCGACTTTTTCAAGAGAGAAATGGCTCCCTTAAAGAGGTTCTTTCCGAAGTGAAGGATCCAATCCTACTTTCTACCATCACTACTGTAGGAGTATTTGTTCCACTGATTTTTGCTCCACCAAGTATCCGACTTCAGTTCGAACCCCTGGCTTTTACACTTTCCGCTCAGCTAGGAGCCTCCCTTATCTACTCTCTAGTGTTTCTGCCGTTGTTTCTAGCTCGCCATCGTTCTCGAAGAACATCCATCCATCTTCCTAATTTTTTTTCTGGCCTAAAGAGCCGATTAGAATGCTTCTACCGGATTGTTCATTCCCATCCTTTACAGGTTCGGATCAGCATCATTGCGGGTTTCGTATTCCTCTTTGGAGGAGGGATTACTTTTCTTCTCCTGTTGCCCAAAGGGGAAGCAAGGTTGCATGACAGAACCCAACTAGATTTTCTCATTGAGTTCGAAAGTGGAATACCACTAGAACAAGTCATGGCCCAGAGTGATGCGCTGGAACGGTTCCTATCCCAGCACGCCTGCGTTGCGCAAGTACGGGTTAAGTACGAACGGGAACGGGCTAACTTTGCCATACAACTTTCTACCGATAAGCAGGGACCTGAGAAAAATAAAAACCAGAAAACTCTTTCCACCCTTTCCATCCCACAAAAGCGGCTAAGGCTCTTACAGGAGATTCGGCACTGGGCTAGCAGGATTCCCCATGGAT
>JAOABU010000038.1 GCA_026418195.1 Spirochaetota bacterium | reverse complement strand
CTATACACTAAACCGAGTATCAGTGCATACACTACTGCAGCGATAGCAGCTTCCGTGGGAGTGAAAATACCCGAAGCGATTCCTCCAATGATGATCACGGGTGTCATTAGGGCGGGTAGCCCTTCGATAAACGATACGCCTAGCCGTTTCAAAGAAAATGCTGCGTCCCGGGGATAGTGCCTCTTGTGGGCGTAGTATGCAACCATGATGGCTAATGCCAGTCCCATTAGAAGCCCTGGGATGAATCCCGCGATGAAGAGCTTGCCAATGGATGTCGAAGCCATAACCCCGTAAATCACCATGGGTAGGCTAGGTGGAATGATGGGCCCGATAGTGGATGAAGCGCCCGTAATGGCGACGGAAAAATCCACATCATACCCAGCGTCGGTCATGGCTTTGATTTCGATCGTACCCAATCCTCCTGCATCGGCGACCGCTGTACCCGACATTCCTGCAAAGATAATACTAGCCCCGATATTCACATGTCCTAACCCGCCAGGAAGCCAACCTACTACCGCTTTTGCAAAATTGAAAATCTGGTTCGTAAGTCCAGCGACGTTCATCAAGCTCCCTGCGAGGATAAAGAAGGGAATTGCTAGAAGGGGAAAACTATCTACGCCCATCACCATCCTGTGGAGAATGGTGAAATCGGGAACTGCATTGGACAGGTACACCCAAAGAGCGGAGGAGCCTGCCAAAGCAATGGCGATGGGGGCACCGATGATGATCAGGAAAAATAGCATGAAGAACATGAAACCTAACATGGGAGTCTCCTCACACCTTGTCGTTTATGACGGGGATGTACTTCTTCTTCCAGTGAATCCACGCAGTTTGGATGCTACGGAAAGTCATCAGAATGAATCCAATTAATACTGAACCATAAAGCACGGCCATCGAGAAGTGGACCGTTACCATCCGTTGGCGAGCCATGATCGGCATGATCTTGATGGAAAGGTATGTGCACATACCAAAGAACACGATCTTAATGATGTCTACCATTGTGGACATGATAAACCCTAATTTGGGTGGTAAAAAACGATAGCTAAACTCCATAAAGATGTGTGCCCCTTTCCTTGCAGCGATGGCGGAACCAAGAAATCCGACTGCGATCAATAGGTACCTCGCCATCTCTTCTGTCCACACGATGGCAGCATTTAGGACATACCGGGAAAAGAACTGAAGGAAGACGACGAAAGCTAATGCCCAGAATAGGGTCAATACCACCCAATCTTCCCACTTTAGATCGGAGTACCGGAACTCGGTTTCTTCTTGCCTTACTTCATCCTTCCTTCTTTGTGTTTCAGACATAGAGGCTCCTTCTAGAAAAACCGCCGCTCACCCGGGTTCCAGGGAGAACGGCGGCTATTCGTTTCATCAATAGGGGGAAACCCTTAGGGTTTCAAAGCCTGCATCTTGTTGTAATGCTCTAAGGTCCAAGTCATTCGGGGACTAGATTTTAAGCTAGGAGCCACCGCATCGATGAAGGGTTTGCGGTCCACCTTGTTGATGATGTTCCCCTGTTTCTCGAACCAGGGAAGCAGGTCGTCTTCAGCTTTGCGAATGGCATTCGAGCACTGCCGGGCAGCCTCTACGGTTACTTCCTCGAAGATCTTTTTCTCTTCCGGTGTCAGTTTCTGCCAGGTGGAAGCGGAAATGATGGTAAGCAGGTTGTTGATGATATGTTGTGTCAGGTTGATGTACTTCTGTACTTCATAGAACTTCTTTGCTTGAATGGTGGGCAGGGGGTTTTCCTGTGCATCCACAACACCCTGTTGCAATGCCAGATACACTTCAGCGAACGCGATGGGAGCCGCATTGGCGCCCACTGCCTCGGTGAACATCAGGTACAGAGGCGCATTGGGAACACGAATTTTGAGACCTTTCATGTCTTCGGGTTTGTTGATGGGTTTTTTCGAGGTAACACAACGAGCACCGTAGTATGTATTGGCGGTAATCTTATTGCCCTTGGAAGCTTGTTCATATCCCGCAGCGAGTTCTTTGAAAAAGTCGCTCTTTGCGTAGTTCATGAAGTGCTCGTAACCAGTGAACATGAAGGGGGCTTCTCCCATGGCAATGGGACCATAGGTGTTCCCAATGAAGGCGGAGCCTGCATACACCATATTGACGGAGCCTAAACTCAACCCTTCCACGATGTCGGATTCCTTTCCAAGACTGGATGCAGGGAATACTTCGATCTGATACTTGCCGTTGGTCCGTTTTTTAATTTCCTCGGCAGCCCATAGAGCCCATTTGTGAAACTCTTCGCTCGTTTCATACACATGAGCCCATTTCAGTTTTACAGGTTCCACTTTCTGGGCAGGAGCCTTTTCTTTCGCACCGCCCGCGTAAAGTATGCCAAAGGCGAGAAGTGTCATTAGTGCGATGAGCATGATTCTTTTCATACGGTCCTCCTCTTGACTTAGAAATAAATGCTTAGAACGATTCAGATATATCTGATTATACCAGACCTTGGAGGAATTGCAAGGGGTGAAGGTTTACCATACCGACTATTCCATCGGCTTGCATTTTTGATATGGTTCTATTATGGAAGCAAACTATCCCATCGTAACAGTAGCTCCTTCACGGGAGGTTCCTTTGCTTGCAGGACATCCTTGGGTATTTTCTCAGGGAGTTAAAAATGCACCTCCCCTTCCCGCAGGTAGTCTGGTAGAGGTGCGATCCAGTAACGATCAGTTCTTGGGAATTGGTACCTACCATCCCGCCAATACCATTCGAGTTCGGATTCTTACCCGGATTCGGGAACCCATTGGAAAAGATTTTTTTAAAAGACGATTCCATTCTTTATGGGAGAGAAAAAAATATCACCTGCCTCCCCAAACCGATGGGTTCCGTCTAGTTCATGCGGATGCAGACCAGGTGCCTGGTCTCATCGTAGATGTATATGCGGATACGGCGGTGTTCCAGATCCATACTGCAGGAATAGAACCGTTTCGAGATTCGATCATTCAAGCTTTAATGGAATTACCTGGGATTCGATCCATCGTTGAACGTTCGGACGTGGAAGCCCGTAAGGCAGAACGTCTACCTCTTTTACCACCGGTAGTGCATCAGGGTATAGTGAAAGAGCCTGTGAAATTTCGTGAGAATGGAATGGTCATGCTGGCCGATGTGATAGGGGGACAGAAGACAGGGTTCTTCCTAGACCAGAGAGAGGCGCGGCAGGTGGTTTGGGAAACATCGAAGGGAAGAAAAGTGGTGAACCTTTTTAGTTACTCATGCGCCTTCGGGGTCGCAGCATGGTTAGGAGGAGCAATGGAAGTTGTCAATGTGGATAGTTCAGGGATTGCCCTTCGATTGGGAACCGAGACGTGCATAGCCAATGGAATTGATCCGACGAAAGAGCGAATGTATTTCCATCAGGGAGATGTGTTCGAGTATCTGGAGAAGGGGATAGGAGGGATGGTCTCTTCTTCATCTACCCAGTCGTCTCTTGTCAGTAGACCCCCCTTGTATTTGATCTGTGATCCTCCTGCCTTTGCAAAATCCCGAGCGAGTTTGGAGGCAGCAAAAAAAGCTTACGTACGGTTGAATACCCTTTGCTTCCAGATCCTACAGGCAGGGGATCTATTCCTCACTAGCTCCTGCTCTGGTATGTTGAACCAGGAGGAGTTCCTGAATCTGCTCCGCCTCTCCGCAGGCCGGGCTGGAAAGGAAGCACGCATCCTCCGTGTGCTGGGACAAGCTTCGGATCATACCCGAACATTGGCCTTCCCTGAAGGGGTGTACTTGAAGACAGTCTTGCTAGAGGTTGTATGAATGCAGGATAGGGGTTAAGACTGGGATAATAAAGCCTGCATATGAAAAAAGCCGCCATGAGGCGGCTTTTTCAAGCTTCTTCTATCTATACTACTTATTTAATCGGTTTCATGGCCGTCATGTGGGCACGTAGCACTCTTCCAATCTGTTCCACTGGATGATTGCGGATCTCTTCGTTCACTTTGAAAAGTTCTTTGTTGGGTACACCCGTATCCTTGTACTCCAGACCTTTCCCGATGAGGTCCGTATCGATCTTGCGCATGAAATCGGCTAGCAAGGGTCGAGCGCGGTTGTCGAAGAGGTAACAACCGTACTCTGCCGTGTCAGAGATGACCTTGTTCATCTCGTATAATTTTTTTCTAGCGATGAGGTTGGCAATGAGAGGCACCTCATGGAGGGATTCATAGTATGCACTTTCGGGTTTCATTCCTGCTTCGGTCATGATCTCATACGCAAGTTCTACCCCCGCCTTCACAAATACGACTAACAGTAGACCTTTGTCAAAGTATTCCTGTTCGGAAATCTCCATAGAGCCAGCAGGGGTCTGTTCAAAAGCAGTCTTCCCCGTAGCTTCCCGCCAGGCCAGAAGCTGTTTATCTCCCTGCTTCCAATCCTCCATCATGGTGCGGCTGAACTCTCCCGAAAGGATGTCGTCCATGTGCTTTTTGTAGAGGGGAGTGAGAATTTCTTTTAACACTTTAGACAGAGCATGGACCCTTAGCTTAGCGGGATTTGACAGGCGGTCCATCATTCCGGTGATTCCCCCAAACTTCATGGCTTCGGTAATCGTTTCCCAACCGTACTGCACGAGTTTTGCCGCGTACCCCTTGTCGATCCCCTTTTCCACCATTTTGTCGAAAGCGAGGAGACTACCGGTTTGGAGCATCCCGCAGAGGATCGTCTGTTCTCCCATGAGGTCGCTTTTCACCTCAGCAACGAAACTAGATTCCAGAACCCCTGCCCTGTCAGCACCGGTTCCACATGCAAGAGCTTTGGCGATAGCCAGTCCCTTCCCTTCTGGATCGTTTTCCGGGTGCACGGCAATTAGGGTAGGAACGCCGAACCCTCGAACGTACTCGGTACGAAGCTCGGTACCAGGTCCTTTGGGAGCCATCATCACTACGGTGATGTCAGGTCGGATTTTCTTTCCTTCCTCCACGATGTTGAACCCATGGCTGTACCAGAGGGTGGACCCCTTCTTCATCAGCGGCATCACTGCATCGATAACAGAACTATGTTGTTTGTCTGGGGTGAGGTTTCCAATAACGTCAGCGCTAGGAATCAGTTCTTCGTAAGTCCCCACTTTAAAGCCGTTTTCCGTAGCACTCTTATAGCTAGGTCGTTTCTGTTCGATCGCTTCCTTGCGGAGGGCGTAACTTACGTCGAGGCCGGAATCCCGTAAGTTTAGCCCTTGGTTTAACCCCTGCGCACCACATCCAATGATTACGATCTTTTTCCCTTTCAGAACAGACACTCCATCGGCAAACTCGCTCTTTGCCATGAATCGACATTTGCCTAACTGTTGTATTTGTTCTCTGAATGGTAAAGAATTAAAGTAGTTCATACCCGTCTCCTGTTTGAATTAGCTTTCACTCTAGTCCGCTTCAACCTCCCTGTCAACAGATCGGTGATGATTTTTTTACGATACAGAATTGCAGAAACGGGAATACCAAACATGATTGTATTTTGAATCATCGTATTGTATTCTACTCGTGATGCAAAAAGATCCTTCCCATCAAAGTCTCAGCCGGTTTTTCTTGCAAGTAGTGGTTGGGGTATACCTAATCGTAGGGGTTGCTACTTTCTTCGTGTTCTATTCTGCTCTTCGTTCCCTAAGCAGAGACTTGGGAACCGAATACGCCAAACAGCTTCTATTGAAGGAAAAAGCGGATATCTCCCATGTGTTGGATCGGGAGATCACACTGGCCCGGAAACTTGCCGATTCTCCTCTATTGCAAGCATGGACGGAGAACGAGGACTCTCCTACGTTGAAGCGAGAAGCCTTGGCAGAGTTAGAAAGTTACAAGAAGTTCTTTACCGATCGAGTATACTTTTTCGTCGTGCACCGATCGGGGCATTATTACTTTAACGATGGGAAAGATACCTACAGAGGGAAAGAGCTCCAATATACGTTGGATCCTAAATCAGCCGAGGATAGCTGGTATTTTTCTACCGTGGAGAAAGTACGGGAATACAGTCTCAATGTGAACTATGACAAGGCCATCAAAGACACGAAAGTCTGGATCAATGTGGTGATGCGCAAAGGGAATACCGTGCTGGGAATGGCTGGAACAGGACTTTCCTTCGGTTCATTCATGGAGCGGTTCATCCGAGGAAAACAACGGGGGGTACTTCCTGTTCTGATGGATCAAGAGGGGGTGATACAGGCTCATCCGGATCAACGTCTGGTAGAGCTTAGCTCCATTTCGAAAGAGGGACAGGAAAAAAGTACCGTCTTCCGACTCTTCCCAAAGGAAAAAGACCGTATTCTCCTGCAAGACGCCATGAAGAGCCTTTTGCAGGATCCGCCGGGTAGTGCCCGACTTCTTTCGTTGCAGGATCAGGAAGGACTTAAAATTTGTGCCCTAGCCTTCATTCCAGAGATACAGTGGTACACCTTGATTCTGTTCAATGACAGGGAAGTGATTGGATATACCAGGTTTCTTCCCCTGGTGCTCGTTTCGGGCATTTCCTTGATGTTGCTGGGGATGTTAATCCTTCTTACCTTACGAAAAGTGGTTCTAGAGCCTTTGGGTGTCCTTACGAGGTTTACCAAAGACTACCAGCAGGGAAAAATAGGAACACTTCCGACAATTTCTCGCCAAGATGAAATTGGTATACTGGCAGAAACCCTAAAGAGAATGATGGAAACGATTCGCGAGTATACCACTCACTTGGAAGATAAAGTGAAAGAGCGAACTGAAGCGCTTCGAGATCTGTTCGATCATATGGAAGAAGGGATCCTTTCCTTTGGCTCGGATCTCAAAGTAGCGCCTGATTATAGCCGGGAATGTGAACGACTCTTCGGAAAAAAGATCGAAGGCCAATCGGTGCTGGACCTAATTGACCCAGAAGGGAAGGATCGGGCTGCCCTCTTCCGACGAGCTTTAACGGCGGCGTTTCGGACAAGGGATCCCTATCAACAAGAGGTGTACCTGTCCCTTTTGCCGTCGGAAGTATCGTTAAAAGGGCGTATTCTTCAAGTAAAAATTCGCGTATTGAATCCTGAGCGGATGATGATGATCCTGAAAGATATTACCTATAATCGAAAGTTAGAAGAACAGCTCACCCAGGAACAGCAAATCCTCAAGTTTGTGGTGAACGCATTGGGGAATCGAACGTATTTCCTCGATACCATCGAAACCTTCGAGGGATTCCTTCGAGAACGGCCTATACTGCCAATACAGGAACTTTACCGGTACCTTCATACGTACAAAGGTGTCCTTTCCCAGTTGGATCTAGTGTATGTGCCTCGAGCTCTGCACCAAGCGGAGGAACATTTGTCTTCCTACTTAAAGAGTCAAAAAGAAAGCGTTCAAATCCCATCCGATGGTTTGGATTGGGAAGCCCTACATACTAGCTTAGAGCAGGACAAGGAGATCCTGAAGCAGTATCTAGGGCAGAGGTTCTTTGAACGGAAACAGATCTATGTATTAGAGCCAGAGGACTTGCTAGAACTAGAACGACTAGCCTTGAAGATTCGATCTGCACCCAAGATGGTGGAAGAGCTAAAAATCGAGGAAGAACTTTCCGTTATTCCAAAGCTCCGGACAGTGCGGATCTTCGATCTATTCTCTATCTATCCTTCCCAGGTAATGGAGTTGGCTAAGCTTCGGGGAAAGGTCGTAGCTCCCCTCCAAATAAAGGGAGATAATGTCAGAGTTCGTCAGGATAAGTACGAATCCCTTGTCTTGCGATTCGTTCATTTGTTACGGAATGCGATCATCCATGGGATTGAAGATTCAGAGGAACGTGTGTTCAAAGGGAAACCAGCGGAGGGGAGGATCGAACTTACCATCCGACGGATTCCGGAAGGAATAGAATTCAAAGTACAGGACGATGGGAAAGGGATTGACTGGGCAGAGGTACGTAGGAAGGCTATTGAAAAAGGATTGCTTTCTCCGGAAAGAGCAGCTACATTCGGAGAGAGGGAATTGCAGGATCTGATGGTCCGGGATGGGGTTTCTACCCGAAAGGAGGCAGATCTTTTTTCAGGTAGGGGTATTGGTTTGAGTGCTGTACAGGAAGAAGTAGCACGATTAGGAGGGAAGATGGAGGTCCATACTGAGAAAGATCGGGGTACGGAAATCACCATCACAATCCCCGACTCAGAGGTGTATATATGAAGAACCAGGATGCCAACGTCCCTGATCTGATTACCGACGCTGAACTAGATCAATTCGTAGATCGGTTGCTCCAACGGGCTAAACAGTTCTTAGAAACTGAGGGAAGGGTAGCGGTAAAGGTGGCAAAACCCTTACAAGGGCAACTGGATCGAATGGAGTTGAAGGATCTTACTTCGATTCTTACGGTGGAAGACAGGTTGAAGTTGATCGTAGCGTTCTCCTTCGAGCGTAGCTTGATGGAAGCGGTATTTCAAGGGTATACGGAAGGGGTTTCTATCGAACCGGGTGAGGAGCAGTTATTGATGGAAGAAACGGCAGGAGATTGTATCAATATCGTGGTGGGAAATGCTCTACAAGATTTTCAGCTTCCAGGATACGCGTTTACCCTGTCTACTCCGATCATCATTAACGAAGGGAAGAGCATTCAGAGGTATAAACAATCGAAACTGACTTCAGGAGAAATCTTAACAGAGAAAGGAACAATGCTGGTTCTCTGTATCACTCCGGGTATCTATTATAAAAAAACATTGGAAATAGAGGCCTCAGAATGAGGGATAGAACTGTTCTTATTGTGGACGATTCACAAATCACGGTTCGTAAGCTGGCTCAGCTAATGGAGGATCTTGGGTACAGGGTAGTAGGTTACGCGTTAACCGGTGCTGCAGCCCTTGAGCGGTTTCGGGACTTACATCCGGACCTAGTAACGATGGACATCACCTTACCGGATATGAGTGGAATCGAGGTGGTGCGTCAGATCCTTACCGAAGACCCCCATGCATTGATCATCATGATCACCTCCCATGGGCAGGAGCAGATGGTGATCGACTCCATCGAGGCAGGTGCCAAAGGGTACGTGATGAAACCGGTGAAACCGGAAATCCTGAAGGAAACCATCGAAAAAGTCTTTTCTACCTATCGGAGCTCTGTATGATCGAGGGAGATTTGTTCAAATCCCTTTTTGATGTGATTCCCTTCGATGTGTACGTAGTGGATATCTCTAGCTACGAAATCATCTATATGAACAAGAAGATGATCCAGAGCCGGGGGGACTACATTGGGCAGCTCTGTTATGAACGGATCTATGGGGAGCCAAAACCATGTCTATTCTGTAAAATCCCCTACCTGATCGATTCGAAGGAAGCGAAGCCTTTGGATAAGACGATCGTATTCGAACTGTTCAACCCGGTGGATGATCGGTGGTACCAGTTGCAGGAAAAGGTTATTACCTGGCCGGATGGAAGGACTACCAAGTACTCTATTGCAGTAGATATCACCGAGTTGAAGGAAACCCAGAATCGGCTGGCTGAAGCCCATGCACAATTGGCTTTGAAGAATAAGATGCTGGAAAAGCTTTCCATAACGGATTCTCTTACCGGGCTCTACAATCGTCTCAAGATCGACGAGGTGCTGGAAATCACCCTCTATGCAGCGAAACGGTACGGAAGGACATTTTCACTTCTTCTGATCGATATCGATCATTTCAAAAACGTGAACGATCGATTCGGGCATCTTGTGGGGGACAAAGTGCTCAAACAAATGACCGAGGTGTTTCGAAGCCAAATTAGAAAAACAGACCACCTTGGACGGTGGGGAGGAGAAGAATTCCTGATCGTTGCGGAGGACACGGATCTCCAAGCTGCTGGGCAACTCGCGGAAAAACTCCGAAAGGCTGTAGAATCCGCCTTCTTCCCAGAAGTGGGCACGGTTACCATCAGCCTAGGCGTAGCAACCTGGCGCGATTCAGACGATCGAATCACAATTGTCCAGCGAGCGGACAATGCGCTGTACAAAGCGAAGGAGTCGGGAAGGAATCAGATTGTAGTGGAGGGGTAAGTTTTTACTATTGACTAATGGGTTTGCTTGTGGTAGTTTTTAGACATCTGGCTTGCATAGCAGGTATCTGTGTTTTCTGGCTACGTGAAGGGGAAAAGAGTTCTGCATCTTCAGAGTGCTGTTACGATCGCTTGTCTGTACGTACTTCCTGAAAGCGGTAACCCACTTTCTGAATCCGGGCCCAGGACGGTAACACGGGTGGTTTATCGTTGATAAACTCCAGATCAATTTCTTATGTATGGGTTCAACATAGAACCCGGAGGACCATTCAGTATGGCGAAAAAACTGTATGTCGGAAACCTGAGCTACAGTTCCGACGAGGCCGAGCTCCAGAATCTATTCTCTCAGTACGGTGAAGTCACCTCGGTAAACATCATCACGGACAAGATGACGGGCCGGGCCCGGGGATTTGGATTCGTGGAAATGGCCACAGAAGAAGGCGCCCAGGCTGCCATCCAGGC
>JAOABU010000033.1 GCA_026418195.1 Spirochaetota bacterium | reverse complement strand
ATCCAAAAGGAAACCTTCTATATAATTACCATAGGTTGGGTAAGCACGTTCCGTGGCCTTCCAACGCCTCCAGTAAGGGTAGCCCGTTTTCATCTTCATCACCCATCCTCTCAGGTCTTTACCTGTTTGAAAATCGACCTGTGATTCTTTCCTCACAGGTGGTCACCCAAAACAACGGAATTGGCCCGAATATTGGAAGATTCATCTTCGGGAATGAATTGGATAATAGCTTTCTGGAGGAGCTATCAGAATTAGCGGGGCTTCCCATTGAGCTTCGGATTCTTTCCGAAGGGGAAACCCCTTTTCCGACCGAACCTCACATGGTAGTTCAAAATGAGCAAACTCTTGTTTCGAAAGGAATCCCTGATTGTTTAGGGAAAGTAAAGTTTCTTCTTTCCGTGTCCGTACCTAGAGAAATATATATGGGAAGTTTTCGATCGATCCGTGTGTTCGGGTTTATCTTCCTCATCATACCAGTTCTCATCATAGTAATTTTTTTCAGTTCCCTTCGCCTGTTGAAATCCCTCCATCATCTGAATCGGACCCTCGAACAGGAAATACGAAATCGTACAACAGAGCTCCAGTGCTATAGAGACATCCTGCAGAACATGAACGAAGGGTTCCTCATTGTCGACAAGGATCAAGTCATTCGGGATACCAATGCGGCATTCACCCGTATTCTGGGGTATGAAAAGGAAGAACTCCTCGGGAAAAGGATCGATGAACTTCATCTTGGGTCTTTTTGGGATCAGATCAAATCGACGGATCGATGGGAGGGCGAGATCCAGTGCACGCATAAAAATGGGAGCCATAGCCCTATCTGGTTCAATATGGAGACCTTGGAGGATATCCGAGTTGGATTCTTCCTGGATATCACCCAATTGAAGAATATCGAAGAACGGCTCAACTACATGGCCTACTACGACTCCCTCACAGGGTTACCTAATAGGGTCCTCTTTCAGGATAGGTTAAAGAGCGCAATTGCCAGGGCGCAGCGAAGGAAGAGTAGGATTGCCCTGTTATACATGGATTTGGATCACTTCAAAAATGTAAATGATGGATACGGTCACCAGGTAGGGGATGCTCTTTTAGTTCAAGTAGCCCAACGTCTTACGAGCCTTTTAAGAAAAGAAGACACTGTCTGTCGACTTGGAGGAGATGAGTTCACCATCATCTTAGAATCCATAGAAAAAACGAAAGATGCCAGTGCGGTAGCACAGAAGATCCTCGATAGTTTTAAAGAACCCTTCAAGATCGATACGTTGGATCTATTCATAGGGACCAGTGTCGGGATTGCCTTGTATCCCTTTGATGGGCGTACAACGGAAGAGTTAGTTCGGTTCGCAGATGCAGCCATGTACGAAGCGAAAACGTTGGGGAGAGGTCAGTACCGCTTGGTCTCCGGCAATAGCGGAGTAACGAGCAAGAAACGGATAGAAATGGAAACCCTTCTTCGAACTGCTTTGAAAGACAAACGACTCGAACTAGTGTATCAACCGCAAATCGCGTCCAATAGTCTCGATCATAAGAACCAGTGGCGTATTACGGGTGTGGAAGCGCTCCTACGGGTCTATGAGGGAGACAACAGATTATCTCCTTCGGAGTTCATGGAAATTGCAGAGGAATCAGGATTGATTATCCCCTTAGGACAATGGGTACTGGAACAATCATGTAAGGATGCTGCGAAGTGGGTAGACAAAGGTCATCGGGTTATGGTTGCTGTGAATACTTCACCTCGTCAATTCGAAAAAGGGGAAATCATCGAACAGACAATTCGCGCCCTCGAACTGTCCCGATTGGATCCTCGATTCCTTACCCTGGAGTTGACAGAATCCTTGTTCATTCGGAATACCGCCCGTACCGCCGACATCATAAAACAACTGAAGGACCTGGGAATAGGATTCGCCATCGATGATTTCGGGACGGGGTATTCATCCCTTCTCTATGTGAAAACCCTTCCCATCGATTCTCTGAAAATTGACAAGTCTTTCATCGATGACCTGAATACGATCACCCATAACAAGACCATGGCATTGGCGATCATCTCGATGGCTCGTTCCTTCGGGCTGACATCTATTGCCGAAGGTGTGGAGACAGAGACTCAGTGCAAATTACTTCGCTCTTGGGGATGCGACCTATTACAAGGATACCACCTGTATAAACCGATGACTCAGTCAGATTTCTGTTCTCTCTTGACGACCAAAGAGCTTCAAGGATAGTTGTACGGGGGCAACCATTCGCCATGGGCTTCGAATAGGGCGTCACAGAGGGATCGAATCTCGTCCAGAGTCAATTCAGACGCGCAGCGAGGATCGAGGAATGCAGCCTGATACACCAGATCTCGCTTCTGAGTCAAAGCGGCTTCGATAGTCAACTGTTGCACATTGATATTGGTTTGATTGAGAGCAGCGCACTGTATCGGAAGGGGCCCTACATAACATCCTTGTACCCCATTTCTATCCACGAGGCAAGGCACCTCCACTACCGCGTCTTCTGGCAAATTCGGTATAAGCCCCCGGTTCAGGATGTTCCCGTGGATACGGAAAGGATTCCCGGTTTCCATCGCCTCCATGATCCGCGCGGCGTATTCGATACTCGGAGCATGGGTCAGCATGGGATTCTTCGTGAGGGTCTCTCGAAGACGGCTCCACTCTTCCCTTTGGTGGCGGCATCTCCGGGGATACTCGTCTAAGGGGATGGCAAATCTATCAATTAGTTCTGGTCGGTGCGATTTGATCCAGTATGGGGTATACTCTGCGTTGTGCTCCGAAGACTCGGTAACATAGTACCCGAAATGCTTGAGGATCATAAGCCGAACGGTGTCGGGGTGGGGGGGATTCATCTTTTCCCCCACTGTCCCCATGGGTGCCTGTTCCTCCTGAGTGGCGAGGATGTGTTCTGCCCTTCGTTTGATCTCAGGGTATAAGTCTTTTCCCTGTTCGGTGATTTCCAACAGCCAAGCCATATGGTTGATACCCGCGATCTTCCAATTCAGATCCTCTTCCTTCACCGGAAGATCCACTTCTTCCAGCAAAGTTCGAGCACATACCTGTACAGAGTGGCATAAACCTACTGTCCGCACCCTACTACCCTTAAGGAGAGCTCCTGTCACCATGGCCCTAGGGTTTGCACAGTTCAGGAAC
>JAOABU010000023.1 GCA_026418195.1 Spirochaetota bacterium | reverse complement strand
TACACTGGTACCAATGGAAGCTTCTGCCCCCCCTCTTTCCGATTCTGCCCTGGCTCGGGTTACTTCTTTAGGGAAAGCTCTTCATACAGAACTTGACTCCGTGTTATTGGGGAAGAGTCAATTCCTTACCTTCCTTCTCTGCGCTCTGTTCGGGGGTGGGCATGTCTTGATCCAAGACATCCCTGGTCTTGGGAAAACCACCGTAGCTAAAGCTTTGGCTGGGCTGATTCAGGGAAAGTTTCGCCGTATCCAGGGTACCCCTGATCTATTGCCCTATGACATCACGGGGGTAGAGATCTTCAATCCGGAAACTCGTTCCTTCGATTTCAAACCAGGACCCATTTTCACCCATATCCTATTGGCGGATGAGTTAAACCGTACCACACCCAAGGTCCAATCGGCCCTATTGGAAGCGATGGCTGAAGGGCAGGTTACCATTGGATTAAAGACTCACCCCTTACCAGAACCTTTTTTTGTAATCGCGACCCAAAATACGGTGGATGTAGAAGGCACCTACCCCTTGCCACTTGCCCAAGCAGATCGCTTCATGATGCAGCTATCCATTGGATACCCGGAACCCGATGCAGAACTTGAGGTGTATCGGAGGGATCCCGGAGCAGCCGTTCCTACACTCCATCCCGTTTGTACGGTGGACGATCTGTTAGAAGTGAGACAAACAGTAGCACAGGTATATGGAGACCCAAAGATCCTACGGATGATCCAACAGATTCTCCTGGCTACCCGGTCTCACTTGGGAATCCAACTAGGAGCTTCCCCTCGGGCTGGATTGATGCTTTTAAAAGCGGCTAGAGCTCTTGCAGCCCTCTCAGGCCGTTCTTTCATAACGGATGAGGATATCGTGGCCCTCGCTCCATCCGTTCTGGCTCACCGGCTTAGGGTACGAGATATTCGACTGGATCCCGCAGAGTTTATCGGGGAAACTGCCCTGCATATCATGAAAGATGCGATCCCCTGAAGAAATGAAATACGTTCGATTCACCCTTCGTGGGTGGCTGTTTGGTTTTCTGTCGATCCTCATTGGTTCTGTAGGAATCTATCGCAAAGAGCTAGCTTCGATCCTCTGGGGAATTGGCATGGGTTCCATCTGGGTATCTTCCCTACTATTTTCCATTTGTGCAGCTTTTCTTCTATTCCGTCGAAGGTTCCATCTGTTGCAGCATCTAATTTGTACATACTCAAAAGGGAATCTCTATTCAGGAAGGCCCATCGCCTTTTCGGTCTCCCTACCCAAAGAAGTGTTGAAAGGAGTTGGACGAGTACCTGGCATCCTACTCTGGTACCAATATAGAACCGCTGCCTTCCAAAAGAGGATCTACCAGTGGAGGGCAATTCTGGATCCCAAAAACCCATCCATCGAGGTCACACCTCCTCCGCCTCTTCGGGGAGACTACCAGGGGTTCGTGGGAATCCTACAGGTGGAGGATAGCTTTCGATTCTGTCAGATCGAGATCCCGCTACCTGAGGAGGAACACCTCCTTGTCCTTCCAGAGCCGGTTGTCCCGTTTTCCCTGCCGAATCTGACGGCTCAAGGGGGAACAAGGCAGATGGAACGTCATCCTACATACACTAGTATGGAGGAACTGGAGGTTCGGAAGTATATTCCTGGGGATGACCCTCGTCGACTTCATTGGAAGCTATACGCCCATAGTGGAGAGCTATTCTTAAGGATCGGTGAACAGGATCCTCCACCCATGGATACCTTTCACCTCCATTTCGATCCCACCCTGCCTTCCGTCCAAGATCCGATCCGTAAACTCGAAGCAGTAGATCAGATGGCTTCCATAGGAGCTAGAGTGTTGCTGGACCTTTCACAGATGGGGAAACGGATCATCCTATCCACCAATCAACCCGATCCGACAGGCTTTTTCCCATCCCAGAGCTTTTCTCAAACCCAATGGTTTCGACCTCCCTGGATAGAGATGGAAAGGGGGCATCCTGAGGAGGGGCTAGCTATATTGGCGAGACTTTCTCCCTTCCCTTTCCCTCAACCACCGAACCGGAACGCAGAGTTCCAGATTGTTTCCTCCCGTGAACCCAATCAAGCAATGCCCTCTACTACTGGCAGGATCTTGTTCCTTTTTGCTGATTCCCCGTACGGCCAAAAGATCGCGGTTCTCGAACCCACGACTTTTTCTAAGGAGGGATTGGAATTAGGAAAAGTCCTTAGTCGACTAGAAACTCCCTTGCCCAACCTATCGGGGGTCTATGTATACGAGGGCGAACGGCCCCTCTGGGTAATCCTCATTCATCCCTTACAAGGAATGAACCATGGCTAGAGCTCTCCGAAACCTGCTCTGGCTCTACCTATTTTACCATTGGTACCTACATTTCCAGGAATATTTGTCCCTTATCCCCGTCCTTATCCTTTGGGCAGGAGCAATTGGACTAGGCTACCTAGCCCATAGGATGCACAAACGGTTTCTAGCCACCAAACCATTTACCCTCGTCCTCACCCTCCTCCTCACAGGACTGAGCCCTATCTTCTTCTATTACCTCGCTAAAGGGATCGTTCTTCTAGGGGGTATAGGGTTTGAGGATACTACCTGGGATCTACTCCTCTTAACCCTAGACAGATATGTTTTCTTCATGATCCTGCCTGTGGAACTCTTGAGCCTTAGTACACTCCTCGTCTACGGAACCTTCACTGCATTCAGCCTGGAACCCGCATTCCTAGGAATCCTGCTCGCTTTCCTGTTTTTTCCCGAAGGAGGATTCCGGGCCCACCTCTATGCTCATCCCCTTTCCCTCGGAATCTCGGTTTCACTTTACCTGTTGGGAGAGTGCATCCTTCTTGTTCTCACCAGTGGTGAAGTAAGAGAGAATGAACGAGCAAAGGCTCAGCAACGATCCTCTTCCTATTGGGGAATTATCCAAAAGAGTCTCCCCTATCTGGCTTTACTGCTACTGGCCCTCTACATTGCCTATGATCGATACACGGCACAATCCCTAGAAGCTAGGGGTGGACTTCTGAAGGCCGAACTGTTCCGATTCGATTTTACCCATTATCTAAGCCTAGAAACGGAGATACGTCAGACAAAGGATCTAGTACTCCTCTATCGGCGTTCTGAACCCATCGATCGGTACCTTTTGAAACGATTCCTTCTGGAGGGATACGAGCCTGGGAAAGGGTTCTTCAGAGACCCTTCTAGCCCAGATCCCCTTCCCACAGAAATGGTTCCCCCCTATCCCCGATCTTTCCCCTTGCGGGAAACGAAGGGCCGGAAGTCGATCCATCAAGAACTCTATATTATCAATCTCGATCCGCAAGCTCTTGTCGCCCTCGATTATCCTTTAAGGATCGTTCCTTTCCGTACCTGGTCTAATTCCACTTTTTCTCGGGTATACCAGGTAGAATCGATGGCCCTGACAATCCTCCCCCTGGAACTTTCAGAAGTGAAGGGTCCCCGTATGGATCCAAAGACTCTCGAATATTATACAGAATACGGGAAAGACCTTCGAATCAAAGCTCTAGCCGAAGAAATTACCCGAGGGATCGATACATACTACGACAAAGTACAAGCAATCACCGATTATCTGCGATACGATTACTTCTACTCCCTGAAACCAGGAAAGGCTCCCGATGGAGATCAACTGGGCCATTTCCTATTTTCCAGCAAGAAGGGATACTGTTCCTATTTTGCCTTCTCTATGGCTCTCCTTTGCAGGAGCCTAGGGATTCCGTCTCGTGTAGTGATCGGATTCTACATTGACCCGGATACAGAACTGCTGGGATACTATCCCATTCGGTCCGACATGGCCCATGCATGGGTGGAAGTGTACTTCGATGGGTTCGGATGGGTGGATTTCGATCCTACCTCCCGCACCCCTGCACCCGGTGAAACACCATTTCCAGGTGTACAATTCAAGCGGGAAGACATCGCCTCCCTTCTGAAAGAGATATTATCGCACTCCTTGGAGGCCGAACCCCTTCCCGCTGACAAAGGAGACGCATCGAAGGATTTCACTCCACCACTTGGGAAGGTTGTACTTAGAACCTTCGCCCAGATCTCTGTTATTGCTCTTCTCGCTTCTGGAATTGGATCAGTTCTCCTGGTTCGATTCCGATACCGGTTGAAAGCCTTCTTCTGCAAATCCCCGCGAGAACGAATCCAGTGGGCATTCTGGGATCTGCTACAAGATCTAGCTCCACTAGGGTTTGTCATGAATCCCTCTCAAACCCTGAAGGAAGCCCTTGAATACTTTCTGAATCAATTTGCCTTCGAAGAGGCTAAGAAACTCTGGGAACTGTTCCATCATTACCAGTTCGCCCGATTCGGTAAATCCTTCGGTCCCCATGAGGCGGATCGTTTCTTCACGATCCATTACCAGATTAGAAAAAAACTGTACCTACGAAACAATTTTGTTTTACGGATCTTGCTTCGATTCCATCCAAAGACCTTCCGGAGGCCCATTCGATGAAAAGAACTCCAATGTCCGCTTATGGGTGTTACATTTTTTTTCTCTTCATCACCGTCTCCATCACCTTTCCTCAGGTTGCTCCCCTTTCCCGTACCGCTCCTACCGGCTCCTCTTCATTCGATACAGAATGGATTTTTACTACTCCAGAGGAAGTGTTGAAAGCCTCTAAATCGGCTCAAGAAAAGGGCAGATCCGACCTATCATTGGCAATTCTCCAGAAAGGCAAACGTATTTTCCCTCAAGCATGGAATATCCGGATCGCTCTGGGCGATCTGTTCTCCCAACGAGAGCTGTACATCCTTGCCTTGGAGGCCTACCGGGAAGCAGAGGCGTTGAATCCGGGCAACATCGATCTCTGGGCAAGGATCGCTGTGACCTACGGCAAACTGGAACGCTCAGACCTAGCTGTGCAGTACTATGAACGGATCTATGAGAAAAAGCCGGATTCACTAGACGCAGCAGCAGATCTTGGTTGGATCTACTTCAAGACTCATCAGCTAAAAAAAGGAAAAGTTCTCCTAGAAGCTTCTCTTTCCCGGTTCGGACCCGATCGGCGATTAACCATGACTCTAGGGACCATCTATGCAGGAATGTACCAGTACGCAGAGGCAAAGAAGTACTATCTACTAGCCGTTAAGGACGCCCTATCCAAACGGGATACTCGCTTCGCGTCGGTAGCATACTATAACCTCGCTATCCTAGAAAAAAGCTTCAACCACTACATAGAAGCATTGAGCGCTACCGAACACTCCCTTGCTTTAGAACCTAGGGCTCCTGGATACCTTTCTCTAGGCGACCTGTACGAGGGAAGGATGGAGTTCTCACAGGCCGAATCTGCCTTCCTGAAGGCCCAGCAGATGGATGAAACACCCTTGTCCCGCTTGAGCCTTGCCAATCTATACCGCAAGTTCGGGCAGTTAGAGAAGGCTCTTTCCATGGGCAAAGAACTTCTGGAGCAATCGGACTATGCATGGATGTACTACTTTGGAACCACGAAGAACCGACATCTGATGGATATCCATGAACTATTACGGGACACCTACAAAGGTTTAGGGAATCAGCACTCCCTGAATGCAGGTTCAAGTTTGGGAGAGAAACTCAAATCTCTCTTCCATCGTTTGCGATATCGAATTCTAGAACAGTACCATACACTGGCGTTTCAAATGTATGCAGGTCGAGTAGCAGAAGCGTATCGAAAGGAAGAGAACCTACTCAACGCATCCTTCACCTTCAAAAGGGCCATGGAACACTACCCCGTCCGTGCCCTATATCACCTGCGGCAGGCAGAAATCCTGGAACTGACCATCAATCCAGAGGCAGTGCGCTTCTACATTCTTGAGCGGGGAAAACTGGAAAAGGATTTAAGCCTATTAACCCAAGCGGCTCAACTGTTCTCCAGTCCCTGGGAACAGGAAAACCTGGAAGAAGCCTTAGTGCACCGTGCCCTTCTTTTATCGCAGAAAGTAAAAACCTCCCGTCTCCTCTCATTCTTTACCATTTCTTCAGAGACAGATAGAAATCTTGAACAGGAACTACAGGGAACCCTCCAACGGTTAATGCAGATCAACCCTGGCGCAATCTCCCAATATGGACTCCAGGTACCCGCCTTATCTAAAACCACCACAACCCCAGTTCAGTGAAGCGTGGTGGTATGGTCTTCGTTTATTTTAGTCGCCGAATCCGTAGATCGATCCCCGGTTCGTCCTTTAAAAGGGCTACCAGTTCTTGAGTCGGTGTCTCTCCAAAATGGTAGGGGTACAGGACCTTGGGTCGTATGACTCGGGCAGCTGCTGCTACCTGAGAAGGGGTCATCGTGTACGGTTGGTTCATGGGAAGAAAGGCCACATCGATTCCCTTTAGGTCCTTCATCTCCGGGACATCTTCGGTGTCTCCCGCCACATACATCACTAGTCCAGGAAACTGAAGCACATACCCATTGTCCCTACCTTTAGGGTGGTACCGGTCCCGCCCCTGTGTGGTATTATAGGCAGGAACTGCACGAATCGTAATTCCTTCTATCTCGAGGGTCTCCCCATTTTGTAGGGTCCTTCCCTTCCCTAGCTTGGTAGCTGAAGAGGGGTTGAGCACGATCAAGGTAGTAGGTTTCCAGATTTGTTCGATCGCTTTAGCATCCAGATGATCCCCATGCTCATGGGTGATGAGGATCAGATCCGCCTTGGGTAACTTAGAATAATCCGCATATTGGCCTACGGGATCGATATGGATAATCCTATTGTTCCATTCCATCATGAGGGTCCCATGCCCAATGAAGGTAATTTCCAATGACCCTCTCTCAGTTTGAAACCGATCCTTTTCAAAAGAAACTTGCCCAAACAGAGTCATCGAAGAAAACACTAGGCAAACGAGTAATTTGGATATAATCCGCATGTTTTACCTCCACTGAAATCGTATGCAACAGAGGTACAGAAATCAAGTAACCTTTTAAAATTAAACATTTGTTTAAAACTTAATTACAAAACAATCGTTTTAATCATACAATAGAACCATGCCATCAAAACGCGATGCGGTAAAAAAAAGAATTATAGATGCCACCATTGCCTGTATAGAGAAAATTGGTGTTTCGTCTATTTCTATTCGAACAGTAGCGAAACAAGCGGGTGTAAATACTGCGTCCATCAATTATTACTTTGGAACAAAAGAGAACCTGCTTGAAGAAACCTTCAAGAGTATTCTGGATCATTTTTTCTTCGATATCCAGGAACTATTCACCTTTGTAGAACTTCATAGCTACTCTCTGTTAAAAGTCTTTTTTACTTTTTTATTGAAAGGCATCCACAAGTATCCCAGATTGGTACAAACCTTAATTTTTAACGAACGATTAGCTCCCAAGTACCGGGAATCTTTTCTTCGTTATTTTTCCTTGTATATCCAGGAAATCGCTAGAAGAATCTTAACGGAAAATCCTTCCTGCTCTCCTATAGAGGCGACCCTAAGAGGTACGCAAATGCTGTCCGTGGTCCTCTCCACCTGTCTTCCTTTCCAGGTGAGTGTCACAGCAGGATTTGATTTGCAGGATCCCTCATCGAGAGAACAGTATCTAGATCTCCTGATTTCCCGGTACATCGACTGGATACCCCCAGATCGAATCGAAGCTCAGAGAGAGCTGGTCCAACGGTACACACAGCAACTCTTCGAAGGAGTTCCCCATGATCAAGAATAAAGGCATATATATCATAGCACTGGTCATCCTGCTGCTTCTGGTCTGCACGGTTTTCCTGGTTCCCTCTCGGAACCGAACATCCCCAGCTACGGCGCAACAGAACTGGTATAAATTGAACAGGATGGCTGATCCGATTCTGGATCAGGTGCTTCTCTTCTATCTTGGTGAAGCATGGGCGAAGATGACCGATATCAATGAGTGCCTCCAAACAGCCTCACGGGTTTCGAAAGAGGATCCCGAAAGTTGGGCTCGGGAATGGCGGAAGACAGCCGAGAGGCTTCACGTCCTAGCAGATTCACTCCTGTCAAAGGGGCATCGGAAAAGTGCTGGTGAAGCGTACTTACGAGCGGCTACCTACTACCGGGCCACTATGCATAGACACATGCACCCAGGTTCACCGGAAATCAAAGAATTGACAGAACGAGAGATTGCCTGCTTCATCAAGTCTCAGGAACTCCTTGAAGCTCCAATGGAGGTCGTGTCTGTACCCTATAATGGGATCCGACTCACAGGATACTTCTATCGATCCTCAAAAGCCATTGGCAGAGCCCCAACCTTAATTGTACATCAGGGACGGGATGCATGGGCGGAAGATTGCAAGTACCTGGCCGATGAAGCGGTACGACGGGGGTACCATTGTCTTTTAATCGATGGTCCTGGGAACGGTCAAACTTTGCGAAGACACAACCTAACCTTTCGACCCGATTGGGAAGCCTTCATTCGTCCGGTAGTAGATTACCTGATCATCCGTCCTGAAGTGGATCCAAACGCTATCATGCTGATGGGAATCAGTATGGGAGGATTCCTGGCAGGACGAGCAGCTGCTCACGAACCCCGCCTTCGTCTCCTGATCGTGAACCCAGGCATCCTCGACTGGGGAGAATTATTCTTAGCCAAACTGAAGGAGTATGGCCCTTTCTTGATTTCCCTTTACCAGACAAGCCCTGCCGCGCTGAATGCTGTGTTGAATGTAACAGGATCTTTGAGCCCCTTTCTCCTGTGGGGACTTACAGACACTATGTGGAAACATGGAGCGAGAGTTTGGCCAATCAAAAGCGTTCTTTGAAGCATTGACCTGTAAGAAAGACTACCTCCTTTTTACGGAACAAGAGGCGGCTCCTCTTCATGTACAGACTGGGTCTCTATCCCTGGCTAGCCAACGAATCTTCGATTGGATAGATGACAACCTTATTGACTAGAACTCTATTCTATACTATCGTTGAAACCTAAGATGGTTACTAGGCTGGGCAATCGCAGCATTGTGCGCCTAACAATTTGGGTGCGTGCCTGGCAGTGGTATTTCGGAGCAGAAAGGCTCCCTGATCCTTCGGGATTGGGGAGCTTTTTTTATATCCTCATTTTTCGGTTTCCGATCTTTCGACATCTCTTCCCTTGGTGCCTAGTATTTTCTAAATCTTTCCTGTGGAGGTTCCCATGACATCCTATGAAACCCTCATTAGAAAATCTGTCCAGGAGGCGGGTGGCTTCTTTAACGGTCACGCTCACCTAGATCGCGCGCTGGTAATGGATCCAAAGTATGTGTCCCATGCGGATATGGATCCCTGGGAAATTGCTACCTATCCCCTAGAGGTGAAACAGCATACTACCGGCGTCCTTCATGAAGGCCTAGCCTATACCCGGGAATCCCTCTACGAACGCATGGGAGCTGCATTAGACGCATCGATCCGCTTTGGGGTAACTCGAATCGATACCTTCATCGATACTACCGCCGATGGAGTAGAGCTGAGAGCATTGGAAGTTGCCCTGGATTTAAAGACCAAATACAGAGACAAGATCGATCTACGGGTAGGGGCTTACCCCATCTTTGGGTTCAAAGACGACGAACCCCGGCGATGGGACGTGTTCGTAGCTGCAGCCTCACTCGCTGATTTCATTGGTACCTTACCTGAACGGGATGCTCGGAAAGGGCACATTGGATTCAAAGAGCACTTTCGAAGGGTGATCGAATTGGCCAATTCGTTAGGAGGAAAGGAAGTGCATTTCCATGTGGATCAGACGAATCTACCGGATGAAGAAGGAACTCTGACCCTGATCGAAGCGGTGCGCTGGTTACGGCCGCCCCTGTCTATAAGACAAAGCATGCAAGGGGATAGCCGATGGCAAAACAGACAAGAGACAACGCAAGGCCCTTTACAGGAGAGTCGAGAACCAACCATCTGGGCAGTCCATGCGCTAAGCGTCGCTTCCTACAGTGAAGAAAAGTTTAGAAAGGTAGTAGAGGGACTGAAAGAAACCAATATTGGAATTATCGTCTGTCCCACTGCTACCCTATCCAATAAGCAGGATAGACGGGTGATGGTTCCCATGCACAACAGCATCACGCGGGTGCTAGATTTTTTAATCGAAGATATTCCCGTACGGATCGGAACGGACAACGTACAGGACTTTTTCCTTCCCGCAGGGAGTTTCGACATGTACAATGAAATTGTCACTGCTGCAAACGCCCTACGGTTCTACAATTACTCTACCTGGGCAAAGGTTGCAGCAGGGAAAAAGCTTAACGAAGTGGACAAGATGAAGATTCGGAATGCGATGAGATAATTTCATTGACATGGCAGGCAAAAGTAGATACAAATAATCTTCAAATCGAATTAAAACAGATTCCATGCATAACATCAGAGGATATTTCTATACACTAACCGCTTTTTTCCTCTGGGGATTCCAACCCCTGTATTGGAAACAACTTATTCATGTCTCTCCCTTGGAGCTCCTCGCTCACCGTATCCTATGGTCCTTTTTTCTTGTGGGGATTCTATACGTTTTGACTCGGCCGGATCCTATTAGAAAGGTGTTTTCTGATAGAAACATCCTATTCCTCGTCGCTGGAACCGCATTTCTAATTGCGGTTAATTGGTTTTTATACATTTTTGCTGTGTTCAACGATCACATTGTAGAGGCAAGCTTAGGGTACTATATAAATCCATTGATGAACATTCTGTTAGGTAGGCTTTTTCTGAAAGAACGATTAAAACCTATTCAACGGATCGCTCTTTTACTATCAACAACAGGAGTCTTGTATTTCGCCTTCGATTATGGTCGATTCCCTTGGATCGCTCTTACCTTAGCTACTGCTTTTGGCTTCTATGGCTTACTGAAAAAACTCACTCCTCTGGATTCCCTATCCGGTTTGCTGTTTGAAACAGCGGTTTTATTACCATGGGCTCTTTCTTACATCGGTCAGAAAGAACTTCATGCCCAAGGCGCTCTTGGGTTATATGGAACTTCTACAACCACCCTCCTCATTCTCGGAGGTATCGTCACTAGTTTGCCTCTCTATTTATTTGGTAAGGGAGCTCGTTTGATTCCTTTGTCTACAGTTGGATTCTTTCAGTATATAGCTCCATCCATGATGCTCCTGCTCGGGGTCCTAATCTACCATGAACCTTTCACGAAAGCCCACCTCGTTACCTTTACCTGTATTTGGACTGCCCTATCCTTGTACACGTATAGTTTAATTCGCCCCTCGTTCAAACCTTCCTAGCTACTCCTCCGCAAAATACACTATCACCCAGCCGTTTCATTTCCAAAATGGAGAACCCACCCTCTTTGATTGTTTTCAGTGTGTCTCGGTTCAAATGGCAACCGGAAGCGATTCTCCGCCACGCAGGGGTAACCCTATCGAATAGAGAAGCCAGAGCGGGTGATACAGGTCTCATGTGTTCGATAAAGAGGAACTGTCCTCCCACTCGTAAAACGCGATACATTTCCTCTATGGCCCTTAAAGGATTCTCGACAGAGCAGAGGAGTAGAGTTGCCACTACGGTGTCGAAACGTTCATTTGAGAAAGGAAGGGCCTCCACTTCTGCTTCCTGACATCGTATGGCTGAGTAACCTGGTATCGATCGGAGACGGGCCCATAGGATCCTCTGGAGTTTAGAATCCCATTCCTTGCGATCTGTCAGGATTAAACTTTGTACCTGGTTCATTCGGTAATAGGGAAGGTTCGCTCCCGTACCCGTCCCTACCTCTAATACTGTTCCTTTGGCTTTAGGAATGATCCAACTCCTCAGGGATGCGATCCAGCGAGCTTCCATAGGAGCCATGAACAGATCGTAGAATGTTAGCAACCCCAGCTATCCTTCCCGTTTCAGACACTTTACTAGATGGGCAATGTTGGCACTCAAGGCTTCCATGGTAGCGAAGGCTTCCGAATCCTTCTCCACCTCTCCTATTTCGCGGCCGATTCCCAGATTCCAGTAGGTTGATCCGGCCACATACATTCCTTCGATTAGGAAGAAATGGTTTATCGTATCGAAGGCATGGATGGCACCGGCTCTGCGCATCATCACAACGGCAGCTCCTACTTTTCGAGCCAGCAGGTTGTCATTTGCCCGTGCCACGTAACCTGCTCGATCTATCAGAGCCTTTGTTTCGGAGGTTACGTCGGCAAAGTAAGTAGGGGAACCAATAATCAAGGCATCCGAATCGATCATTTTCGAAAAGATTTCGTTCAGACTGTCGGTTTCGATCACGCATCGTCTGTTCTTGTTTTTGAAACAGGATCTACAGGCGGTACATCCCCGCAGAACAGAACCGCCCAACTCGATCAGTTCCGTATGAAACCCTTCCTTTGCAAGGCCTTGAAGCACCCTCTCTAACAACCGAAAGGTATTCCCCCCTTTACGGGCGCTTCCATTGATTGCTAGGGCTCGATAACGTGGTGTACTCATGGCATGAGATCCTTCATTTTTCCAGCAAATTCCAGATAATACGCAACAATCTGATCTTCCAATCGATCCTTATCGGGATCTACCTCGGAAGCTTCTCGGTCAAACCACTCAGCAATCTTTGACAGACCTTCTTGGAAACTCACCTCGGCTTTGAACTCTGGAACCACTGTCCGGATCTTCCCGTTATCGAATACTCCTGGATAAGTTTTTTCAAAGAAAAGGTGACTACAGAGGGAAGGGGCCGCTTGCATCAGTAGTTCACTGGGCACATGGACGATCTGAGGTTCTTTCCCTACTATTCTACCGAACTCCAAGTATAGGTCTTCCCACCTATGGATTTCGTCCGTTGTAGCATGGTAAGCTTGACCAAAGGTTTTTGGGTTCCCTACCACGCCCACATACGCTTTGGCTAAATCTTCCACAAAGGTGAACTGCCAGGGAGTAGAGCCATCCCCGAACATCACCAACGGCTTCTCATTCCGTATTCGATAGAGTATTCCATAGTTCTGTCGAAGAACACCGATGTTAGCGGCACCGATCCCATACGTAAGGGAAGGCCGAATAACAGTGACAGGAAGTTGGCGTTTTTTTACTTCTGCCCAGATGAACCTCTCCATCTCAGCCTTGTTGAAGGCGTAGGGGAAAACGGGGTTATCGAACAATTCTTCCGCATCTTCCTTTGTGGGTAAGGTATGGTAGGGCCGTTTGTAAGCTGCAATGCTGGAGGTGATGATGATATGGCCTGTCCGTCCGGGAAATACCCGTAGAGTTTCCTCTGCATCCTTACGGTTGAAGCAGATCATATCGATCACCGCATCGAAGGTCTCTTTCCCTATTGCCTGTTCCAGGCCCTTTTCCGCATATCGATCCCCTACGATGATTCGGACATCCCGGGAAAACGGCACGCTCCGCTTTCCTCGATTGAATAGCACCACTTCATGATTCTTTTCCAATAGCCGTTCTACGATGGCACGGCTAATCACACCGGTACCACCCAGGATCAAAATTTTCATGGTTCTTACTCTACATAGAAAGTTAAATTCCTGCAAGTTCTGTTGCAGTTCGGTCTAACGTATCTATAAATCGGTTTAACTGCTGAATCAGATAATGCCGCAGTAGTTCTCTTTCCTCGTCGCTTAATCGAGGATCATGTAGGGAACTAATCCGGGAAAGGCCCGGGAGGGCTTCCTGTTCCAAGGCAAAGTCCTGGGTATAGCTATCCTTTTCCGTATAGTAGAGACGGTTTAACAGTTTGACACTTCGTAATAACCGAAGGAATTGATGAGAGGAGTCTTGCTGTTGCGGACGGTGCTTCCTTTGTTCGGATCCGATCCAATGGGAACAATACTTTTTGTACCCTGCACGAAAATCTTGCCATTCTTTTAAAAGTGAAGACTGGAGAACTGAAGGAAACTCCCCCCAATCGAACGATTTGAGTCTAGAATCGATTTCCTCGATGAGTCGGTCAGGTTTAAATAGAGTTTCCGGATATGAAGCCAGTCGATAGGCAGCCAAAAGATAGATCTTACCATCCTGTAAAAGGACCTCGGGATCATGGTAGGGTAAAAGATCTTCCTCTGTATGCCACCAATAGCTCATGAAGGTGTTAGCCGTGGAATCCGGATGTCCAGGAGGAAGGGTGGATGCCCAAACGAAAAAGGGTGAAACCCCGATGTTCTGGAAAGACTGATCCCATCCACGGACAGGTCGCACATAACTCCCTTTCTGTCCGGTAATTTCATACACGATATCTTTAGCTGCATCTACCAGTTCAGGACCTGAGGCCAACCTGGAATAATCCGAAGCGCCCCGAAGTCCGGGCATGTCCAGATTGATGTAGCCAATACACCGGTTCCAAAGATCTTGAAAATTATCCCGTGCATAGGCAGCTGATCCTGCATACCGTCCATTGGAATGCCCGCTCCAGAACACCGCTTTAACGGGAAATCGAAGATCCTGTGCCCATTCTTGGAGGGTTTCCAAGATCGAAAGAACTATCGCATTCCCTGTCCCATTATCTGTAGCACCTTGGTACCAACTGTCCAGATGACTACCTATCAGAACGAAAGGTAGCTTCTCACCTTTTGGGCCTACCTCTGCTTCCAATTGGGGAATAGAATACCATCCTGTCTCCACGCGGGTATAGATTTCACCCTCCAACCGACTCCCCATATTCCAGAGGGACTTCAATTCCTCCCCATGTTTCTGGCAGATCACTAGGATGGGCAGGTTGGTATAATACCGGAGCTGTTCTGGGTTCGGGGTTCCCCAGATGGGGTTGTTGATCCCTTCATGGATCAACTCTTCTTTTCCTTGCCAAATCTGGAGGGATGCAACAGCCCCTCGTTTTTCCAACTGCAGCACCTGTATGGGATTCAAAATAGGGGTGCAAGGAATGCACCCCTCTAAATCTCGTTCCAGTCTTCTTTCAATTAACTGAAAGAGAATAGTGTCGGAGACCAAGCTTCCTGGATCGATCCATCGAAGAATGCCCCTCTTAGGTCCTTCTTTTGTTTCACCCGAAAAGCTCCGGGTCTTTGCAGGAATCTGCTGCTTTTTCCCATTGCAAAAAACCCTCAGTTCCGCACGTATGGGATTGCTTAAAAGGACGGGATACCGCTTAATTCTATACCAAATACCTTTTTGTTCGAAGACTTCTTGGATATACTGTACCGCCTCCTCCTCTCCCCTGCTTCCCGCAAGGCGA
Source organism: Spirochaetota bacterium (assembly GCA_026418195.1). GTDB lineage: Bacteria > Spirochaetota > Spirochaetia > DTKZ01 > DTKZ01 > DTKZ01. The sequence goes on along the minus strand of JAOABU010000023.1, from coordinate 4,001 downwards.
TCGTAGGAGGCGATTTGCGATAAATGGGATTCAATCCGTTCCAACTGAAGGGCTCGAAGCAATCGATTTTCCTCGAGGTTTGGTATGGCCCTATTCCCCATCCTTGTTTGCCCTGCTAAGTTGAAGGCAACTGTACCCTTTTAAAGGCCTCTATAAACTGGGCGATGTATTCAGCTGTACCTTCAAGCATTGCTTTACCCCATTCGGGGGTAGCTTGGTTCGGAGCACGGGAACCAAACCAACCGGAGGGTGCGATACTAGAAACTTCCCGGGCTACTCGAACCGTTCCTCTTCCGAACTGAACGGTGTTCAGATACATTGTTTTCATTTCCTTAGAAAGATCCTGAACAACACCGTCCATCATATCCTCTAGATGAACCATTTCGGGATGAATAGCCAGTAAAGCTGCTGTTTCCTGTGCATCCGCATGCCCACCCTTCCAGTCCTCGTTCAGTTGAGAGGCCAATACCCACCAGTCGAATACCGCTGCCAATCCACCCTTTTGGTAGAACTCGAGAGCCACCGTATCGAGAGCAGGATTGTTTCCACCGTGTCCATTGAGGAACACGAGTTTTTTCAATCCGTGACTCAATACGGAAAAGGCAATACTTCGAACTACCTGTAATAGCCCTTCCAAACCGATGTTGATGGAGCCTGGGAACTTCATATGGTGAGGACACACCCCATAGGGTAGCACCGGCAAGATCAGGACATCTACCTTCTGTTCGATCAGGGTGCAAAGGTATTCCGGAACGATGTAATCCGTTCCTAAAGCCATATGGCTCCCATGGTTTTCCACACTCCCTAAGGGGAGGATCCCCACTTGGCACCGTTTGATTGCCTCGGGGATCCTTTTCCAACTCAAGCTTGCCCATTGCATGCTGTAGATTCACCCTTTAATCGAAATGTCTGGCCAGCACAGCTTCGGCTGGTGGTTTTGTAAACTGGCTTACCACAACCATCACCAAAAAAGCAAACAAAGCTGAAACAATCAGCGGATGGAACCCCATTGCCCAGCTCTTGTACTGGAACTGAATCAGGAGCATCAGTATCATTCCAGCAATTACCGATGAAATCGCTCCAGCCAACGTAGCCTTTTTCCAATACATTCCTAGGAGGACCGGGACCACAAACAACCCCATTCCACCAAAGGCGAATAGGATAATGGTGAAGATCGTACCCGGCCTGTACACTCCGAAGATGATCACGATGATCCCAATGATCACCGTTACAACACGGGAAATACTCATCACCTGCTCATCCGTAGCGTGTTTGTTCAGTACCTTTTGGTAGATATCTCTAGAAATAGCACCCGTCGTCATGATGAGGACGCTATCGATCGTTGACATACCAGCGGCTACAATTCCCGATATGAAGAGGGAGGCAAAAAAGGGATTGAGCCCCCGCTGGAGGATCATGGGGACCACTCGGTCGATCTCCTTGGGGTCGATATTGGGAAGGATGGCTATGGCGTTCACTCCCGACCATTCAATGAGTGTAGCCGCAAACCACATTCCCAAGGTCCCTAGAATCACTGCTCGGAACATGACCCGGTAGTTTTTCATGGCAAAAAACTTGGTGAACAGCTGAGGCTGTCCTATGGTAAAAAAGCTCCAGAGTACGATCTGGGAGACATAGTTCTGCCAGGGCATATAGTTCCCTTTTCCAGGGAAGGTCAACAGTTCTGGGCTCACCGATGCGATTTTCGCATTGATGGCGGAGAACCCTCCCCCCATGGCAACAGATAGAATAAAGGTCACGATGGCTGTACCGACCATGAGGGTTCCCTGCACAGCGTCCGTAAGGATTGCTCCCCGGATACCGCCACTCATGCAGTAAAAGATTACGATAACTCCCATGGCAACGACCCCAACCCAATACGGAAGACCCGTGAACACATTCACGATGACCCCCGCCCCGATCGTTTGTGCCCCCATTAAGGGGATTAGGAAAAAGAGCATCATGAGGGCCAATAACACTCGGATCCCTTGAGAATCGTACCGGTCTCCTAGGTAATCAGCCATTGTCAAGAACTTATGTTTTTTCCCAAGAGCAATTAGTTTTCGTCCGATGAATAGAGCGGGAATGATCATGCTAAATACTAAACCAGGAACCGATATCGCTAATCCTGCATACCCAACCTTGTAACAGGTGCCCGGAACACCCATGAAGGTACTCATACTGTACTGGGTAGAAAAGTATGCTAGCCCGCTCAGAATAGCTCCTGCTTTAGCGTTCATCACGAAGAACTCGCGCAAATTGGTAGTTTTTTTCGCAGCGTAGATGCCGATCACAGCCATGCTCAAGAGGTACAGACCCACCATGATGAAAAACGGTACGGGTGTAGGTGTTACCATAGTTATTCCTCCTCTACCGCACTATCCTGGAATTCTGGCCGCTTCATCGATTCCTGATAAAACAGGTAAATGAATACAAAGGTAATCACGGTATGCACGAACCATCCAAAAATAAACAAGGGAATCCCACTCACCAGAGGGATATACTCCTTGGTATAAAAGAAAGGGAAAGGAATCATGATCAACAGATAGAGGAAAATGAAGATGCCGAACCATTTTCTCTCAAACCTCTTACGATCTTCATCCATACAAATACCTCCAATACGTAGATCTTTTCCTCGTTCTATCCTAATCCCCAAGATTTCAAGGTGTCAATAAAAATTCATTTCACCTTATTGCTTATCATGATATGTAAATATTTGACAGATATATTTTATCCATCGTATAATAACCCAATCAAATATTCAGACAGGAGGTTTCTGTATGATGAAAACCAAGAGACTCGTTAGTTTGATGGTCTTGTTGGTGTTGGGAGCCCTAACGTTATATGGTCAACAGAGGATTCCCGACCGGATTGACATGAACATCCCCCGCCAAATCACCCTCAAAGTCACCTACGATGACCCGACTCTCTGGCCTGCAAAGGAGAACGTTCCTGACCCGGAACATGCATTCGCTGTAATGTTCAAGGACTATGTGGAACGGATGTCCGCAGGTAAGATAAAAGTAGAACTTTTTGGTTCTGGGGCTCTAGGTTCCTATCGTCAGACTTGCGAAATGGTACAGAATGGTTCTATCGACATCAACATCGGTACGGGATCATTGGCAAACTTTTTCAAAGAGATTCAGCTTCTAGCGATTCCCTACGTGTTCATGTCTGACGACGTAGTACAGGAGTTCTTCAACGGGAGCGCCCTATGGAAGGAGCTTACCGATAAAATGGAAACAGTAGGTTTTAAATATCTTGCTATCGGACAGAACGGGTGGAGAAGCTTCACCAATAACGTTCGAGTGATCCGAAAACCCGAGGATTTGAAAGGACTCAAGTTCCGGGTCATGGAAAGCCCCGTGTACATCAAGTTCATCGAAAGTTTAGGTGGCCGAGCGGTACCAATAGCCTGGAATGAAGTGTATACCGCACTGCAGACCGGTGTAGTGGATGGCCACGAAAACCCCATCTCTCCGATCTATCTAGGGAAGATCTATGAGGTGCAAAAATATTTGACCATGGACGAACACATTTGGAGTGAAAACATCATGGTGATGAATGCTGCTAAGTTCAAGAGTCTTCCCGTGGCTGCTCAGCAAATTATTATGCAGGGTGCAAAACTAGGTGCGCAGGCAAACGATGTGGCGGAACGAATGGTTTCCAATATCGTGAAGTTCGAGATTGTAGCCAAAAGAATGCAGGTATACTTCCCAACCCAAGAGGAGAAGGATGCCTTCCGGAAGCTTTCACAGCCCGCGATCGTGGATTACCTAAGAGGACAACTGGGAAAAGATCTGGTAGATCGATTCCTGAGAGAAGTCCAGTTAGCGGAAATGCGAGCGGGATGGCGACGTTAGATTCCTCCTTCCATTCAATATAGCTTGAATAAATTGGGCAGTCTGTTCGGTGGAACAGACTGCTCTTTTTTAGATTACTGTTTCCATAAGGGGGATGATGTGAGTGCAAAAACAACCATTAAACAGTATTTAAAGATC
>JAOABU010000014.1 GCA_026418195.1 Spirochaetota bacterium | reverse complement strand
GGACCATTTTATTCGTCGACGAAGTTCACCGATGGAACAAGGCTCAACAGGATGCCTTGCTGCCCTGGGTAGAAAACGGGACGGTGATTTTCATTGGCGCGACTACGCAGAATCCCTTCTTTGAGGTGATCTCTGCCCTGGTGTCTCGGAGTCGGGTTTTCCAGTTGAAGCCCCTTACCTCAGAGGATCTCCGTACCATTGCCTATAGGGCTTTGCAAGACCCGGTGCGGGGGTATGGGAAGTATCGGGTACAGATTACCGAAGATGCTTTAGAGCATCTTATCCGGGTTTCGGATGGGGATGCCCGGAACCTACTCAACGCCCTCGAGTTAGCGGTGGAAACAACCCCCAAAGAGTTTCCTCCTCCCGAAGGGGAAGAGATCCGGATCGATCGTTCCATCGCGGAGGAGTCCATCCAGAAACGGGCTGTCCTCTATGACAAAGAAGGGGACTACCATTATGACACCATCTCTGCCTTCATCAAGTCCCTTCGGGGTTCGGATCCGGATGCAGCCCTCTATTGGATGGCACGGATGATCCGGGCGGGAGAGGATCCCCATTTCATCTTCCGACGAATGTTGATTCTGGCAGGAGAGGATGTGGGGTTGGCTGATCCAATGGCGTTGGTGGTAGTGGAAGCAGCGGCTCGGGCGTTCGATCGGGTGGGAATGCCAGAAGGGCAGTACCACCTTGCAGAAGCGGCCCTGTACCTTGCCACCTGCCCGAAATCGAACTCCAGCCTTGGGTATTTCGATGCTCTAAAAGCAGTAGAAGAGGAAGGGATACGGGATGTTCCTAGTCACTTGAAAGACTCGTCCCGGGATGCGGTGGGGTTTGGACATGGACAGGGGTACAAGTATCCGCATGCGTACCGAGAGCATTGGGTAGCCCAGAATTATTTACCTCCGGAATTAAGGGGAAGAGTGTTCTATCAACCCACCTCTATCGGATACGAAGGGAAAATCCGAGAGGAGATACTCCGACACCGGGAAGCTCTTCTTACCAGCGTGATGGACGAGTGGGATGAGGCCTTCACGTTTACTCCTATGGACAAAAGTCGGGAGGAGTGGATAGCGCGAACACTGGGGGGAGGAGGGCGCATACAGGAAGGAGTGCGCAGGAAACTTTTCCAACTAGCGTCCCTTCGAAGACATGAACGGGTGTTGATTTTAGGGCAGGGGGTACGGTTTCTCCTTCCCGAAGCCCTTAGGCAAGTTCCTGAAGGTTGGGTTTGGGCGACCGTAAAGGAAAAGGAGGAACGAGTTCCTATCGATACCCTGATCGGGGTTCTCCCTGAGGTGGAAAAACCCTGTATCGTGACTGAGCAAGAACTACTGGAAAAGCTTACCTCTACAATGATCCCTGGAGAAGGACACACATTTGGAACACCAACAGACCAATTCGATGTTCTTTTAGGTAGGGGAGTGATTTCTGGTAGGTGGAGGAAGGATTGTGAGAAGGATCTCTTGGAGTGGTTGAACCTACTTGTTTCTCACGTATCCAGCGAAGGGCGATTTGTATTGGCAGAGCCGATTCTGGAAGGGAGTTCCCGTCTCTTTTCCTCTTTCCATCAAGAATTCAATTTCGACCAATTGTCAAAGAATCTTCAAGATAAGCTTCTTCAGGGAGAAAAAGAATACTATGCCTCTCTCCCCCAGTATCTTACCAAAGAACAGAAGGAAACTTTTTTGAGTCACCTGAAAGGAGTAGGAGTATCTAACCTACAGGAAGTCGAGGAGACCTTTGAGGAAGAACGACAGATCCTGGAACGACACGTAGAAGAATGGTTCGGAGTGCTGTGGGATCCTAAGAAGGGATCTTCTCTTCCATCCCGATTTAGCCTTGCTTCGGTGCTCATGAAACAGTTGGATCCAGACGAGGCTCAACTGGTAGCTCGATGGATTAAATTAAACATGCCGGGGAAAAAGCTCCTCTGGAAGAACCGCTACCTATTCCTGCACGCACGAATCTAAAACACTTCTTCCAAGATATAGAAGAGACTCTTGTCTGTCCCGAACATGAGCCACTTGCCGGAAGCAACCGGTGCACTGAGAAGCGCTCCTTCCAGTTCCATGCGCCAGAGGAAGCGACCATCCCGGGCAGAGAGACAGACAAGGGATGGAGAGCGTTCCCTAGGATCCGGAGACTTGGGATTGCCCAGCAATCCAAAGTACAGACGATCTCCCGCTATCAGGGGGGCTGAACTCACGGGACTTTGGAACTCCTTTTCCCAAACTAGGGCTCCCTTTCGGATGTCGAAAGCTCGTACCACCGCATCCCCTCCTGTGTAGATTACCAGATTCTTCCATATCGACGGAGCCATATAATCCAGCAGGTTCAGGTTCCGTAAGAATAGCCCTTCCAAGTCGGGTTTGTAGGAAGGCCCCCAGCGGGAAATATCCTCATAGGTCCACAAGCGTTTACCGGTGCTTCGATCGTAGGTATGGAATCCTAGTATCCATCCAAATTCGGTATACCCACAGGTAGAAAAGAATACTAGATCCTTGGTTACTGCAGGGAAGGAGTACCAGATTGCATTAAACTCGTTCGTATCGATGATCCACAGGTATTTCTTCGTGCGAATATCGTAGGGGCCAAAGCTGTGAGGTTGACTCAAAGGGCCAGGGGCAAAGAACATCACATCGTCCACCATTTGGTAGGTGTGAAAGTACCAGACAGGGTTGGGAATCTTCTCTACCAATCGTCCTTTTAGATCCACGAAGAAACTCGCACCCCCATCACTGGTGAATAGGACCATGTCCTTGTACCGCTGAAGAGTGGAGTTTACCGGTCTACCCGTGTTAAAACTCCATACTTCCACCCCTTCTTTTCGATCTATAGCATAGGCCTTTCCATCCTGCGAACCGAAGTAGACCCGTTCCTCATCTGCGAACGGAACGGAGTTGATGGAGGCTCCTGATTTAAATACCCAGCGCATATAGCCGCTCTCGATGTCGAGAGCATAGAAGTTCCCATCCGCGGAACCGAAGTAGATGGTGTCCCCCTTTACGACGGGTGGGTTGAATGCGTGGAGAGTAAGTCCATCTAGTTGCAAACGGAGTTTCCACTTGATACCCAAAGGTGGATTGATGGCTTTGGATGTAGCCCCCTGTCCGTATTTGCCCCGGAATTGCACCCAATCAGTGGAAGGAGAGCAGGAAGAAAGGGAAAGAATCGCGGTCAGTATCCAAACAATAGGGTGTCGGTAGGGTTTCACCATGAGTACCTTAACCCCCGAAGGCTAAAGGCTCGAACCAGAAAGGGGAGTAACCCTTTTCTGCGGATTCCCTTTCGTATCGAAGCGTATAGGCTCCTCAATTCTTTCAATTTTTCTTTTTTCTCTTCCTCCGGAATTCGACTCCGATAGCAGAGTTCCGTGTAGAGGGAGGCAAACCGTTTTAGAGCAACTTCCTCCTGGGATGCCTTCTCCTGCAGAACCTTCGTAAACTCGAAGGGGGTAAGGGAAGGGGGTTTCAAGGGATACCCTTCCGAGGCAAGCTCCAACAGGACCAACCTATAAAGAGCTCGGGCAGCCTGTACCCCATTTCCCCGTGCCAAGTATCGGTACCAAGCCTCCCGGATATAGCGAAAGGAGTACAAGCCGAAAATTCCAAACCCAATCAGGCTAGAGAGGATCCGCAGAACCGATTTCCAGGGAAAGGTAGGTATAGGCACGAGAGGACTCTCTTCTTGGATCAGGGGGATCACTACATCCCGATTGTTGGGATCCCCCATTCCCATTGGAGGGATAGCAAACGCAGTGGTTTCAAAATCGATCCATCCGTATTGGGGAATCCAGAACTGAGCCCAAGAATGACGATGAGCAGTAGTGACCAGAAACAATTCTTCTAAGGGGAAGGCTTGAAGCGGGGGGAGAGCTTGTCGGAGAAGGGATAGCCCCCGGATATGGGCTGGGGTTTGGAGTTCACTGGAAGCTAGGTATCCAGTGACTACCCTACTCGGAATTCCTGCCATACGAGCCAATAGTGCTGCAGTATTGGAAAACTCCGTACAATCTCCCTCACGACTAACCGAAAGGAACTCTACGAGGGCCTCAATGGAGGTATCCTCTGTGTATCCAAGGGAATACTGGAAGGTGGAAAACCCGTTCAGGATGGCAAGAATCCGCTGGAAGTATCCTTCGGTACCCTTAAGAATGTTGGATAAATGAAGAGAAAATATCCTGAGATCGTTTTTCGCCAGCGGAACTTCCAGGTAGGGTTCCAACACTGCTCGTTCCTCAGGGCTTAGCTCAGGTAGGGCCTTCCAGTCTTCAGGGGTAGAACGAGAGATTCGGGATATACCCCGGTACTGGAAAAGGAAGGGGCGGTACTGTCGCTGAAAGACGGTAGGCTCGATTCGGTAGGGTTTGTAGGGAAGATACCGAAGCCCCTCTGTGGATAGGACAAAGAAAGGAACCTCTTCCCGTTTTGGCTCGAAATTGGATTCTACATCCTTCCAGGTTTCCAGTAACCGGAGGTGGCTCAATTCGTTCAAGGGCTCCCCTTCCAAGGGGATGAACCCCGTGACGGGATGGAGTCGACCTCTGTACTCATTGGCCATATACAGGGGATCATGGCTACTAGCTACAACCATTACCGCGTACTGCTTCCCTTCCTGCCCCTGTCTGCCTCGTCCTTGGGTACCGGGCCACTGGTCCTGAGGAATCCCTTCCAGACGATTTCTCCTACCCTGCCCATCCCTTGAACCGGGAATTCGTAACCCTCGATTGGGTAAGTCTCTGCGATTTTGAAGATTCCCATTGGGAAACCCATTCCCTTCAATGTCCAATGGTTCCGGGGGTGGGTTCACCTCATGCTGGAGAAGGTTCGTAACGATCGTGTTCTTCACATAATCTGGAGGAAGGAGTAAGAGTACCATCGTCAGTACTATACATCCGCTTAACAGCAGTCCTCCCTCTACCTTAGTTCGCGTTCCTCTTTCTCGATAGAGGGTTATATATAAGATCACTCCATGGAGAAGGAAGGCACCTAAGAACACCCCCATCAGAACCTGGGGCGAAAGAATCCCATGAACCTTTGGACTTTTCAGGACTTCTTCAGAAGCGCGGAAGAAATTTAATAGCTTGATGTATACGACGGCAAGCCCGAATTGTTCGACAAAGGCGATTCTCCGTCCCCAGTCCGGGTATCGGAATAAGAGAGCGGTTAAACCATATGCCCCTGTCCCTATGAATATCATCTCTAAAGCTTGAACGCTCCATCCCGCAAACACGAGTGGGAAAAATACAAGAGGTACAGCAAAGAAACCCAAGTGAAGGATAGGTTTCATTCGATAGGTAGAGGCAAAGAAGGAAAGGAAAAGTTCCCAGGGAACAAGGATGAACCACAGTATCAGAGAAGGTAGATCGTACGACACGACAATAGCCGGATGCAAAAGAGGAAGGGAAACGGCCAATAGGTACAGGAAAAGCCTGGAACCAAAGAGTATTCTCATAGGCTTACCCCTACGCGTTCGATTTCTAACGTGCCCTTTAAGGGTCTTGGAGGGGAAATGGAAGGCACAGGGGCTGGTCGGAGTAATGGGGGAAACAGGACTCCTCCTTGCCGTAGGCACTCTCCTACCCTCAACCGTGTGGGTGATGGTAAGGAGGAAGATAAGTCCCTCCTCCCCTCATAGGAGGGGTAAATAACTCGACGAACGGGAGAGATCACATACAGATGGGTGGGATGGTCAAATCGGGTCCCTACAAACCGTGTAAGCCCTCCATCGTAGGTTGTGGAGAACGCAAACACTTCCTCTGGAGTCGTAGCGAGGGAGGAAAACTTTCCCTCTTCCCCTAACGGGTAGTACGTATACCCTGTGATCTCTTCACAAAATCGTTCTGCTTCCTGGTCAGTGGTCAGTTCTTCTTCCATCAGCGGAGTAATGACTCGGAGGATGAACTCTGGATGTTCCCTTCTAATTGTCCAAAGAAACTGGAAGAGCCAAGCTTTGCACCGATCGAGGGTCCAGAGAGCCAACAGGTCAGGTCGGGATGGACCAAAACAGCGAAATGCTACAGGGATAATGCGGGTTTTCTCTTGTGCCTGCGGGGCAATCCGGGTGACGAGGAAAGCCAGGCGACTTGAGGTTTTCCAGTTGATGTCTCGAAACCTGTCTCCCGGTGCGTACTCTCGCATGAAGTACCGTTCTTCATCCGCACTGCGAAGGGTTCTCTTTTCTTCAATCCCTAAAGATGGATCCAGCCTCAGTTGGACCAGTTTTTTCGAAGGAGCAGGAAGTACGGCAAAGGATCGGTGCAGAATAGGAGGGATACGGAATCGAACCATCCCAAAGATATCCCTGAGGGTTCGGCACCCCATCCCTTGAAACTGCCCTCCGAAGGGAAAAAAAAGGGATCCGATAATTTCATCTCCAGTTTCTGCATGGCTGGACCAATCGACCGAATAGAACAACACTCCTCTGTTCCCTAGCGTCAGATTTCCCCGTACTTCGAAGTGAACTCGAAAGAAGAGGGGAACGTTTGGGATCCCATGGATTCGATGAAGGTTGCCATGGGGAGCTCCAGAAAATGGATCCTTTGGAATTGTCGTTGGATGGGGTTTGTCAAACGTCGAAGTGTTTTGAGAAGTCGTGAAAGTAGAGAAGGAAGCGGAACTTATTGAGATCTCTGTAGCGGTTACCGGTGTTGGGATTTGCCAGGAGGGAGTAAGAGGTTCGGATTTACGACGAACGGCGTACCCTATCCCTAAAAGGATTCCTAAAAAGAGGGCAAGTACAGCCCCTATCGATATCTCATACACGTTCCGATTCGCTAGGCCATGGATGAGGAGGTAGAAGGAAAGAGTTAGGGTGAGGGTCCCCTGTAGGGTGAGGGGAATCCGAAACAAAAAGGGTTGCAGAAAAGGTCGCACCTTAGTAGGAACGTGACTCTGGATGGTTGAAGGGTTATCGGCTACGCCTGCTTTGTTCCACGGGTACATACTGTAGAATTTTCTCCAATACCGTTTCCGGTACAAGGGCGGGATCCCGGGTGGTGATCCGATGGGCCATGGCAGGCAGAAACGTTTCCTTCACAAAGTCTATAGGAACGTAATCGAGGCCCCGAATCAGAGCCAACGCCCGGACTAGACGGCTAATTTTCACCCCTGCTCGTGGACTAGCTCCCATCTCCAGGTCCGGATGGTTTCGGGTTTGTCGAATCAACGCTACCAGGTAAGACAGAACCTCTGGGTGAAGTTCCACTTCATCCACCATCTTCTTCCATCGGATCAGTTCGATAGAATCGATTACCGGACCGAAATCCGCCCATCCGTCGAGGCGTCCGTGACGTCGGATGATCTTTTCCTCTTCTTCCATTGAAGGGTACCCAAGGGATAATCGGATCATGAACCGATCCAACTGGGGGGCGGGCAAGGGGAACAGGTGAACTCCCTTTAGGTTCATTGTGGCAATGATGAAAAAGGGATCGGGCAGGGGGTACGTTTTCCCTTCGATGGTGACGCTCTGTTCTTCCATCACCTGGAGGAAGCTTCCCTGGGTTTTAGGAGTCAGGAGGTTGATCTCGTCGCAGAGAACGAAATGGGCAAAAATGGGACCTTTGTTGAAAATCATCTCTGAACCACTTCCGATGAATCGGTTGTAGCCTAAGATGTCCTGGGGAAGGAGATCCACCGTGCACTGGATTCGACTGAACTTTTCCAGTTTCACCCCCTCTGTGTACAGGTCTTCCGAATGCCATCGGATGGATCCTGCGAGGGCACGGGCCAAAGAAGTTTTTCCTACCCCGTGGAAGTCTGCTAGTATTACATGGCCCCCTGCTATCTTTGCTGCCAGGATATATTCCAGCTTTCGCCGATCGACTGAGATGACCTTCTGAATATTCCGGATTAGTTCTTCTGCCCCTTCTTGAATCCCTTCCATCATGGATTAGAAGGTAGGGAAAACAAGCCCAAGAGTCAATTGCAGAGAACGAACCCAGATAGTTACATTGATCCTTAAAATCGAAAAGGATTAAAACACCGGTTCCAGAACCCGAGCGGTCACGCTCTCCCGCATATCCTTCACTTTCGCCAGGAACTCTTTCATGTGGGGGGCAGCTGAATGCTCCTTCAAAGCATCAAGAGATTCCCACGCTTCCAGGAGGGTGATGCGATTCTTTTGCACAGGCTCCTGAGAACCTAAAGGCGATTGGATTTCCCTGTGATAATCGTACATTATACATCCTTTCTCTGCTAACACCTTCGGTCGGATCTTTTTGCACTCCGCAAGGAACTCATCCATCCTTCCATCCTTGATGATCATGGTCACTACTAATCGTATCATTCCGTACTCCTCCAAGACTAAGATGCCTCAGTATGCAGAAAAAATGAAGAGGAAGCAATAGAATGACCATACACTGGAACCGTTTCGGCTTCCCTGCTTCTGTTGCGGAGTTGCGGTTACCTTCGTATCCCATCCAATATGGATTAGGGATCATGCGATTCGAATTGGCTCGAGGGTTAACCCCCTTTGGTAAGATCCCTCGGGTGATCGGGCATACAGGGTCTACCGGTAGTTGGCTTTTCTATTGTCCTATGTACGATCTATACATTGCAGGAACCGTGGACCAGATCCATGCGGGAGCGGTACCGTACAGGTTAATTCCCACATTTCTCCAGATTCTGCGCAAACGATGATTCCTGGATTCAAACGTTCATATGCATCCATTTTTCCTTGACAGGTTCGAAATACGCCTCCTATAATCTTCTAAGATGTCTGATAAGTATGGGAAAGAAGCGATATACGGGTACAAAGCTAGGATAGGACGTTTCTACTGCTACTACTAAAAAGGTGCGTGGGAGAAAAACAGGTTGTGATCCAGCCGTTAAGGACAGAGCGACTTTCCGAACGGGTTTCTGAAGTGCTTAAATCTTTAATTCACGAAGAAGGCTTCAAACCAGGAGATAAGTTTTACTCGGAGAATCAGTTAATTGCGCGACTAAAGGTCAGCCGTTCTTCTATCCGGGAAGCGGTCCGTATCCTTGAAGCTACAGGTTGGGTTACCGTACAACATGGGAAAGGGATATTCATTGCACGGCAACCATTACACGGGTTTGAAGCGTTCAAACAGTGGCTTAAAAACAATAAAAAAGACATTTTGGAAAATTTCGAAGTCCGTCTTCTGATTGATCCTAAGGCTGCATACTATGCAGCCCTTAGGGGAAGCGAGCAGGACCTTATTCTATTAACACACCTTTGTGAAGAATATAGCGCAAAGGCATCAACAGCTACGGTAGAACAGATGATCAAGCTGGACGAACAGTTTCACGCATCCATTGCGAAGGCAACGAAGAACCGCACACTATCCGTCCTAATGAAAACGATGACCACTGTGCTGTTTGAAGGCTGGATTTCCAGTCTCCATATACCGGGAAGGATCCAGAGCACCATCGAGGAGCATCGTAGGGTGTTGGAAGCTATTCTGAAAAGAGATCCTCAGGGTGCTGAGCAGGCGATGAGAGATCATCTCACCAGAGCGTTACAGGACATACAGTCCTCCATGGAGACGTAAAATGCATCATAAAGGTATTCGGATCGTCACCTTGGTAGAAAATACAGAGGGAGTGCACAAAGGGTTACGATCAGAACACGGTCTATCCTTCTACATAGAACTCTATGGTAAACGTTTGCTGTTCGACACAGGGCAGTCCGATGCCTTTTTCGAGAATGCTAAGAAGTTGAAGATAGACCTAAAACAGATCGATGCCTTATGTCTTAGTCATGGACATTATGATCATTCTGGAGGGGTACGTACCCTTCTCAAAGAAGGGATACGACCTACTGTGTGGATTGGAAAAGGGTATTTCCACGAAAAGTTTGCAAAAGATGGAACTGCCTATGAGTATGTGGGAAACGATTTCGATGATGAGTTCCTCCAAGCACAGGGAGTCCATTTTCAGGAGGTAGACTCGGCAGTGAAGGAGGTGCTTCCAGGGGCATATACAGTAACCCAGTTTGAACGGAGTTTCCCTGATGAAACGATCAATCCAAGATTTTGGGTATTCCGAAACGGGAGGTTGGAACCAGATACATTCGAGGATGAGATTACCCTTGTGTTGGATACACCCAGAGGACTTGTAGTTTTGTTGGGATGTTCCCATCCAGGGGTGAAGAACATCCTTTCCAGCATTGCGAAACGATTTTCTAAGCCCATCTATGCTGTACTTGGCGGCACTCATCTCGTGGATGCTTCGGATCCTAGCATGGACCGTTCACTTCAATTTTTAGCCGAAGGAGTCGCAGAGCTTGTAGGAGTATCCCACTGTACGGGAGAAAAGGCATCGAAGCAGATAGCGGATCGAATCAGGGGATCCTTCCCTAACCACACAGGATCCATGCTATGGATCGAATAAATTTCGGTAGATACCCTCTGCGTTGCAGGGGTTTATATTCGCGAATGAATCCAAGAGGAGGTTCTACAATGAAAGCCAGATGGATGATTCCAGTCTTGGTAGTCGCTCTCCTTGCAGGGAGCCTGTTAGGGTGCGGAGGTAAAACAACAGAAAAAGCGGCAGCGGCCAAGGTAGAGAAGATCGTATGGAAATCTTCAGGCCACGGACCTGCAAGCGATCCTTCCCAGATTTTTCATGACTATGCGTGCAAGGATATCACTATCGCTACCGGAGGTAGGTTGGAAGTGAAAGCGTTCGTAGGAGGTTCTGTAGTACCGGCATACAAAGAGTTGGATGCGGTACACGACAACGTTCTTCAGATGGCCTATACCTGCCCCATGTATAGTTTGGACAAGTGGCCTGCCGCAGGGTTGATCAGTTCCCGGCCAGGCGCTCTGGCAGGGGAGGCGTTACGATCCTGGTTCAACTATGCGGGCGGAGCAGACCTGATGAACAAGATGATGGGAGAGAAGTACAATGCGATGACCATGCCCGGATGGCTCAGCCCCCTACCCGAAGAAGTCTTCCTCCACTCGAAGGTAAAGATCACGAAAGTTTCCGATTTGAAGGGTTTACGAGTCCGCGCTATGGGAGATGGGGGAGAAGTGATGAAAGCGCTGGGTGCTTCAGTAGTAATCCTGCCTGGAGGAGAATTGTACGAAGCGATGCAGCGAGGGGTAATCGATGCGTTCGAATACTCAACCCTCGCTTCCAACTGGAAGATGAAGTTCAATGAAGTGGCAAAGTACGTGATTCTGTCTCCAGTGCGTGCACCCAGCGATCCGCAAGTGTTCTATGTGAACAAGGAAGCGTATAACAAACTACCCGAGGATCTTAAGCTGATCGTGAAGAATACCCTGGACAAGTGGGCTACTGCAGAACATGAATACCTGGTAGCCGAATCGATCAAAGCATTGGATGAGTTCAAGAAAGCGGGATGTGAAGTGTACAAGTTGCCCAAGGAAGTGGAAGATGCCGTTGCCGCAGCCGCGGAAAAGTTCTACAGAGAAAAATCTGCAAAGGAGAAAGGTATCTTCGAAGAGATTTTCAACTCCATGCAGTCTTTTGGCAAAGCCTATGCAACAATGAAATGATTCCATACACGAGGAGGATGCGCGTGGATACGGTTAAAAAGATCTTGAAAACGATCGATTCGATCAGTGAACACTCTGGCAGGGTTGGGAAATGGTGCGCCTTACTCCTCGTACTGGTAGGCTCCTACGATACCATTGCCCGTCACTTTTTCAATGCCCCCACAGTGTGGGGGTATGACATGATGTGCATGCTGGGGGGAACCATGTATCTGCTAGGAGCCTCCTACGATTTCCTTCACGAAGCCCATACTAGGGTGGACCTGGTGTACAATATATTGCAACCTCGGTACAAGGCTCTTCTCAATGTAATTTCTACCCTGTTGTTCTTCTTTCCCCTAACGGGAGTCATGCTGTACTACGGGATCACTTGGAGCATTCGTGCCATTCAATTGAAGGAAGTGATGTTTACTAGTTTCTGGTACCCGCCTGCTTTTCCATACCGTGCTATCTTTGCCATTGGTCTGTTGTTCTTAGTGTTACAGGGGATCTCGAAGTTCGTAAAGGATCTATATTTCGTAGTAAAAGGAGAACACCTTGATTGATCTGAGTCCAGAACTGATTACCTTCCTCATGTTAGGAGGGGTGTTTTTCTTGGTAATGACGGGGTTCCCCATTGCCTTCATCATTGGAAGCGTTGCATTTTTAGTGGGAACCTTCGCGTTAGGGCCAACGACCACATTCCATATCTTGTACAGTCGGTTCTTCGATCTTTCCCTGAATTACCCGTATCTCGCAGTTCCTTTGTTCACCTTTATGGGGGTAATCCTCCAACATTCAGGGGTTACGAAGGAACTCTACGATAACCTCTATGATGCCCTGGGAAGAATTCGAGGGGGATTAGCGATCGTAACCGTCATCTTCGGTACAATTCTAGCTACTTGCTTAGGGGTGATCGCCGCTTCGGTGACGATCCTTAGTTTGATGGCCCTCGCACCCATGGTAAACCGGGGATACGATAAGTCTTTAGCCTCTGGAACGATCGTAGCTTCGGGAACGCTCGGGATCCTGATACCTCCAAGTATCATGCTGGTAGTGTATGGGCCGCAGGCAGGCTTATCCATCGGACAGATGTTCATGGGCGCTTTCTTTCCGGGTTTGCTTCTGTCTACCCTGTACATCCTCTACATCGCCATCCGGTGCTTCCTGAACCCCAAACTAGGTCCCCCCATCTCAAAAGAAGAGATGACACCTTTTTCGTTTTCTAAAATTGTCCGATTGTTTAAATCCCTTCTACCGCCGGCGGTTCTGATCCTCGCTGTGTTAGGAACGATATTCGCAGGGATAGCACCTCCTACGGAGGCTGCTGCCTTGGGGAGCCTTGCTTCGGTGATTCTGGCAATCCTATATCGAAAATTCAGTTGGTCTCTCATCAAACAAGCCTGCATCGAAACGCTACGGGTCAGTGCCTTCGTGGTGTTGATTGCATCGCTTTCCTATGCATTCGTAGGAATCTTCATGAATGCTGGGTGCGGAGATGTGGTCACCAATTCGATTCTGGCGATTCCCGGTGGGAAATGGGCAACCTTCTTCGTGATCATGTTCATTGTGTTTCTACTGGGGATGTTCATCGAGTGGATCGGAATTGTGTTCATTATCGTTCCTATCTTCTCCCCGATTTTCGAAAAGTTGGGGTTCAACCCCTTGTGGGCGGGGCTTATGGTATGCGTAAACTTACAGATGGCCTTCATGACACCGCCTATGGCAATGTCCATCTTCGTTCTGAAAGGGGCAGCTCCTAAAGAGTTGGGAATCACGATGGGAGAAATCATAAAGGGAGTGATTCCTTTTGTGATTCTGGTGATGGTAAGCTTGGTGATTCTCACAATCTTTCCGGAAATCATTACCTGGTTACCAGAGAAAATGATAGGGAAAGCTTAACGCACTATTTACAGAACATGAAAAAAGCCTATCGAGGCTCGATAGGCTTTTTTGGTTAAAGGGATCTGATTATCCTTATGAACCCCCTCCGGTAGCAGCTGCAACGGGTTCTTTCTGTTTCGTCTTATCCTTCTCATCCTCATCTGGAACGAACACGCCTTTTTCCAACAGTTTGAAGACGTGACTTGGGCATTTGGCGACACATACCGCGTGGGATTTGCATTTCTCGTAGTCCACAACCGGTAGTCCATTCTCCATGTGAATGGCATGTTCAGGGCAAGAGCGGACGCAGAGTTCGCATTTAAAGCACCCTACGGAGCAGGTCTTACGCACCATCGCTTTGATGGGATTCCGGTTGGAACAGAGGGGTACTGATCCTTTTCGATTTCTGGGTACGAGAGTAAGGATCTTCTGAGGACAGGCGATCACACATTTCCCGCATCCCGTGCATTTCTCGTAGTCTACATGAGGAATTCCGTCTTCCCATACATGGATGGCATCGAAGGGACAGGAACGTTCACAGTCACCGAAGCCAAAGCATCCCCAGGCACAGAGCTTTGTACCGCCGGCAGAGAGTTTGGCTGCTGCACAAGTCTTTATTCCGATATACTCCCCCTTTTCCGGGGCTCGATCCTTGGTGCCCTGACACATCAGGACAACCACCTTATCCTCTGCTTCAATAGAGATGCCTAGGATATCCGCTAAAGATTTCGCCGTTTCTGTCCCTCCTACGGTGCAGCGGTCGGGTGTAGTTTCTTCACATCCCACAGCTTCGGCATAAGCATCGCAGCCGGGAAACCCGCACGCTCCGCAGTTGGCTCCGGGTAGAGCAGCACGGATCCTCTCGATTTTCGGATCCTTCACTACCTTGAATTTTTCGCGGAAGTATCCGAGCCCTATCCCGAGAGAGAAAGCAATAAGAAAGGAAACAGCCAGGGTGATTAAAATAATTGTCATGATACTACCTCACTTGATCAATCCGGCAAACCCCATGAAGGATACGGCTACCAGGCTGGAAAGCACAAAAAGAATGGGGTTTCCCCGAAGGAATGCGGGAATGGCGGAGGTGCGAACTCGCGTTCGCAGCCCTGCTAGGATGATCATGGCGAGCATGAATCCCAGAGCCACCCCTACGCTGTACACGATGGATTCAAAGAACGAATGCCCATAGGTGATGTTGTCGAAGGTAACTGCCAGAATGGCACAGTTGGTGGTGATGAGAGGAAGATAGATCCCCATGGACATGTACAAAGCTGGGGCTGCTTTCTTTAAGTAGAACTCCACCAACTGTACCAGAGAAGCGATAATGAGGATGAACACAAGGATCTGGAGGAACTCCAATCCTAAAGGATCTAGCACTAAGTTGTACAATGTCCAGGTGGCCGTACTAGCCAGCACCATCACAAAGGTTACGGCAAACCCCATTCCAATGGACTGCTTCACATCGGTGGACATTCCAATGTAAGGACAGAGTCCAATGAAGCGCATCAGAATGATATTGTTGATCAGGACTGCGGCTATGAAAATTTTCAATGCAACGGGCATGGTTAATTACCTCCTTCCGGATCCGGGCATCCGAGAGGGCTTTCGAGCCATTTCTTTTTCAGGAAGAGGTTGAGGGAGATAAAGAGGGCAAATACCAAAAACCCTCCTGGGGGAAGAACGAAGAACAGGATCGGTTGGTACGATTCTGGCAGTACCTGAATCCCGAGGATCGTACCGTTTCCCAAGAGTTCCCGTACCACCGACATTCCTACCAGCACCCAGGTGTAACCTAGTCCCATTCCCAGAGCATCCAGTACCGCATGGGGTACGGGCTCTTTTGAAGCAAAGGCTTCCACCCTTCCCATGATGATACAGTTCACCACGATTAGAGGAATGAATACCCCCATTGCCTTGGAAAGGTCGGGAAAGTACGCTTTCATCACTAGATCTACCATGGTAGTGAAGGCTGCAATGATGATGATGAAGATAGGAATCCGCACCGATTCAGGGATCAGTTTTCGAAACGCTGAGATGATGAGCTCCGAGGCAACGATCACGAAGGTCATAGCTAGACTCATCCCAATTCCATTAGCCACCGAGGTGGTAACGGCCAAAGCCGAGCACAGACCAATCATGATGATAGCCAGGGGGTTTTCGATCACCAATCCCTGGAGAAACACCGCAATGGATCGTTTCATTTGACTCCTCCTTTCTGGGAGATGTAAGCGGAAGCTGCATCTGCGGAAATCTTTATGATCGCAGTAAGGGATCGGCTTGTGATAGTGGATGCGGTAATTACCTGCACGTCCTCCTTTACCTTAAAGGGGTCTGTAACCTTTTTCCCCTCGAACTGCCCGGTAAAGGTAATTTTTTTAGCCTTATCCACATAGTAGCTCGGATTGGCCGCATTGGCTCCCAAGCCTGGGGTGTCGGAAATCTGCAGCACCCGCACGTGCTTGATAGTTCCATCGACGTTTATCCCGCTCAGAAGAATTGCATTGCCCGAGTAGCTAGGCCCTGATGCCTTCACCGCTACCCCAAGCAAGGATCCCCCTTTGGTCATGGCATAGGCGTTCAGGATCTGGATTTTGGGGTCGGAAGAAGGAAGTTCTTTAGTGATATCAGAAAACCCATCCGATTCCGGGAAAATATCTTTCAGGGCGGTATTCAGGGCCCGTTCTTCCTGCGTTTTGATGACGGGACCAGTGATATTGTATACCACCGCAAGAGCCACACAGGCTCCGGAAGCGAAGAGGGCTAGAATGATCCCTAGTCTAAACATGCTCTTGATCATGAGTTGTTCCTCCCGCTGATGTACCCGTATTTTTTGGTAACCAATGTATTGAGGTAAGGTGTGAAGGCGTTCATAATGAGGATCCCATAACTAGTTCCCTCAGGGAATCCACCGAACTTACGGATCAGCATGGTGATGATCCCTGCACCGATTCCGAATAGGATCTTTCCTTTAGGAGTGAGAGGAGTGGAAACATAGTCGGTGGCCATGAATACAGCTCCGAATACGAGTCCTCCCGAAAGGATCTGGAACAGGGGATCCATTCCAAGAATGAGGGAAAAGACGAATGCGGTGAGAATCATGCTCAATGGGGTTAGAATTTGAATGGTACCTGTGGCCAAGAGAAAGATCCCTCCTACCAGAATAAGCAGGATGGAACTCTCACCGATACACCCTGCACGGTTCCCGAGGAACAAACTGAGATATACGTCTGCAGGTTGGTTGACCCCCAGGCTCTGTGCCACGTCACTCAGAGTCCCTCCGAGTTTCAGGATGTTGAGGGGTGTGGCGGTGGTGGTTGCATCGGCAATGGTTTGAAAGGGCTTGTGCCAGGTAGTAAGGGCTGCCGGAAAGCTCATGAGTAGCACAGCTCGTCCAATCAGGGCAGGGTTGAACGGATTGTGCCCAAGGCCTCCAAAGAACTCTTTCGCTACCACGATAGCAGCCAAGGCTCCTAGAACTGTCATCCACCAAGGGGTCGAGGGTGGAAGAACTAAGGCTAGCAGGATGCCTGTCACGACGGCGGAAAGATCCGTATAGTTTTGCTTCGCGTTGGTTAGTTTTCGAAAGGCTACTTCGAAGAATACGCAGGATCCCACCGATACCAGGATGGTGGTAAGGGCTGGCTGTCCATACAGGTACACGCCATACGCGCTAGTGGGAAGGAGAGCGATGATTACGTAAAGCATCAGACGCTGAACATTCATCCCACTGTAAATACTGGGGCTAGAGGAAAGTAGTAAACGAGGTTTTTCAGCCATTAGTTTCCTCCCTTCTTGGTTTTTGAAGCTTTCACTGCTCGTAGGGTGAGTTTCCCGACCCGGAACCGTTGAACCAGGTATACATGAGCGGGGCATACATAGGAGCAGGTGCCACATTCGATGCAGTCTAAAAGCCCTAATTGGTCTGCCAGGTCCCAGTCGTTCGCTAGAATCGCTTCATTCAGGAGAGCGGGAGAAAGTCTGCAGCTACAGGCCTGTAAGCAACGGCCGCAACGAATGCAGTTCCCTTCTTCATATATGAGGGCTTCCTTGCTGTTCATAAACACCACACCAGAAGTGTTTTTCTGGATCGGAGTATCCAGGGTAGGGACGCTCACCCCCATCATGGGACCTCCGAATATCACTCGGCGCAGGTCTTCCTCGATCTGAATCACCTCTGGAATCAGGTCGGACAACACGGTTCCGATGGGAACTACCAGATTCTTAGGGGTTTTACAAGCGCTGCCTGTAGCGGTGAACCCCCGGTCGATCAAAGGCTTGCCTTGGAGGAAGGCTTCCGCAATTGCTTTGAGGGTCCCTACGTTTTGAACCACTGTACCCACATCCATCGGAAGACCACCAGATGGAACTTCTCTACCCGTGAGAGCGGTGATAAGCATCTTCTCACCTCCCTGCGGATACTTGGTTTTCAAAACACTTACGCGGATGTCAAACCCTTTCCCATTCCCAGGTCCTTTTAGGAAATTGGCTACAGCATCTTCTAGGGTGGGGAGGAGGTCGATCTTGTTATCTTCAACGGCAACAATTCCCTTCTTTACTCCCAGAATCTGGAGACAAACCCCTAAACCGTACACTACCGCCGAAGCCTGCTCTTTCAATGTTCGGTAGTCTATGGTGAGGTATGGTTCGCATTCGGCCCCATTGGCAATCACCACATCGATGGGCTTGGTAGGAGGTGGGGAGAGTTTCATCCAGGTAGGGAACCCAGCGCCTCCCATACCTACAATTCCTGCTTCCTTGATCCGTTCAATGGCTTCCGCTTTGGAACAGGCAAAGGGATCCAATGGAGGCAGGAAGGCTTCTTCCGTTCGACCGTCCGCTTCGATCACGATAGCGACACCATCCTGCAGGTTTGCCTGGGGACGGGGTTCAATCTTTTTCACTACTCCACAGATGGATGCATGGTGGGGGATCATCAATTTGCCTTCGCTGGAAGCAATTTTTTGACCCCGTGTTACCGTATCGCCCACTTTCACCAATGGTTGGTTCGGGGCACCCGTGTGTTGGTTCAGGTGGATCACTACCTGCTTGGGAGAAAGGTGATACTCAATGGGAACATCCTTTGCGAGCTCTTTCTTCTCCGGTGGGTGTGTTCCTCCCTTGAAAGTTTTTACCTGCATGAACGAACTCCTTTGGGATTATCCACGAGGATTTTCGATATTTTGGAGAAAAAAATGCCTATAGTATAGGATTTTCTCTATTAAGTATGCTATGCGGAAAATATAGGTTCGTCAAGAGGTTTCAAGGAGTGGGACAGCGAGAGGTTACTCGCGACTACACACCAACCACAGGGAAGTGAAGATGATTAAACTCCAGGATGTTTTATAAAGCCAGGATAGGGTGTCGGGCCGGAGAAAGTCTTTTAAAAATAGGGTCATCACCATATAGATCCCCCACAGGATCAGGATTCCTAGGGACAGAAGCCAAGAAACCGTACTACCGATAGGGAGGAAGACTCCAATGCAGAGAACTGCTCCTGCAAGAATCTGAACCACGGAGATCACGATGTTTAGGGTATCGTTTCTTCCGAACCAACGAAGAATTTCAGCGGTTTTGGAAGTATGCATGGAAAGACCTTGGATACCTAATACAAGAAAGAAAATCCCTAAACTTATTCGAAGCAAAAAAATCGCAATAGGTTTCTGTGTCTGCATGCTTGGTAGTATACCATGGTAAAGGAAGAAATTCCATTCCTGCCATGGGCAAAGGAACGAGAAGCTCAATCCTTAAGTTTCATGAACACTTCATCGAACTGTTGGGCCAATTGCAGGAACACTTGGACAACCCTGGGATCGAAGGCTTTACCACTGCTTTTTACGATTTCTCGTACCGCTTGTTCGTGGGACCATTCTTCTTTGTACGGTCGTCTACTTCGAAGCGCATCGTACACATCGGCAATGGCCGTAATGCGAGCCGAAAGAGGAATGGATTCTCCTTTCAATCCATAAGGGTACCCCGTTCCATCCCATCGTTCATGGTGGTAGAGGATGATCTCTGCAGCGATTTTTAGCTCTTCCTTGTCTCGCACGATATTGTACCCTAGGAGGGTGTGTTTCTTGATTTCTTCGTACTCTTCTTCGGTGAGGCTTCGATTTACCAGGAGAATCGTATCGCTGATCCCTACTTTCCCGATGTCGTGCATGGGAGCGAAGAGTTCCATCTCTTCAGAGAACTTTTCCGGCATCCCTAAGGCTTTGGAGAGGAGTCGAGCGTAAATTCCTACCCTCCGCATGTGGTTTCCGGTTTCATTGTCCCGAAGCTCGGACAAGCGCGCGATGGTGCGATACAGGTCTATTTTTGATCGATATTCGTTTTCCTTAAGGGAGGAAATGTCTACGGGCAGTCCAATGAAACTCTGGATCTGTCCGGTTCGATCCCGAATGGCGGAAATGTATGTCTGAGTCCAGACTAGGGTACCTGATTTCTTTCGGTTAATTAAAATGCCTTGCCACTGTCCGATGCTAGGATCCAGAATACTATTCCACAATTCTTGAAAGAGCTTCTTGTAATACTCCTCGGGGTATCCTAAGTTCTTGTACACCTCTATTCCAGGATTCAAGATTCGGGGATTCTGTCCCAGGACTTCCTTCCTTTCAAACTCGTACATTCGAAGAAAAGCGTCATTCACATCTGTAATGATTCCACTTTTATCTGTGATCACGACGGGTTGTTGAATGCCTTTGAGGGCATGGTAGTAGGTTTCTTTAAGAATATCGGATCTTCGTTTTTCCAATTGTTCCCAGGTGGTGCGCATAAGAATGTTCAGCTGCAGGATAACCCCTTCTAGATGGGAAACATCTGGATTTTTTAAGATAAGCAACCCTACGAACTGAGAGTGGTAAAAAATGGGCATGTATAGTAGGTTTCCTTTGAGTAAATAGGTATGCTGCCCAGACATGAGTTCGTTCAGAACTTCACGGGTAGGAGAGGGACAGGGAGTCGATTCCTCCATACGGCAGACAACGGTATACAACGAAAGGGTTTCTTGGTGCGTAGTGTAACTGTAGAGACACCCTCGTTCACACCCAGATAGCTTCATGGCTTCGTTCATAGCGAAGTTCAATAGTTCTTCTTCGGAGCTATGTTCCTGCTTTAAGACTCCGATGATGCTTTTAAGATTGGCGATCTGTTTCTGAAGTTCGATTTCGATCTTTCTCTGATCATTGACAACCGTTGTTACGTCTTGAAGAGCAATAGCTGTTTGTTCAATGTCCGTCTTCGTAAGTGCCTTACTTTCTACTGCCATCTGTTCAGAGATGTCAATGAAAGCGCTACAAATAAAGGTGTTCGAGTTTCTTTTATACAGGTTGCTTATCATCCGAATCGGAAGGGTGGATGATTCGGAAGTCTTTAGATGCAGAATGCAAGAATTAGGAGTTCCCTTTTCAAATAGTTGTTGTAAATGAGCTTGGAATGTATCCTGACTTTCTGATGTAAGGAATCGTTGAAGATGTGTTTTCGGTGTACATTTTTCTTTTATACCGGTCCAACGGCGGAATCGCGAGTTGCAGGTTATGAGTTCCCCATCGGGTGTATAGCTAGCGTATCCGATAGGAGTGTTTTCGTAGATATCCTCATATTGTCGATTCTGTGCTTCCAGTTCCCTTTGAACACGTTGGAGCTCCTCGTTCCGGAGCTCCAACTCACGAACGTATAGGATGATTTCATTCATTAGGTCTTCTGGAAGCTTTTTTTGCAGTTCTGTTTCAGAGAGTCGATGGTTCAAGATTTTTTGGACATTCACTTTTAAAAAATCGGGACCTGTTGTGTTCACAAAAAGAATATATTAGAGAAAATATACTTAGTCTATGGGATCCTATCGTTTTACCCGAGCATTACCCTGCCAGATTGCCCATACCTCTTCTTCATCTGCGGGTTGCGCGTAGTCGGTGAGCATCGTAACCGCCAGTGCTCCGGTAGCCCAGCCGAACTGAATCCATTTTTCTGGTTCCCATCCTTTCAGGATCGCGTAGAGTAGTCCGCCCACGAACCCATCCCCTCCGCCGATCCGA